>NZ_JBLFFK010000008.1:0-264337 GCF_051400715.1 Neorhizobium descurainiae
TTGGCGGCCATCTGCTCCATGGAGGCGGAGGCCTCTTCGGCGGAAGAGGCCTGTTCGGTGGCGCCCTGGGAGAGCTGCTCGGAGCTTGCCGAAAGCTCCTGGCTGCCGGACGAGACGTTGTCCGAGGCGGAAAGCGCATCCCCGACGACGCCGCGAAGGCGCTCGATCATGGTGTTGACGTAACCGAGCAGTTCGCCGATCTCATCCTTGGTGGTGATGGTCGCAAAGCGCGTCAGATCGCCGTCGGAAACGTTCTGCACGGCGGTCACGGCGTTGCGTAGGCCTTTGTTGATGGAGAATGCGATCCAGATGGCGGCGAAGACGGCGATCACGAGGGCGATACCGGCGACCGAAATCATGATCGTACGGGTCTGGGCATAGTCCACGTCGGCCTGATCGTCGGCCTGATCGAGCCGCGTTTCCTCCAGGTTCACGACCTGCGTCAGGAGCGCGTCGATCTCGTTGGTGACGGTGCGCGCCTCATTGGTCGATACTTGCTGCGCGCCGGCCGTGTTGCCGGCCAGCATGAGTGCGCGGATGCGGTCGTCCTGTTTGCGGAATTCCGTGGTGAAGCCTTCGAGCTTCGCCCAGTTCGCCTTGCCCTGCTCGGTCGCGAGCGCCAGGACCGATTTGAAGGTCTCGTCGAAATGCCGGCGCGCCTCATCGGACGTGGAGATATAACCCTGCATTTCGCTGGGGCTCGTGGCCATCAGAAGGTTTTTCTGCTGCCGGATCTGCTGCAACTGGGTGACGTTCAGCATCTGCGCGAGCTTGAGGCGCTCCGCCGGACCGGTGATGACGTCTTCCAGCGCTGTGTTCAGGTTGCTGAGGCTGAAAATGCCGTAGGCTGCCGTGGCGAGCAGCATCAGGATGATGAAGCCGAATGCCGAGGCCAGTTTCAATTTGATCGTCGCGCGCATCTCTAAGTCCCCGTCGTGGAAGTCGCTAACCGTGATTGCTCGCGATTGCGGAATGATCGTGCTGAGCAGAGAAAATCACCTGAAGATTGGGGATGATGATGAATTCGGTTCCCCGCTTGACCAGGCAGTCGATGAAGTCCGGGCGCCAGCGCATGCCGACACTCGGCGGCGGTTCGCCTGCGGCGCGCAGGAGGGTGGTCACTTCGTGCACTTTGTCGGTCCGGATGCCCGCAAGCACCGGCTCTCCGTCGATATCGATCTCGATGACGATGATGCGGCTGTCGATCGTCGGCTTCGTCGCTTCCATGCCGAACGCGAGGCGGATATCGGCGAGCGGGATGACCTTGCCGCGGAAGTTGATGACGCTGCCGACGAAGGCTTTGGCGCCGGGCACGATCGTCTCCGGCAGGAGATCGAGGATTTCCTGCACGGTGACGGCCTCGAGCGCGAACATCTCGCCGGCGATGTCGAAAGTCAGGACCTCCAGCTCGTCGCGGCCGTCCCAAAGGTCTTCGGAAATCTTTCTGATTGCTTCGTTCATCCCGCCGCCCGCAGATGCGCCTCCTGCTGTTGTCCTTCCGCCACCAGATGGCCGACATCGAGGATCAGAGCCACGTCGCCGTCGCCGAGAATGGTCGCGCCGGAAAAGGTGGCGACGTCATGGTGCAGCTTCGACATGGCCTTGATGACGGTCTGGTGGTCGCCGATGATCTGGTCGACCACCAGACCCACGCGCTCGGAGCCGGTGGAGATGACGACCACCTTCTGGAACGGGTCCGGCTTGGTGCCGGTGCGGAAGAGATCGCGGAGCCGGAGGAAAGGCACGAGGCTGTCGCGCAGCGAGATGAAGCTGCGGCCGCGCGAGCGCATGTCGTCCTCGATCGAGAGCTCCAGGCACTCCTCGACCGCCGAGAGCGGAATGACGTAGCGGCCGGAGCCGACGCGGACGAGCAGGCCGTCGATGATGGCCAGCGTCAGCGGGATCGCCAGTGAAATCTCCGAACCCTTGCCCGGATGGCTCGCGACGTTGATCGTCCCGCGCAGCGCGTCGATCGTCCGCTTGACGACGTCCATGCCTACGCCGCGGCCGGAGAGGTTGGTGACCTGGCTTGCCGTCGAGAAGCCCGGCTGGAAGATGAGCTGGTAGAGTTCCTGGTCGGTGAGATTGGCGTTGGCAGCGATGAGGCCGGAGGCTTCCGCCTTGGCCCGGACGCGCTCCTTGTTGATGCCGCGGCCGTCGTCCTTGATGGTGATGATGACCTCGCCTGCCTGCTGGCGGGCGGAGAGCAGGATACGGCCGGCTTCCGGCTTGCCGGCGGCGCGGCGCTCTTCCGGCGTTTCGAGGCCGTGGTCGCAAGAGTTGCGAACCAGATGCACCAGCGGGTCGGCGAGGCGCTCGATGACGCTCTTGTCGACTTCCGTGCTTTCGCCTTCGGTCACCAGTTCGATCGTCTTGCCGGTCTCGTGGGCGAGATCGTGCACGAGCCGGCGGAAGCGGCTGAACAGATGCGCGACCGGCACCATGCGCAGCACCATCATCGTGTCGCGCAGCTCGCCCGAAAGGCGCTCAACGTCTTCGGAAACAGCGCGGAGCTGGAGATCGCCGCTGCCGCCGGCAAGCTGGCTGAGCCGCGACTGGGCGATGACGAGCTCGCCGACGCGGTCCATCAGTTCATCGAGCTTTTCGGCCGGCACTCGGACGTTTTCGGAGGCTTTGTTCTGTTTGGTGTCGACCGGCGTGGGAGCCGCCGGAGCGGGAACTGCCGCGCGCAGGGGCTCCACGGCAGCCGCAGCGGCAGGCTTTGCTGCTTCAACCGGTGCTTCGGGTTTGGCAGGAGCGTCGGCCGGGGAAGCCGGCGCCGTTTCCGTCGCGGTGATGTCGAGCTGCATCTCGTCCATGACGAAGATGAAGACGTCCTCGATCGCCGAGCGCGGCTGAGAGGTCAGAAGCTCCACATTCCAGGAGATGTGAAGATCGGTCGGCACCAGAAGGTCGAGCGACGGGATCGCCGAGCGGTCGGCGACGATCCTGCATTCCCCGAGTTCGCGCAGCTCGTCGAGAAGCGGCAGCGGATTGGTCCCGTTCGCCATCGCGTTCAGCGGCAGGCTGAAGCGGATCTTGAAAAGGGTCTGTCCCGGCGCTGGTTTGGCGGCAGAGGTGGCGCCCGGGCTCTTGGCGGCCTCGACGGCGGCCCGCAGATTGGCGAGAAGCGCTTCGCTCATCGCCTCGTGATCGCCGGTCGGCGTCTCGACGAGGGCCCGCATGTGGTCCTTGGCTTCGAGAACCGCGGTGACCAGTTCCTGCGTTGCAGGCACCTCGCCCTTGCGGACGCGATCGAAGGCCGTTTCGCAATGATGGGTAAAGGCGGCCAGCGCGTCGAAGCCGAACATCGCCCCCGAGCCCTTCAACGTGTGGAGGCCGCGGAACACCGCGTCGACCTGATCCTTGTCGCCGAGGTTCACGTTGAGATCGAGAAGCCCCGCCTCGATCTGTTCGAGAAGCTCGGCCGCTTCCGTTCTGAAAACCGCGATAGGATCGGGAAAACTCATCTGCCCAGCACCTTCCGGACGATTTTGACCAGGCTTTCCGGATCGAACGGCTTGGTGAGCCAGCCGGTGGCGCCGGCGGCCTTGGCCTGCTGCTTCAGGTCGTTGTCGGATTCCGTCGTCAGGAAGATCACGGGAACGCCCATATGGGCGGGCATCTTGCGCAGCTCACGGATCATGGTGAGCCCGTCCATGTTCGGCATGTTGAGATCGGTGACGATCATGTCGAACTGGCCGGCGTTCAGCTTGGCGATGCCGTCCATGCCGTCGACCGCCTCGGTGACCTGATATCCCGCATTGCTCAGCGCAACGCGCGTCGTCAGGCGGATGCTCGCCGAATCGTCGACGGTAAGGATGCTGGCGCTCATTGCATTCCCCCTTGATGAAGCCAGAATTTCGCGTCCTCTTCGGACATGCCTTCGAGAAAGCCGCCACGCTGCAGGGCGTCGAGCACCGCGCCGCCGGCGGGCTCGGCGAGCGCGATGTGTTTTCCCGCCGTGCCGACGTGGACCCGTGCTGCTTCCATGAGCTGGATGAAGCTGATGTCGACCTGGCAATCATCCGCAAGCGCGATCGTCGCGGATGTATTTTTGTCGATGAACTGAAGCATTTCCTGCTGGACGGTTACAATGGATCGAACAGTCAAGTTCTGCGGCAACTTGAGGCAATCATCTTTAACATTGGAAGCCGGCATTTTTACTCCAATATAATTCTTGAAAAGCTGAAATAGCTTTCCGAATGTGGACTTGCATCGTTAATGGAAAGTTAATCGGCCGCGGCGATTTCTCACGAAATAATAGTCATAGATTGCGTTCCGCACCGGCCGGGGCTCGGAAAATTAACCACAAGTCGCAAAACCAAATATCTGTTTTGCGGGAATTAACGCCTGGCTGCTCAGAGTGGTTTCCGCACGGGACAGACCATGCCATGCACTTGCTGGTGCGGAGCTGTCCCGGAACGGTACGGCGAATTCATCGTCATTCATTTTTAGGCAGGCAGGAGCCCGGCTGGGCTTGAAAGGTGAGATAAAGTGGCTGTCAGGACATCCATTCTCGACGTCCCGAAAGGTTCGACGGGCGTGCTGGCTTTCGTCGATCGGATGGAAACGGCCCGCTCTCGCCTCGAGGAGCGCTTTCTCGAAGGTGGCGCCGCGCTCCTGTCGATCCTTGACGTGCTGAACAAGCTGATCGCTTCCCTCGACCAGTTGACCGGGTCGCTGGATGAGGGAACCGCAAATGCCACGATGGCGGAACTGAAGAGCACGGTCGATCGTCTTTCCCAACTGACCGGCCTCGAAGCCGCGCGTCAGGCGGGGTTCCGGGATATCGCCTGCACGGAGCGCAAGCTCGAGCCGCAGATCGAGGAAATGCAGGAGACGCTGCGCTACCTGCGCACCTTTGCCGTGACCGCCAAGATCACCGGCGCCGGCATTGCCGATTTCTCCGGCTTCGCGGAGGAAATCCTGGCAAGGATCCAGGAAGGTACGCGCCAGGTGAACGATTTTGCCGGCAAGCTCTCGACGCTGGGCCAAGGTCTCGGACCGGTGATGGCCAAGGGAAAGGTGATCCTGGCAAGCTATGATCAGACGGTGCCGCAAATCGTCGCCGGGCTTTCCGAAGGTTCCACCGAGATCGCCAGACACCGCAAGCTGCTTGTCGAGCGCGCCGCGAAGGTGCGCACCGTCGCAGGCGGGATCCAGACGAAGCTCGCTTCGACGCTCTCGGCCATGCAGGTAGGGGACATCACCCGCCAGCGCATCGAACATTGCCAGTCGGGTCTTCAGATCCTCTCCGAATATCTGGACTCGCCGGCAGGCGCCGCGCTCGAGGCCGGACAGCGCGAGAGCCTGTCATTGATCGTCCGCAGGCTTGTATCGCTGCAGCTCAACCGGTCGATCTTCGATTTCGACCGCGACACGGCGAAGATCGTCGCCACGGTTGCGAGTTTCCGCTCCGACCTGTCGGAAATCGAGGCCCTGCGCGCCACGATGACCGATGACGACGGCGACGAGAACGACAATGCGATCCGCCAGCTCGAAAACGGCGTGGCGGCGGCCCGCGGCGCGGTGCGCGAGATCGAGGAGGTTGCCCGCCAGGCAGATGAGCTCAGCCGCGCGACCTGCAACATCGTGCGTGAACTGCTCGACGGTATCGGCATCGTCAAGGTGGTACGCACCGACATCCATTATATGGCGCTCAACACCAACCTGCGCTGCGGCAAGATCGGCGAGGAAGGCAAGGCGATCAACGTCGTTACCGCTGAATTGCGCAATTTCGCCGGCCAGCTGGACGAGACCGCGGAGAGGATCCTGACCGAACTTCAGGTGCTGGAAGCCGCCGCCAACAAGCTGATCGGCGTGCAGGGCGAGGAAGAGGAGGAATGTCTCGACCGGCGTCTCGAAAACGCACTGGCGAACATTCGCGCCGTGGGCGACCGCATGGATGCGCAGATGGCAGCTCTCGGCGAGCAGAGCCGGATGGCTGTTGGCGAGATGGACGCCTCGCTGGCAAGATTGAACTTCAAGGCCGAACTTGGCGAGGTGCTGCGCAGCTGCGCAGAGGAGATGGAAATCGGGGAGGAGGTGTTTCAGGCGCCGGGCCTCGAAGAAGCGCTCGCCGATGTCGGCGGCCGCATTTTCCGTCTCTACACGATGGTGGCCGAACGGGAACTGCATGCCGAGGTGCTCGGAACCGCTCCGCCGGTGGAAGCCCCCGCGGTCGCGGCCGTCATGTCCGACGAGGATATCGAGGATGCGCTCTTCTGATCGGAGCTGTTAGGGGTTGAACAGCAGGTTCGGGACGTAGAGCACGATCCCCGGCATGAAGATCAGAACCAGCGTGACGAGCGACACGGCGATCAGGAACGGCATGGATTCTCGCGTATAGTCCTCGATCGGGCATCGCAATATCTGGCAGACGACGAACATCGCCCCGCCGACCGGCGGCGTATAGTTGCCGATCGTCGCGGCGATGATGAAGACCAGCCCGAAATGGACCGGATCGATGTTGTACTGCTGAAGGAGCGGCATGAAGATCGGTGTCAGCATGACGATCAGCACCGAGCCCTCCATGAAGGTGCCGGCGACCAGGATGAACAGCACGATGATCACCATGACGATGTCCGGATCGTCGGTGATGCCGAGCATCCAGGTGGAGATGACCTCAGGGATGCGCTCGAAGATGATGCCGTAGCCGAAGACCGCCGACAGCGCCAGGAGGAACATCACCGCCCCGACGTCGATGAGGCTTGCTTCGACAGCCTGCTTGAAGCTCGTCCAGGTCAGCATGCGATATGCGAAGACACCGACGAGGAAGGCGTAGACGACCGCGAAGGCTCCGATTTCCGATGGCGTGAAGACGCCGAAACGCAGGCCGAAGATGAGGATGATCGGAAACAGGATGGCCCAGATGCCGGCAATCGAGGCTTTGGCGATCTCCGACGGGGTCGGCGCCCTGTCGAGCTCGGGCTTGTAGCCGCGCTTGCGGGCGGTAATCGAAATGGTGAAGGCGAGCGCCGCCCAGAGCATGAAGCCCGGAATGATGCCGGCGGCGAAGAGCCGGCCGATCGAGACCTGCCCGACCGTGCCGTAGAGGATGAAGCCGATGCCGGGCGGGATGATCGGCGCCATCAGCGAGCCGTAGGAAAGCACGCCCGCCGCATAGCCCTTCGAAAAGCCGCGCTTCAGCATCTCGAACCCGAGCAGGCGGGTGTTCATCGCCGCGTCCGCGATCGAGGAGCCGGTGACGCCGCTCATCAGCGTCGAAAGCGCGATCGAAACCTGCGCCAGCCCGCCCTGCAGCCGCCCCGTCAGTACCGAGGCGAGCTTCAGCAGATTGTGCGCGATGCCGGACGAATTCAGGAAATTGCCGGCGAGGATGAAGAGCGGCACGGCGAGCAACGCGAAATTCTGGGTTTCCGTGACGGTGAGCTGCACCGTCATGGTGCGCGGCAATTCCGGGTTCTGGAGGAAGAAGACGATCCCGGATATGCCGACCGCGAAGGCGACCGGCATGCCGATGACCATCAGGATGGTGAAGACGATCGCGACCAGCAGCATGGAAAGGCCTCAGACCACGTCGACGGCGGTATTCGCGATATATTCGCCGCGCAGCTCCGCCCGAATCCTGAGGATCGTCGTGGCGAGCAGCAGTGTGGCACCGACCGGAAGGCTCACCGTCACCCAGGAATAGCTGACCCAGGGAATGCCCTGGAAGGAACGGATGCGACTGATCCAGGTGAGATAGAAGCCGTAATACATGAGGAAGAGCAGGAAAGCGACGATCAGCAGATAGTTGATCATGCGGAGCACCTTCTGGGTCTTCTCCGGGAGCCGCTGCGTGACGACGTCGAGCGCCATCATACTGTTCCGCCGCCAGGCGATATCGGCTGCGAGGAAGCAGGACCAGGCGAACAGGCAGGTCGCAACGTCGATCGTCCAGTTCTGCGGGTGGCCGAAGAAGCGGGCGAGCCCGCCGGTGAAGATAAGCGCGGTCATGAGAATCAGAAACGAACCCGCGACGACAGCCTCGGCCCTTCCGATGAAGTCGTAGAAGCGCATCATGATGTCTTCCTTTCGCGGGTCGTTTCTGACCTCATCCCCCCGGTTATTTCTTGCCGAGTTCAGCCTGCACGGCGTTCTTGGCATCAGTGATGCCGAGCTTCTCGTAGGCCGCGTCGCCTGCCTTTTTGAAAGCGGCGAGATCGACGTCGCTCACCACCTGCATGCCGCGCTTCTGCAGATCGGCCTTAATGCTGTCGGCCGTCTCGGCGATCTTCTGCGAGGTCTCGCGGCCGGCCGCCTTGCATTCCTCGACAAGCGCGGTCCGGTATTCCGCCGGCAAGGCGTCGAACCACTGGGCGCTCACCACCTCGAAGTTGATCAGCATGATGTGCTTCGTTTCGTTGGCGTATTTCAGCACTTCGTAGAAGCGGCCGCCCGGAATGTTGGCATAGACGAGCTCGACGCCGTCGATCGCCTGCTGTTGAAGTCCGGGATACATCTCGCCGAAGGCCATGGCGGTCGGAGCGGCGCCGAGCGCGCGGATCGATTCCTGCCAGATCGGCGCAGGCGGCGTACGGATGCGAAGCCCCGCGAGATCCTGCGGCGTCCTGATCGGCTTGTTGGTGAAGAAATGGCGGAAGCCCTGCACCCAGTCGAAGCAGACGACCTTGAGCCCGTGTTGCGTGGCGAGCTCCTCCTGCCATTTCTTCAGCGACGGCGAGTCGGAAAGCTTCCAGACGTCCTCCAGCGTGTCGACGAAATAGGGGCCGTTCATCACCGCGATGCTCGGTACGTAATTGCCGAGACGGGCGGAATCGGTGTTCTGGCCGACATTGGCGCCCTGGCGGATCTGCTCGATGATATCCTCCTCGACGCCGAGCTGGGCGCTGTGGAAGACCTCGATCTTCAGCCCGCCCTTGGTGCGTTCCTCCACGCGCTTGGCCCAGTTCTGAAAACCGGCATGGAAAGGTTCGCTCGGCGCCAGCACGTGGTTGAACCGCAGCGTGAATGTTTCCTGGGCGCTCGCGGACGCGGCTGCGAATGCGGCAAGGCCTGCGGCTGCCAGCAAAGGCAGAAGTCTCTTGGCAGAAATGCGCATGCTTTCCTCCTCTTCATGTCCTTTCGACATTGTTCTCATCCCCGGCTCCTCCGCCGGGCTGTTCTCATGGCACTGTCGGCGGTGCCTCGAGCCCGTATCGCTCCGCCAGTCTCGCAAAGGCTTCCTGCGTCGCCGGATCGAGCGGAATGCCGCGCGTCTCGCGCTCTTCAGCGACCGCCCATTCGCGATCGCCCGGCGCCATGACCTTCATGCCTTCCCGCGCCGGCGAGCTGCGAAGCACCTCGACATAGCGCCGCATGCCGGCCTGGAATACGTCCTGCTGAACGAAGGCGCCGGGTTTCATCGCAAGCACGAAGGCGCCGAGACCGCGGGGCGTGGAGAAATCCGGCCCGTTCATGGGCAAAAGGTCGAAACTCAGCTGCATGCCCGAAAGAACCGCGCTCAGGATTTCCACCAGCCCCGCCAGCCCTGCGCCCTTGAAACCGAACTCGCCGCCGACCGGCGCCAGCATTTCCACCAGCGAGGGATCGCGCGTATCCCTGCCCTCGGCATCGGATGCGACGCCGGCCGGAAGTTCCCGACGCAGGCTGCGATAGAGCTTCACGCGGTTATAGGGGATGGCGCTGGTCGCCATGTCCAGGAGCCAGGGTTTCTGGCCCTCGATCGGAACGGCGAAGGAAATCGGATTGGTGCCATGGAACCGCATCGCGCCGTCGTGCAGCCGCACGAAACTGTCCGAATTGCAGAAGGCGGCGCCGATATAACCCTTTGCTGCGGCATCCAGCGCATAGGCTCCGGCCGGTCCGAAATGCGAGCTGTTTCGGATCGAGACGGCGCCGATGCCGGCGGTTTCCGCAAGCTCGACCGCCTTCTCCATGGCATGATAGGCGGCAAGCGCGCCATGGCCGTGATCGGCATCGAGCGAGGCGACGGCCGCGGTCGCCTGCGTGATCGCGAGGCTCGGCCGCGGGTTGACGCGTCCGCCGGTCATCACGTGGATATAATGGTCGAGAAGCCGGACACCGTGGCTGTCGACGCCGAGCCGTGAGCCGTGCATCATCGCCCGCGTGGCCGCGTCCGCCGTCGCCTCGTCCGCGCCGGCGGCCAGGAAGACGGTCCGGCAGAACCGGTCCACCTCTGCTGCCGGCGCATGGACCACGGCTTCGTCCAGGGATGCCGCGACGCTCATAACGTCTGTCCTCCGTCGACGATAAGCACCTGTCCGGTCATGAAGGCTGTCTCATCGCTGGCGAGGTAGACCACGGCTGCGGCCATTTCCCCGACGGTACCGAGCCTGCCCATCGGCTGGCGGGATATGAAAGCGCGGCGCATCTCCTCCGGATCGGCGCTTTGGTCGATCCGTCCCTGGAGACCGGGCGACAGCGTGGTGCCCGGGCAGAGCGCATTGACGCGCACGCCGGATGAAATCACGTCGCGTGCAACGGCCTTGGTCAGACCGATCAGCGCCGCCTTGCTGGCGCCGTAGGCCGCCCGGTTCGGCACGCCGGTAATACTGGAGGCGACCGAGGCGACGTTGACGATCGCACCGCTTTTCCGCTCGATCATCTGCGGCAGCACCGCCTTCATTGTGCGGAAGGCGGAAGTGACGTTCTGATCGATGCTCTTTTGCCAGTCGTCTTCGTCGCAATCGAGGATCGTGCCGTTATGCACCCAGCCGGCACAGTTGACGAGAATGTCGAGCCGCCCGGCTTCAGCGATCGCTCTTTGGACGGCGGGCGCATCGGTGACGTCGAGCGCGGCGGTCGTGACGGCAGGGCAATGATCCCGAAGATCGGCCATCTTTTCGGCCGTGCGGCTCGTCGCGACGACCTCTGCGCCCTCGGCGGCAAAGGCGATGGCGATCGCGCGGCCGATGCCTTGGCCCGCTCCCGTCACCAGGGCGCGCTTCTTGACCAATCGACCCACCATCCGTGCTCCTCCCGCATCCGGCCAGTTCGAAGTCTCTCAAGAATGTATAAAGTGTACACTAGACGTCTTTTCGATTTTGGCAAGCGGGATTTTGGGGGAGAGAAGGAGGAGTTCGGCGCGAGGGCTCGTGGGCGGATGAATTGAACGAGCCGGTCCGACCTGTTACTTTTCAGGGGGATGAACTGTCGTTTCCGACGGGACCGACGATCGGGAAATCTTCTTGGGATAAAGAAGAATGGGAGGGGACATGGCGACGGGACGCTTGGCCGAACCAGACCGGCAGCGGCCGAAGGTGACAGGTGGTGCTGCGCCCCGCCTTTACCAGCAGGTGTTCGAGATCATCGCCGGGCAGGTTTCCCAAGGGGTGCTGGCGCCGGGAACCCGGTTGAACGAATCCTCCGTGGCGGAGCAGTTCGGGATCAGCCGCGCGCCGGCCCGCCAGGCGCTTGTCGAGCTCGAACGTCATGGTTTCCTCGAAAAATCATCGGGCCGCGGTTACGCGGTGCATGTCTCGACACCTGACAGGGCGACTGCCTTGGCGACGCCGGCGGAAACCGCCGAAGAGCTGCGCCTGACCCAGCTTTCGAGCTGGGAGAAAATCTATGGAGAGGTGGAGAGCGAGATCGCCGCCCGCTGTTCCTTTGCCGGCTGGCGCGTCAACGAGACAGAGCTTGCCCGCTTTTATAATGTCAGCCGCACCGTGGCGCGCGACGTGGTCGGCCGGCTCCAGCAGCGCGGCATCGTGCGCAAGGACGATCGCGCCCGCTGGATCGCACCCGCCATGACACCCGACCATGTGGGCGAACTCTACGAGCTGCGGTGGCTTCTGGAACCGGTGGCGCTTAAAAAGGCGGCGCCGCACGTTTCGCCGGATCTGCTTGCCGCCATGCGCGTCCATCTCGAAACGGCGGTCGACAATGCCGGCGAGCTGACCGGCCCCGATCTCGACCGGCTGGAGGAGGAGCTGCATGTGACCTTGCTCGGCCATTGTCAAAACCGCACGCTGATGCAGGCGATCAGCCTGCCGCAGGCGCTTCTGGTGGCGCATCGTTTCCTCTATCAGTGGATGCCGCGGCTCTTCGGCACGGAACCCTTTCTGGCCGAGCATATCGAGGTCATCGATCGTCTGCAGGCCGGCAGGACAGAGGAAGCGTCCCAATTGCTGAAACGTCACCTGCAGGTCTCCCGCGAAAGGGCGATCGACCGCATCACCATGGTGACCCGGCAGGTGCATCCGCACGATCTGCCCTATCTCGAAAAACTCGATTGAGGCTGTGGCCGTCCATATTCGATGTTAAGATAAAGAAAGCTTTGCGCCTTGACCTTTGGCTGCATCTCAGCCATTTGGACCGCCTTTGCTTGACGAAGCGCCCGATCGGGACGAACCCCGACGGCGCTATGGAAGAGAAACAAGATGACCAAGGCTACATCCTCGGCGCCCTCCCAGCGCATGCTTCGCGTTGGCGAACAGGTCCGCGCCGCCATAACCCAGGTCCTGCAGCGCGGCGAAGTGCGCGATGACCTGATCGAAAAGACGGTGATCTCGGTCTCCGAAGTGCGCATGTCGCCGGACCTCAAGATCGCCACCGCCTACGTGACGCCGCTCGGGCTTGCGGACCATGCGGGCGTCATCGAGGCGCTGAACCGCCATGCGAAATTCATCCGCGGCCGTCTCGGCGGCCAGCTCCGGCAGATGAAATACATGCCGGAGGTCCGCTTCCGCGACGACACGAGCTTCGACAATTACAAGAAGATCGACGATCTCCTGCGTTCGCCCGAGGTTCAGCGGGACCTCGAAGACGGCGACGAAGACAAGGAATAACCAAGAGTACGCATGTCCAAACCTAAGAAACCCAAGGGCCGGCCGGTTTCCGGCTGGCTGATCCTCGACAAGCCGGTGGATTTCGGCTCGACCGAAGCCGTTTCCAAGATCAAATGGCTGTTCAACGCCCAGAAGGCAGGCCATGCCGGCACGCTCGACCCGCTTGCCTCCGGCATGCTGCCGATCGCTCTCGGCGATGCCACCAAGACGGTCCCGTATGTCATGGACGGCCGCAAGATCTATGAATTCGCCGTCACCTGGGGCGAGGAGCGCTCGACCGACGATCTCGAAGGCGAGGTGAGCGCAACCTCCGACAGGCGCCCGGCGGAACAGGCGATCCGCGACCTTCTGCCGAGCTATACGGGCACGATCACGCAGGTTCCGCCGCAGTTTTCGGCGATCAAGATCGCCGGCGAGCGGGCCTATGACCTTGCCCGCGACGGCGAGACGGTGGAAATCCCCTCCCGCGAGGTGGAGATCTTCCGCCTGACGCTGCTTGGAGCCACGGCCGACAAGGCGCATTTCGAAGTCGAATGCGGCAAGGGCACCTATGTGCGGGCGCTGGCGCGCGATTTCGGCCGCGAACTCGGCTGCTACGGCCATATTTCGGAACTGCGCCGCACCTTCGTGGCGCCGTTCGCGGAAGACCGCATGGTGCCGCTCGCCGATCTCGTGGCGCTCGAGAAGATCGAGGACCGCGACGAACGGCTGGCCGCTCTCGACGAATTCCTGATCGACACGGCCGAGGCGCTTTCCAACCTGCCGCATCTGCCGGTCACCGACGACCAGGCGCATCGGTTGAAGATGGGCAATCCGGTGATCCTGCGCGGCCGCGACGCGCCGGTGGCGGAGACCGAAGCCTATGCGACGGCCCGCGGGAAACTGATCGCCATCGGAGAGATCGGCCAGGGCGAGTTCCGCCCGAAGCGCGTGTTCGGCTGAGCGAAACATCGGCTCTTCCAATCCGGGCATGAATGGTTTATAGGCAGCGCCAGCATAAAGGCGGCTTTTGGCGCTCCTTTTGCTTTTTAACGGCCAAGGCTGGACGACATCCCGGCTTTTGGCGTCCTCAACTCCTCTCCACAGAAAGGATCGTCCGATGTCGATCACTGCCGAGCGCAAGGCCGCGCTCATCAAGGAATACGCAACCGCCGAAGGCGATACCGGTTCCCCCGAAGTCCAGGTCGCAATCCTCACGGAGCGCATCAACAACCTGACCGAACACTTCAAGGACCACAAGAAGGACAACCATTCCCGCCGTGGTCTTCTGACGCTGGTTTCGAGCCGCCGCTCGCTTCTTGACTATCTCAAGAAGAAGGACGAAGCGCGCTACACCAAGCTGATCGGCAGCCTGGGTATCCGTCGCTGACAAATCTTCCGGCGGGCCTGGAGACAGTGCCCGCCGGACGTTTTCGGGCCAGGCCCGATGAAATGCTCAAGCCGCGCGCTAGATTCGCGCGGTATGAACCGACGGCGGGCCCGGATGGGCCGGATCCGCCACCAATCACCGACCTGTCATGGGGCAGGATTGCCGGATGCTTTCGGCCAATGGTCCAAGGGGAAACCGATGGGCTTTGGCCAGGTTTCTCTGCAAAGGGGAGCCGACGATCGCAAAGCCTCCCGTTGTCTTGCCCATGATGAGTCACATTGATTGCGGTCGATCATGCGCTGCGCCGGATCTGGCGATGCGCGTGCTTCCGCATTGAAGGACAAGACATGTTCAATACTCATTCCGTCGAAATCGAATGGGCCGGCCGTCCGCTGAAGCTGGAAACGGGCAAGATCGCCCGCCAGGCTGACGGCGCCGTCCTCGCCACCTACGGCGAGACCGTCGTTCTCGCCACCGTCGTTTCCGCCAAGGCGCCGAAGCCGGGCCAGGACTTCTTCCCGCTGACCGTCAACTACCAGGAAAAGACCTATGCCGCCGGCAAGATCCCGGGCGGCTATTTCAAGCGCGAAGGCCGTCCGAGCGAAAACGAGACCCTCGTTTCCCGCCTGATCGACCGTCCGATCCGCCCGCTTTTCCCGGAAGGTTACAAGAACGACACGCAGGTCGTCGTCACCGTCGTTCAGCATGACCTGGAAAACGATCCCGATGTCCTGTCCATGGTCGCCACCTCGGCGGCTCTGACGCTCTCCGGTATCCCATTCATGGGCCCGATCGGCGGCGCCCGCGTCGGTTACATCAATGGCGAATACGTGCTGAACCCGCATCTCGACGAAATGGACGAGTCGACCCTCGACCTCGTCGTCGCCGGCACCTCCGACGCCGTCCTGATGGTTGAATCGGAAGCCAAGGAGCTCAACGAACAAGTCATGCTCGGCGCCGTCATGTTCGGCCATCGCGGCTTCCAGCCGGTCATCGATGCGATCATCAAGCTCGCCGAAGTCGCCGCCAAGGAGCCGCGCGACTTCCAGCCGGAAGATTATTCCGAACTCGAAGCCGAAATGCTCGGCATTGCCGAGGCGGAATTGCGTGAAGCCTACAAGATCACCCAGAAGGCTGACCGTTACGCCGCCGTAGACGCCGTCAAGGCCAAGGTGAAGGCGCATTTCCTCCCGGAAGAAGGCGAAGCGAAGTACACGGCTGAAGAAGTCGGCGCGATCTTCAAGCATCTGCAGGCGAAGATCGTCCGTTGGAATATCCTCGACACCAAGAGCCGTATCGACGGCCGCGACCTCGAAACGGTCCGCCCGATCGTTGCCGAAGTCGGCCTTCTGCCGCGCACCCACGGTTCCGCGCTCTTCACCCGCGGCGAAACCCAGGCGATCGTCGTCGCGACCCTCGGCACCGGCGAGGACGAGCAGTATGTCGACAGCCTCACCGGCATGTACAAGGAGCAGTTCATGCTCCACTACAACTTCCCGCCCTATTCGGTCGGCGAAACGGGCCGCATGGGCTCTCCGGGCCGCCGGGAAATCGGTCACGGCAAGCTCGCATGGCGCGCCATCCACCCGATGCTGCCGACCGCCGAGCAATTTCCCTATACGCTGCGCGTCGTATCCGAAATCACCGAGTCGAACGGTTCCTCTTCGATGGCGACCGTCTGCGGCACTTCGCTGGCGCTGATGGATGCGGGTGTTCCGATCGCCAAGCCGGTTGCAGGCATCGCCATGGGCTTGATCCTCGAAGGTGATCGCTACGCGGTTCTCTCCGATATCCTGGGTGACGAAGACCACCTCGGCGATATGGACTTCAAGGTCGCCGGCACGGAAAGCGGCATCACCTCGCTGCAGATGGACATCAAGATCGCCGGTATCACCGAAGAGATCATGAAGGTGGCGCTTGAGCAGGCTCAGGGCGGCCGCAAGCATATCCTCGGCGAGATGGCCAAGGCCATCACCGAAAGCCGCGGCCAGCTCGGCGAGTTCGCGCCGCGCATCGAAATGATGAACATCCCGGTCGACAAGATCCGTGAAGTCATCGGCTCGGGCGGCAAGGTCATCCGCGAGATCGTCGAGAAGACCGGCGCCAAGATCAACATCGAGGACGACGGTACCGTCAAGATTGCCTCCTCCTCCGGCAAGGAGATCGAAGCGGCCCGCAAGTGGATCCACTCGATCGTCGCTGAGCCGGAAGTCGGACAGATCTATGAAGGTACGGTCGTCAAGACCGCCGATTTTGGCGCCTTCGTCAACTTCTTCGGCGCCCGTGACGGCCTCGTGCATATCTCGCAGCTCGCCTCCGACCGCGTTGCCAAGACGACCGATGTCGTCAAGGAAGGCGACAAGGTCTGGGTCAAGCTGATGGGCTTCGACGAGCGCGGCAAGGTTCGCCTGTCGATGAAGGTCGTCGACCAGGCCACCGGCCAGGAAATCGCCCAGGAGAAGAAGAAGGCTGACGGCGAAGCCGCCGAATAAGCTTCCTTCCTCTTGAAGAGAAACGAGGCGCGGAAGCTCTTCCGCGCCTTTTCTGTATCCGATGTCCCCAGGGAACGACCATGAGCCGCGACGCGCTGAAAACCCTCTTCCATCCTTTCGCCACCGGGGCGGTGCCCATGCCCGGCGAGGGAGAACGCGTGATCTTTCTGGGTGCCGAGGCCGGCAATGTCCTGCCGGAAGGGTTTGAGGCGGAAGTCGCCGCAGTGCAGCCGTTCCGCCCGCTCTTCCGCGCCTTGCGGGAAGGTGCCGTTCCTGAAGCCGAAGGCGAGGATTACGACGCGGCGCTGGTGCTCTGCGGAAAACATCGCGGGGAGAACGAGAACCGCGTGGCAGAGGCCCTGGAGCGGGTCAGGGCGGGCGGCATGATCGTCGTTGCCGGCGGCAAGGAGGATGGCATCCAGCCGCTTCGCAACACGCTTCTGAAGCTCGGTCTGCAGATCGACTACACCCCGAAATATCATGGCGTGGCGATCTGGTTCGCCCGACCGGAAAAGGCCGACACGGCAATCGCGGCATTGAAGAAATCGCCTGTCATGGTCGAAGGCCGCTTCGAGGCGGCGCCCGGCATGTTCTCGCATGATCGCGTCGATGCAGGCTCGGAACTGCTTGCAGGGCGCCTGCCGACTGATTTCGACGGCAATGCCGCCGATTTCGGCGCCGGCTGGGGTTATCTTTCGGTGATGCTCAAGGAGAAGTCGCCGCGCGTGAACCGCATCGACCTCTACGAGGCCGACTGGCAGGCGCTGGAATTTGCCAAGCGGAACCTCGCCCGCAACTGCCCGGACCTCGATGCGCGTTTCTATTGGCAGGATCTCGGCGCCGAGCCGGTGAAGGAGAAATACGATCTCGTCGTCATGAACCCGCCGTTCCATGAAGCGCAGGCGGCCGATCCGGAACTCGGCAGGACGATGATCCGCAGCGCCGCCTCCGCACTGAAGAACGGCGGCCGCTTGATGCTGGTCGCCAACCGCGGCCTGCCTTACGAGCCGGTATTGGCGGAAGGATTCCGCGAGCATGGCGAAACCTGCCGCAATGCCCGCTTCAAGGTTCTGTGGGCTCGCAAGTAAGCAACAAAAAAGCCCTGCGATGACGGGGCTTTTTTGTTTGATCGATCAGAGCAACTTACTCCGCATCCGCCTTGCGCAGCCTGTCGAGCGTCGGCAGCGACGTGATGCTGTAGCCGGCGTCGACATAGTGGACCTCGCCGGTGACCCCGCGGGAAAGATCGGACAGGAGGTAAAGCGCCGAGCCGCCGATATCCTCGATCGTCGCGGTGCGACGGAGCGGCGAGTTCTGCTGGTTCCAGGAATAGATGGCGCGGGCGTCCGAAATGCCGGCGCCCGCCAGCGTGCGCACCGGGCCGGCGGAGATCGTGTTGACGCGGATGTCGCGCGGTCCGTAGTCGGCTGCCAGATAGCGCACGGAGGCTTCCAGGGCCGCCTTGGCGACGCCCATGACGTTGTAGTTCGGGATGACGCGCTGAGAGCCGTTATAGGTCAGCGTCAGCATTGACCCCCCGTTCGGCATGAGTTCGGCGGCGCGCTTGGCGACTTCCGTGAAGGAGAAGCAGGAGATCACCATGGTGCGGCTGAAGTTTTCGCGGGTCGTGTCGGCGTAAAGGCCCTTCAACTCGTTCTTGTCGGAAAAGCCGATGGCGTGGACGAGAAAATCCAGCGTGCCCCAGCGTTCCTTGATCGTCGCGAAGGCGGCATCCACCGATGCGATGTCCTCCACGTCGCAGGGCACGACGAAATCGGAACCGAGCTCGGCGGCAAGCGGCTTGACGCGCTTGCCGAGCGCTTCGCCCTGATAGGTGAAGGCGAGCTCCGCGCCCTGCGCGGCGACGGCCTTCGATATTCCCCAGGCGATCGAATGATTGTTGGCGACCCCCATGATCAGGCCGCGTTTCCCCTGCATGATTCCGCTCATGGAATTATCCGTTATAGCGCTGGAAGACGAGCGTGGCGTTGGTGCCGCCGAACCCGAAGGAATTGGAAAGAACCGTGTCGATCTTGGCATCGTCGATCCGTTTGCGGACGATCGGCATGCCATCGAATTCCGGATCGAGATTTTCGATATGGGCGCTTTCGCCGATGAAGCGCTCCTGCATCATCAGAAGCCCGTAGATCGATTCCTGCACGCCGGCGCCGCCGAGCGAATGGCCGGTGAGCGATTTGGTGGATTGGATATGGGGCATCCTGTCGCCGAACACTTCGCGGATGGCGCCGATCTCCTTGGAATCCCCGACCGGCGTCGAGGTTCCGTGGGTATTGATGTAGTCCACATCGCCCTTCACGGTTGCAAGCGCCTGTCGCATGCAGCGCACCGCGCCTTCGCCCGATGGAGCGACCATATCGTAGCCGTCCGAAGTCGCGCCGTAGCCGACGATCTCGGCATAGATCTTGGCGCCGCGGGCCTTCGCGCGCTCGAGCTCTTCCAGCACCAGCACGCCGGCGCCGCCGGCGATCACGAAGCCGTCGCGGTCGACGTCGTAGGCACGCGAGGCCTTTTCCGGCTGGTTGTTGAACTTGGTGGACATGGCGCCCATGGCGTCGAAGAGGTTCGACATGGTCCAGTCGAGGTCCTCGTGGCCGCCGGCGAACATCACGTCCTGCTTGCCCCATTGGATCATTTCGGCAGCGTTGCCGATGCAATGCGCGGAGGTGGAACAAGCCGACGAGATCGAATAGTTCACGCCGTGGATCTTGAACCAGGTGGCGAGCGTCGCAGAAGCCGTCGACGACATGGCCTTCGGCACGGCAAACGGGCCGATGCGCTTCGGGCTGTTGTTCTTGACGGTGATTTCGGCCGCCTCGATCAGCGTACGGGTCGAAGGACCGCCCGAGCCCATGATGATGCCGGTGCGCTCGTTCTCGCTGTAGTCCTTTTCCTCCAGGCCGGAATCGGCGATCGCCTGCTTCATGGCGACATGGTTCCAGGCGCCGCCCTGGGAGAGAAAGCGCATGGCCCGGCGGTCGACCAGTTCGGTGGGATCGAGAGCGGGCCTGCCCCAGACCTGGCACTTGAAGCCGTGCTCGGCGAAATCGGGGGAGAATGAAATGCCGGACTTTGCCTGACGCAAGGATTCGGTGACTTCGGCGGCGTCGCTTCCGATCGAGGATACGATACCGAGACCCGTGACAACTACCCGTCTCATCTCATCAAAACCTTTTCTGCTTGTTCTGCCTTCGGCATCATGCCTCTGTCAGGCCGCCTTTTCCTGGAACAGGCCGACGCGGAGATCGCTGGCGCGATAGATCACCTCGCCATCGGCCTTCATCCAGCCGTCGGCAATGCCGAGCACGAGGCGTCCGCGCATCACGCGCTTGAAATCGATGCCGTATTCCACGAGCTTGGTCTGCGGCGTGACCATGCCGGTGAATTTCACTTCGCCGGTGGAGATCGCGCGGCCCTTGCCGGGTTCGCCGAGCCAGCCGAGATAGAAGCCGGTCAGCTGCCACATGGCATCGAGCCCGAGGCAGCCCGGCATGACCGGATCGCCTTCGAAATGGCAGGGGAAGAACCAGAGGTCCGGCGTGATGTCGAACTCAGCACGAATGAAACCCTTGTCGTTCGGGCCGCCGGTTTCCGAAATCTCGGTGATTCGATGGAACATCAGCATGGGCGGCAGCGGGAGCTGCGCATTGCCGGGTCCGAACATTTCGCCGTGGGCGCAGGTGAGGATTTCCTCGTAAGAGAAGCTGGACTGTCTGACTGCCATAAAATTCCGTTCCCCCCGTTGAGCCTTGGACCTTCTGTTTCAGAACCACTATTGCAAGATCGGTCGAAATTGAAGTGACGATATCCCACACTTCGCTTGGGGTGGCTGCCAAGTGGTGGAACATCGTCCGTTCAGGTCCGCATATAGGAAGCGATGGGCGCAAACCAGAGGCTTGTGGCGGAAATAACGTGATTTTGGCTGTCTCGCGAACAGTATCCTCCGGAAACTATTGAAAGCGCTGGCTGTAAAAGTTATATCGGAAAGTCAAGATACCTTACATTTGCGTGAACGTGGGGAGCTGACAGGCACTATGGCAGAAGCCATTACGGACATCGAGACGAGACTGCGCCATTGCGGCCTGCGTCCGACGCGACAGCGCGTGGCGCTTGCCGACCTGCTGTTCGCCAAGGGCGACCGTCACCTGACCGTCGAGGAACTGCACGAGGAGGCCGTCTCGGCCGGAGTGCCCGTTTCGCTCGCAACCGTCTACAATACGCTCCATCAGTTCACCGAGGCCGGCCTCATCCGCGTGCTCGCCGTGGAAAGCGCCAGGACCTATTTCGATACCAATATCTCGGACCATCACCACTTCTTCGTGGAAGGCCGCAACGAGGTGCTCGATATTCCGGTCAGCAATCTGGAGATCGGCAACCTGCCGGATGCACCCCAAGGCATGGAAATCGCCTATGTGGATGTCATCATCCGGCTGCGCGAGAAGAAGGCCTGACGCCTCCTAATCCTTCCTTGTTCCCTTGATGTCCTTTCCGGATGCCGGTCAGCGTCGCGCAAGTGCTTGGGCGTAGCATAGCCGCCGATGATCGCGCTCGTCATCCGCGAGCGCATGCCGTGAACAGGTGAATTTACCGGGGTGCAGCCGTGAAGAAGCTCTTGATCGTGTTGGTGCAGATGATGGCGCTGACCGTTGCGCCGGCGCTTGCCTTCGCGCAGCAGCAGCTCATCTCCGATCCGGAGATTTACGAGAAGGATCACTTCCGCACGGAGTGCAAGACGGCGGATTTCGGACCCGGTTTCATCACCCGTTTCGACATCAACAACGACGGCATCGTCGATGCGGTCTCCAACCACGGCGAACTGACCTGCGACGGCGTCAGGGGACCGGCCTGCAACAATGATGGCTGCCCCTATAATTTCTACCTCCAGGCCAAGGAGGGCGGCTATTTCATGATCGCCACCGCGCAGCTCTATGGCTACGATTTCGTCAAGTATTTCGGCAACATGGTCTTCCTCCTGAAGATGCATCCGCGCTACTGCGAGCGCACCGATGCCGAACCCTGTGAGATGCGCGTGCGCGTGCGGGGCGGCCGCTTCCTCACCATTTCCAAGAAATAGTCACTTCGGAAAGATGTCGCCGATGCGCCCGGCGAGACGATAGGCCACGAGGCTCATCCATTCGCGCACCGCGGTGGTGGTGATCTGGGCGTTGAGCGCGGGCTGGGTGAAGTCGAGCGACGGGCCGACGATGCCGCTCGTCCGATAGTCGACCGGCCAGGGCGTGACGGTCATTCCTGCCGTCCTGAACAGGCCGATCGCGCGCGGCATGTGATAGGCGGACGTGATCAGCAGGCAGTTTTCGAGCCCCTGGTCTTTCAGAAGCTCGGCAGTATTGACCGTGTTCTCATAGGTTGTCCGGGAAGCATTCTCCTTGACGAGGCGATCCGGCGAGATGCCGAAGGCGGAAAAAAGCCGTTCCGCGGCCTGCGCCTCTCCTTCGTAGCCGCCGCTGATCGAGCCGTCGCCGCCGGAGATCAGGATGCGCGCTTGCGGATGATTGCGGGCGAGCCGCAGGGCTTCGACGAACCGGTCCGCCGCCTGGTTGAGCTCGATGCCGCCGCGTGCCGTGTTGATCTCATTGTCCAGCGCGCCCCCGAGCACGATCATGCAGGAAAGCGCCTGCGGGTCTTCGGCGGGCTTGGGAAAGCGGGCCTCCAGCACCTGCAGCGCGACCGTGCCGGTCGTGGTGAAAAGGGTCACGAAGAGGATCAGGGCAGCCATCAGCGCGGAGAGACCGCCGAACCTGCGCCAGCCTGCGAAAACGAGAAACGCAGCGAGGGCGCAGAGGAGAAAGGCGGCGGAAAGCGGCTGAGCGAAAACCCAAAAGAGCTTGGAAACCAGGAACATGATACTTCCGGAACGATTAGGCGCGGCGCCGCGCGGGTGTGATCGGCTGCTGGAAATGCAGATGCAGCGGGCGCGGCAGCATCGCCGTCGCCAAGGCCACCGCGAGAGCCAGGACGGATACGAACCAGAGCGCATCGCTGCCTGCATATTTCGTCAGGAAAGCGCCGGTGACGGCGCCGCATGCCATGCCCGTCCAGGGAATGGTCTGAATAAGCCAGCCGGTCGGATTGCGGTCGCCGACGAGCCAGCGTCCGATGCCTCGGCCGAACCGGGAGAGCGCGCCGGTAACATAGGTAAGCCCGATCGGCAGGCCCTCGATATGCTCGACGGTCGCGTTGATCATCCCCATCGACAGCACGATGAGATAGAACTGCAGCCGCGGGTAGGTTTCGTCCGGAACGATCGAGGCGGCCGCAAGCAGAATGGACACGCCGGCGAGGACCACGAAGGTGCGTCTTGCCGAAACCGTATGGGCGAGCACGATGCCGAGCGCATTGCCAAGGATGAAGACCCAGAGCGCTGAGAAGAGTATCAGCGCGTGCGTATAATTGCCGTCTGCGAAGGAGAGGGCCGCGCGCGTCGTGTTGCCGGTCATGAAGGAAACGAAGTCGCCGGAAAGCAGGAGGCCGACCGCATCCGTCATCCCGGCCACGAAGGAGATCGCGGCAACGAGCGTCAGGCCCGTGACGGTCCTTCGCGTGCGGATGATGCGTCTGCGTCTTGCTCTGGTCATGGAGGGCCTTTCCTCCCGGGGTTCTGCGCGAATCAAGCCATTCGGCCTTGATCCGGAACAATGCCGGTGAGAGGGAAAGAAATCGCAAATCGACCGCTGAAGCGAGTCCTATCCGGCGCTGAACCAGGCTTCGATACCCTTTGCCGCAGCGCGGCCGGTGGCGAAGCAGGCGGTCAGCAGATAGCCGCCCGTCGGCGCCTCCCAGTCCAGCATCTCGCCGGCGGCAAAGAGGCCCGGAATGGGCTTCAACATGTAGCTCTCGTCAACCGCGTCCCAGGCGATTCCGCCGGCCGACGAGATGGCTTCTGCGATCGGCCGGGGACGGATGAGCGGGATCGGCAGGGCCTTGATGAGACCGGACAATCCCTCCGGCGCCATGCGGCTGGCGTCGGGGACAAGTTCGCGCAGCAGGGCGGCCTTCACGCCTTCCAGTCCGGCACCCTTGCGCAGCCGGTTGGAGAAGCTCGCCTTGGCATCCTGCCGCGCCAGATCGCGAGCCAGACGCTCTATGGTGCGCCCCGGAATCAGGTCTACGACAAGGTTTGCCGCACCGTCGCGGCGGAGCCTGTCGCGCAGGGCGGCGGAATGGGCATAGACGAGGCTGCCTTCGATCCCGTGTGTCGAAATCACGAATTCACCCTGATAAGTTCCGGCGTCGGATGTCGCCGAGACCGATTTCAACGGCTCGCCGGCGAAGCGTTCGCGAAACGTTTCGCTCCAGGCGACGTCGAAACCGCAATTGGCCGGCCGGAGATCACTGATCGCGACGTCCTTCTCCGTGAGCCACGGCACCCAGGCGGCATCCGATCCGAGCCGTGGCCAGCTTGCGCCGCCGAGCGCCAGCAGCACCGCATCCGGCCGGACGGTGATTTCGCCTTCCGGCGTTTCGACGCGGTAACCGTCTTCTGCAAAGCCCGTCCAGCGATGACGCGTTTTCAACGTCACGCCCTGTGCTTCCAGCCGGCGCAGCCAGGCGCGAAGCAGCGGTGAAGCCTTCATGACTTTGGGAAAGACGCGGCCCGATGTGCCGACGAAGGTTTCCGTACCGAGCCCCGCCGCCCACGCGCGCACGTCGTCCGGCGTGAACGCATCGAGCGCCGGGCGCAGCCGCGCGGATGCCGGACCGAAACGTTTGGCAAACTTTGAGAATTCTTCCGAATGGGTGATGTTGAGCCCGGACTTGCCGGCGAGCAGAAATTTCCGCCCGAAGGTCGGCATGGCCTCATAGACGGTGACGGAGGAGCCGGCAGCGGAAAGCACTTCCGCCGCCATGAGCCCCGCCGGTCCGCCGCCGATGATCGCAACTTGCTTCGTCATGATCTCCGGTTACGGCAGATCAGTGCGCTTTGCCATAGCCTCCGGCAGTCGGCGTGATCACCGTCACGGCTTCACCGGCCTCTATGACGGTCTGCGCACAGCCGCCAAGCTCCTCCGACGTCCCGTCGAGGCGGCGCACGGCTGTTCTGCCGAGTTCTCCCGCCTCGCCGCCGGCAAGCCCGTGCGGCCGGATCGTCCGGTGCGAGGAGAGGATGGCGCAATCCATCCTTTCCAGGAAACGGATGGTGCGTGTCGTGCCGCTGCCGGCAGTGAACTTGCCCCTACCGCCGGAATTTTCGCGGATGTGGAAGTCTTCGAGCAGCACCGGGTAGCGCGTCTCCAGGATTTCCGGATCGGTGAGGCGCGAATTGGTCATGTGGACATGCACCGCATCCGTGCCGGCAAAACCCGTCCCGTCGTTGAAGACACCGGCCGGCGAGCCCGAACACAGCGTTTCGTAATACTGGTAGGTCGCGTTGCCGAAGGTGAGATTGTTCATCGTGCCCTGGCTTGCTGGCAGCGCGCCTAGAGCACCGAAGAGCGCGTTGGTGACGTGCTGGCTGGTCTCCACATTGCCGGCGACGACGGCGGCCGGATATTGCGGCTTCAGCATCGAGCCATCCGGCACGACGATCTTGATCGGCCTGAGGCAGCCTGCATTCATCGGGATCGAGCTTTCGACCATGACGCGGAAGACATAGAGCACGGCCGCGCGCGTCACCGGCTCGGGGGCGTTGAAATTGTTCTTCTGCTGTGGGCTCGTGCCCGTGAAGTCGACCACGGCCTCGCGCTTTTCCTTGTCGACGGTGATCTTCACCTGGATCACGCTGCCCTGGTCGGTCGAATAGGAGAATTCGGCATCGTCCAGTTTCGCGATGACGCGGCGAACGCTCTCCTCGGCATTGTCCTGCACATGGCCCATATAGGCCTGCACCACGTCGAGGCCGAACTGCGCGATCATCTTGCGCATCTCGTGGACGCCCTTCTCGTTGGCGGCGATCTGGGCACGCAGGTCCGCGACGTTCTGGGCGACGTTGCGGGCGGGGTAGGGGTGCTCGGACAGAAGCCTGGTGATGCCTGCCTCATCGAAACGGCCGCGATCGACGAGCAGCACGTTGTCGAAGAGAACGCCTTCCTCGTCGACGGTCGTCGCAAGCGGGGTCATCGAGCCCGGAGCGGTGCCGCCGACATCCGCATGATGGCCGCGTGAGGCGACATAGAAGAGGATTTTTTCGCCCTTGTCATCGAACACAGGTGTAACGACGGTAATGTCCGGCAGGTGGGTGCCGCCGTTATAGGGCGCATTCAGGGCAAAGACGTCTCCAGGGCGGACCTTACCCTTGTTGGCGGCGATCACCGTCTCGACCGAGCGGTCCATCGAGCCGAGATGCACCGGCATATGGGGGGCGTTCGCCACCAGAGCGCCGTTCTCGTCGAAGACGGCGCAGGAGAAGTCGAGCCGTTCCTTGATATTCACTGAAGAAGCGGTGTTCTGCAGCGTGACACCCATCTGCTCGGCGATCGACATGAAGAGGTTGTTGAAGACTTCGAGCAGCACGGGATCGGCCTGCGTGCCGATCGGCCTGGCGCGGGAAAGCTCGGTGATACGCTTCAGCACGACATGATTGAGCCCGGTGATCTCGAAGGCCCAGCCGTCTTCCACGACGATCGTCTGGTGCGGCTCGACGATCAGGCAGGGACCGTTCGCCCTGGTGCCGGGCTTGATGTCGGCGCGGCGGTAGACCGGCGCCTCGCGCCATGCGCCGCCGGAGAAGAATTTCGTTTCCTCGGCGATCGTCGGTTCAGAGGTGTCGAGCGGGAATTCCGGCTCGTCTGAATCGGCGCCGCCGCCGATCGCCTCGACCTCATAGGCTTCGAAGATGATCTCGCGGTTTTCGAAGATGAAGCCGAACTGCTTTTTATGTGCCGTCTCGAAGGCGGACGTCATCTCGGCCGTATCGCTCAAAGCTACAGGCAAAGTCGTATCCGTGCCCTGGTATCGTAGATGGGCACGGTGCAGCACATCGGTCTCGGCCTCGGAAACGCCCTGTGATGCCATTTCCTCGATAACGCTGGCCGTCAGCTCGTCACGGATCGGACCAAGCGATCGGAGTGCTGAAGCAAGGCCTTCGGAAACCGTGCGCTGGCGGGTGGCGCGGATGTCGGCAAGTCCCATGCCGTAGGCGGAAAGGATGCCGGAGAAGGGGTGGATCAGCACGGTCGAGATGCCGAGCGCGTCGGCTGTCAGGCAGGCATGCTGGCCGCCGGCGCCGCCGAAGCAGGTCAGCACGTAATGGGTGACGTCGTAGCCGCGCTGAACGCTGATCTTCTTCACCGCATTGGCCATGTTCTCGACGGCGATGGCGAGGAAGCCGTCGGCCACCTCCTCCGGCGTGCGGCCGTCGCCGATCACCTCAGCCATCGCCTCGAAGGCGGCGCGTACCGCATCCGCGTCGAGCGGCTGGTCGCGGTTCGGCCCGAAGATGGCCGGGAAGAGTTTCGGCGCGAGCTTGCCGAGCATGACATTCGCGTCGGTGACCGTCAGCGGCCCGCCGCGGCGATAGGCCTTCGGACCTGGATTGGCGCCCGCCGAATCCGGGCCGACGCGGAAACGGCCGTTCTCGAAATGCAGGATAGAGCCTCCGCCTGCCGCCACCGTATGGATGGACATCATCGGCGCGCGCATGCGCACGCCGGCCACTTCCGTCTCGAAGGAGCGTTCCAGCTCGCCGTCGTAATGGGAGACGTCGGTGGAGGTGCCGCCCATGTCGAAGCCGATCATCCGGTCGAAGCCTGCAAGCCTTGAGGTTTCCACCGCACCGACCACGCCGCCGGCCGGCCCCGAGAGGATCGCGTCCTTGCCCTGGAAGAGCCGCGCTGCGGTGAGGCCGCCTGAAGACTGCATGAACATCAGTTGCGGCCCGTTCTCCCCGTCGGCGCCAAGCTCCTCGGCGACTTGCTCTACGTAGCGGCGCAGGATCGGCGAAAGATAGGCGTCGACGACGGTCGTATCGCCGCGTCCGACTAGCTTGATCAGCGGCGAAACCTCGTGGCTGACGGAGATTTGCGTAAAACCGATCTCGCGGGCGATCCGCGCAACGAGCTGTTCGTGAGCCGGGTAACGATAGGCGTGCATGAAGACGATCGCGACGGCGCGGAAGCCCGCATCGAACTGCGCCTGCAGTTCCGGGCGGATCGCTGCTTCGTCCGGCGAGGCTTCCACCATGCCGTCGGCACGCACGCGCTCATTCACCTCGACCACGGCGCTGTAGAGCAGTTCCGGTTTGATGATCTTCTTCGCAAAAATGTCGGCACGGGCCTGGTAGCCGATCGCCAGAGCGTCACGGAAACCGCGCGTGGTGACGAGCAGCGTGCGCTCGCCCTTGCGTTCCAACAGCGCGTTGGTGGCGACGGTGGTGCCCATCTTCACAGCGCCGATCGTATGCGAGGGGATCGGTGTGCCGGCCGTGACGCCGAGAAGTTCGCGGATTCCCTGCACGGCTGCGTCTCGATAGGCTTCCGGATTTTCCGAAAGAACCTTGTGAGCGATCAGCGATCCATCCGGTTTGCGCCCGACGATGTCGGTGAACGTCCCGCCGCGATCGATCCAGAAATCCCACTTGCTGTCGGCCATGTCCCGCCTCTGTTTTGGAAACCTGATTTGTATTAACGAAAACATTTCGTCGATAAAACGTCAATGATTAGTTGACAGGAAAATGCCTGTTGAAGCATCATGCTCATCGAACGGGCAAGGAAGCCGAAAGAGTTTCGCCCGGATAACCGGCAACCGAGGGGAGCCGACCATGACTTTTTGCCGCTCCGTGTTGCGGAGGACCTCGTATGTCCACCGTTGATATCCGTCACAGCATCTTTCCCGAATGGCTGCGCCGCACGCTCGACGGGCTCTATCTCGTCTCCGGCTGGTTGGCCGGGCTTTTCCTCGTCGCGATCTTCCTGATCATGATGGCGCTTTCCGCCGGCAGGCCGCTCGATATCGACGTGCCGGCGGGCGACGATTTCGCCTCCTGGTGCATGGCTGCGAGCGCCTTCCTCGGTCTCGCACATACGTTCCGCTCCGGCGAGATGATCCGCGTCGGCCTGCTGGTCGAGCGCATCAAGGGTCCGGCGCGGCAGGTGGTCGAGATCGTTGCCCTGGTGATCGGCACGATAGCGGCCGTCTATTTCGCCTGGTTCGCCTTCGACATGACGCGCACGTCCTACCGGTTCAACGACCTGTCGCAGGGCGTCATCGCGGTGCCGCTCTGGATTCCGCAGCTCGGTTTCTGCGGCGGTCTGATCATCCTCGCGATCGCCTTTGTCGACGAGCTGCTGCACGTGCTGTTCGGCGGTTCGCCGCGCTACGAAAAGCCGGCGCCGGAAACCGCCGAGGAAGTCATCGAACGCGCCATCCAGAGCGGGGCCTGACGAATGGGAACGATCGAACTCGTCGAAATCGCCGGCATCGTTCTCGTGGCCCTGCTGGCGCTGCTTGCCGGCGGGGTCTGGATCGGCATATCGCTTTTGATTTGCGGCTTTATCGCCATGCTCTTCGTGCCGGGAATCCCGATCGGCGCGGTGCTTGCCACCAATTCCTGGAGCGGTGGCGCCTCCTGGTCGCTCGCGGCGCTGCCGCTCTTCGTCTGGATGGGCGAGATCCTGTTCCGCACCCGATTGTCGGAAGAGATGTTCCGCGGCCTGTCGCCATGGCTCGGCTGGCTGCCCGGCCGGCTGATGCATGTCAACGTGCTCGGCTGCGGTCTGTTTGGTTCGATCTCGGGATCCTCGGCCGCCACCACCGCAATGATCGCGAAGATCGCCCTGCCGGAACTCAAGAAACGCGGTTACGACGAGATGGTGAGCCTCGGCTCGCTTGCCGGCGCCGGCACGCTCGGCATCCTCATTCCGCCGTCGATCACCATGGTCGTATATGCGGTCGCGGCGAACGTCTCGATCATACAGATCTTCCTCGCAGGCTTCCTGCCGAGCCTCATCGTCATGGTGCTCTATTCCGGCTATATCATGGTCTGGTCGATGCTGAACCCGGACAAGCAGCCGCCGGCGCCGCCAAAGATGAGCCTCAGGAACAAGCTCAAGGAATCGGCGAACCTCATTCCCGTCACGCTGCTGATCGTGCTGGTCTTCGCGACCCTTCTCCTCGGTTGGGCGACGGCGACGGAATGCGCTGCGTGGGGTGTGCTCGGGTCGCTGGCGATTGCCGCCTGGTCGCGGACACTGACGCTGAAAGCCTTCTGGGAGAGCGTCATGGGAGCCATGCGGCTCACCTGCATGATCATGCTGATCCTGACGGGTGCCGGCTTCATGTCGATCGCCATGGGCTATACGGGCATTCCGAACGCGCTCGCCGCCTGGGTCGACAGCTTCGATCTCAGCCCTTACGCCCTGATTGCCGTGCTGACGGTCATGTATATATTACTCGGTGCAGCGCTCGACGGGCTCTCCATGATCGTGCTCACTACGGTCGTGGTTCTCCCGATGATCCAGCAGGCCGGTTTCGACCTCATCTGGTTCGGCATCTTCCTCGTGCTGATCGTCGAGATGGCGGAAGTCTCCCCTCCGGTCGGCTTCAACCTCTTCGTACTGCAGACGATGAGCGGCCGCGACAGCCTGACGGTCGCGAAAGCCTCGCTGCCCTTCTTCTTCCTGCTTGTGGCGACGGTCGCCATCATCACGGTCTTCCCGGATATCGTGATGGTTCTGCCGAAAATGGCATTCCCGGGATAACGTCTTGAAAAGGGGAATGAAAAATGACCATGCACTTCAAAGCCATTGCCCGCGTCGGCCTGACGGCCGCTGCGGTGATCGCCGGTGCCGGCGCCGCGCTGGCTCAGACCGCCTGGGTGCTGCCCTCGGCCTATCCGCCGGCCAATTATCACGTCCAGAATCTCAGCCAGTTAGCCTCGGACGTGGACGCCGCGACAAACGGGGCGCTGAAGATCAACATTCATCCGAACGCCTCCCTCTTCAAGGCGCCGGACATCAAGCGCGCTGTGCAGACCGGCCAGGCACAGGCAGGCGAGGTTCTGATCTCGCTGCACGAGAACGAGAACCCGGTTTTCGGCATCGACGTCGTGCCTTTTCTGGCGACCAGCTTCGATCAGTCGAAAAAGCTCTGGGCGGCCTCCAGGCCGGCCATCGAAAAAGCCCTCGATGCGCAGGGCCTCAAGCTCCTCTATGGGACGCCCTGGCCGCCGCAGGGCATCTTCACCAAGAAGGATGTCAACAGCGTTGCCGATCTCAAGGGACTGAAATGGCGCGCCTATAATGTCGGCACGTCCCGCATCGCCGAGCTGGTCAGCGCGCAGCCGGTCACCGTTCAGGCGGCGGAACTGCCGCAGGCGCTCGCGACCGGTGTCGTCGATGGCTTGATGACCTCCAGCGCGACGGGCGTCGATTCCAAGATATGGGAATCGCTGACCCACTATTACGATACCCAGGCCTGGATCCCGAAGAACGTCGTCTTCGTCAACAAGGCTGCCTTCGCCGCCCTCGACCCGGCCGTCCAGAAGGCCGTCACCGATGCCGCTGCCGCCGCCGAAACCCGCGGTTGGGGGCTCGGTGTGGAAAAGACCGCCGCCTACATGGACACGCTCAAGAAGAACGGCATGCAGGTTCTCGAACCGAGCGCCGATCTCAAGAAGGGCCTTGCGGATGTCGGCGCCAGGCTGACGGAGGACTGGTCGAAGAAGGCCGGCGCTGACGGCGCCGCCATTCTGGACGCCTACAGGAAGATGTGATCTGAGAGGCACCGCGGTCATCCCGGCCGCGGTGCTTTCGCTCCGGGAGGGAAATCATGTCATCGGAGAAGAATGAATTCGGCCCGATCGTTTCCTCCGGGCACCTGGCGAGCGGCGCATTGCCGGCCCTGTCGGAGATCGAGTTCGGCTTGATCATGCTCAATCACGCCTTCAGCCGCTGGATGGTGCGCTGCATGGCAGCCGCTGGCGTGCCGGATCTTTCGGCCATCGATATCCTCGTCCTGCACAACATCAACAGCCGCAACAAGCCGAAGACGCTTGCCGATATCGCCCTCGTCCTCAATATCGAGGATACGCATGTGGTCACCTACGCGCTGAAAAAGCTCGAACGGCTGAAGCTCATCAAATCCGGCCGCCGCGGCAAGGAAAAGCTGGTCATGGTGACGGAAGCGGGCGCCGATGCCTGCAAGCGCTATGCCGCGGTGCGCGAAGCGCTGCTCGTCAAGTCCGTGCTCGCGACCGAGGTCACCGGCGAAACGCTTTCGGCGATCGCCTCCCGCCTCCGCGCCCTTTCGGGCCATTATGATCAGGCCGCCCGCGCCGCCGCCTCGCTCTGATTTCAGGCGAAGAGTGCATCTATCAGCGGATGGTCGGGGTCCGCCATGCCATCCAGCACGTTGAAGTGGTGCTTGTCCGGCTCCTCGACGGCTTCCGTCTCTGCGCCGAGCCCCTTCCAGATGCCGGCGAGCAATGCGTTCTGTCGCACGAATTCGGCACGCTCCGCAGCCCCCACCCAGCAGGTGACGCGCGCGTTCGGCATGGGCTCCAGGAGAGCCGGGCTTTCAGCTAGCGCCTCCTCCCGGTCGATCCGCATCCTGGCGTTCGAGGAGAGATTGATGAGCGGCCTGAGATCGTGCAGGCCGGAGAGCGAGACGGTATTGGCGATGCGGCCGCGCACCGCTTCCGGCAGCGGCGAGGTGGTGCAGATCATCCGCGTCACCAGATGTCCGCCGGCCGAATGGCCGATCAGCCGGATGGGCCCGCCCACCTCTGCGGCAGCTGCCTCGATCGCCTTGCCGACCTCGATCGTAATGCCGGCAATGCGGTTTTCCGGTGCCAGCGTATAGCCGGGCACCGCAACCGCGTAGCCGCGCTTCACGGCGCCGTTGGCGAAATGCGACCAGTAGCTGTTGTCGAGCCCCACCCAGAAACCGCCATGCACGAAGACCACGAGGCCGGAAGGTGCGGATTCGGGCAGGAAAAGATCGAAGCGGTTGCGCGTCCTGTCACCATAAGTGAGGCCGAGTTTCGCGCGTCCTGCCGTAGCGAGTTCCTCGCGATAAAGCCGCGCCGGCTCTACCCAGGCGCCCGGCCAGCGGTCGCCCTGGGGAATGTTGATGCCGTTGGCATAGGCATTGTCCCAGTCGTTGATCCGATGGCGCATCTTCGTTTCTCCCTCGACGCTCTCCTGAATTTGGGCGCATACTGGCATTCCGGCTTCCGGCTTGGAAGCCGCTTTGCGTGCGGGAATGGCAGCGGAGAAGATTATTACAAACTTAAAATTTCTCTCTTGCAACCGGAAGGAAGCAGTGCTTTTCTGAACGAAAGGCAAAAAGCCGCTATGATAAAAATGCATTGGGGAATTCAGACATGCTGGGACCGTCAGGCCATCAGGATACGTTTGCCCGCGACAATCTTCCGCCCTTCGGTGAGTGGCCGGAAATCAAGCTCGACGGCTTCGAATACCCGGAATGGATGAATGCGGCGGTGGAACTGACCGACCGCATGGTGGAGAAAGGTTTCGGCGACCATACCGCTCTCATCGGCAACGGACGCCGGCGCACCTACAAGGAACTCTCCGACTGGACGAACCGCATCGCCCGTGCGCTGACCGAGGATTACGGTCTGAAGGCCGGCAACCGTGTGCTGATCCGCTCCGCCAACAACCCGGCCATGGTCGCCTGCTGGCTGGCGGCGACGAAAGCGGGCGCCGTGGTGGTCAACACCATGCCGATGCTGCGGGCCGGCGAGCTTGCGAAGATCATCGACAAGGCAGAGGTTTCCATGGCGCTCTGCGATACGCGCCTGATGGACGAGCTCGTGTCCTGTGCAAAGGAGAGCCGGTTCCTGAAACAGGTGGTCGGCTTCGACGGCACGGCCAACCATGACGCCGAACTCGACCGTGCCGCGCTGAACAAGCCGGTGCGCTACGACGCCGTGAAGACCGGCCGCGACGACGTGGCGCTGCTCGGCTTTACCTCCGGCTCGACCGGTATCCCGAAGGCGACCATGCATTTCCACCGCGATATCCTGATCATCGCGGATGCCTATGCGAAGGAAGTGCTGGATGTGACGCCGGACGACATTTTTGTCGGTTCGCCGCCGCTCGCCTTCACGTTTGGGCTGGGTGGTCTTGCGGTCTTCCCGCTGCGTTTCGGCGCGGCCGCGACGCTTCTGGAACAGGCGACGCCGCCGAAGATGATCGAGATCATCGAGACCTACAAGGCGACGATCAGCTTTACCGCACCCACCGCCTATCGCGCCATGCTGGCGGCAATGGATGCCGGTGCCGATCTTTCCTCGCTCCGCATCGCCGTTTCCGCCGGCGAGACCCTGCCGGGACCCGTCTTCGAGGAATGGGTGAGGAAGACCGGCAAGCCGATCCTCGACGGCATCGGCGCCACCGAAATGCTGCATATCTTCATTTCGAACCATCTGGGGGATGCCAAACCCACCTGCACCGGCAAGCCGCTGAGAGGCTATGAGGCGGTCGTCGTCGACGACGACATGAACGAGGTGCCGCGCGGCACGATCGGCCGACTGGCAGTCAAGGGGCCGATCGGCTGCCGATACTTGGCCGACGAACGGCAGAAGGATTACGTCAAGGGCGGCTGGAACATCACCGGCGATTCCTTCGTGCAGGATGAAGACGGCTATTTCCACTTCGCCGCCCGCTCCGACGACATGATCATCTCCGCCGGCTACAACATCGCCGGGCCCGAGGTGGAAGCAGCACTTTTGAAGCACGAAGCGGTGCTGGAATGCGCCGTGATCGGCGTGCCGGACGATGCCCGCGGCATGATCGTCGAGGCACATGTCGTTCTTGTGGATCCTTCGGCCGCCTGCGACGCACTGGCGAAACTGCTCCAGGAACATGTGAAGAGCGTCATTGCGCCTTACAAATATCCGCGCTCGATCGTCTTCGCCGATGCCCTGCCGAAGACCGAATCCGGCAAGATCCAGCGTTTCCGGCTGAAGCGGAAACTGTCCGCGTAACCATGTTTCCTTGCGGTTGAATTCGGCCGCATGTGTAGAGTGGAAGTTTCCACGCAAATGTGGAAGGTAATGAAAACCTTCGGCGGATCGCTGGCCGCCGTCGGGAAAATGAAAAATATGGGAACGACACAACAACAAACGGGAGTTCGTCACATGAAGAAAATGCTTGCTGCTGCCACGCTGGCGCTGAGCATGAGCACCTCCGGCCTCGCTTTCGCCGAACCGCTGAAGATCGGCATGATCACCACGCTTTCGGGCGGTGGCGCCGGCCTCGGCATCGATACGCGCGACGGCTTCATGCTGGCGATCAAGAATTCCGGCAACAAGGACATCACCGTCGTGACCGAGGACGACGCGCAGAAGCCGGAACTCGCCGTACAGATCGCCGACAAGATGATCCAGAGCGATCAGGTGGATATCCTGACCGGCATCGTCTGGTCGAACCTTCTGATGGCGGTGGCTCCGAGTGCGGTGGCGCAGGGCAAGTTCTACGTTTCGACCAATGCGGCCCCGGCCGCACTTGCCGGTGCGAACTGCAACAAGCTTTATTTCAACGCCGCCTACCAGAACGACAACCTTCATGAGGCGATGGGCGAATACGCCAATCGTTCTTACAAGAAGATGTTCATCCTCGCTCCGAACTATCCGGCCGGCAAGGATTCGCTGACCGGCTTCAAGCGTTACTACAAGGGCGAACTCGCCGCCGAAGTCTATACCCAGGTCGGCCAGACGGACTATGCCGCCGAAATTGCCCAGATGCGCGCCTCCGGCGCCGACGGCATCTTCGTCTTCTTGCCCGGCGGCATGGGCATCGCCTTCATGAAACAGTTCGCCCAGTCCGGCGTGAAAGTCCCGGTCATGGGCCCTGGCTTCTCCTTCAGCCAGGATGTTCTGCCGGCGATCGGCGACGCCGCGCTGGGCGCCAAGGCCTCCGGTCAGTGGGCGCCGGATTTCGACAACGAGGCCAGCAAGAAGTTCCTGGCCGACTTCCGGAAGGAATATAATCGTCTGCCGTCGATCTACGCCGTTCAGGCCTACGACGCCGCGCAGCTCATCCTGTCCGCCGCCGCCAAGGCGAGCGTGAAGGACGCCGATGCCTTCGGTGCGGAACTCAAGAAGGCCGACATCCAGTCGCCGCGCGGCAACTTCAAGTTCAACACCAACCAGCACCCGATCCAGGACATCTACCTGACGGAAGTGGTGAAGCAGGACGGCGTGCTGACCAACAAGACGGTCGAGAAGATTTTCACCGATCATGGCGACGCCTATGCCAAAGACTGCAAGATCTAAGGTCTTCTCGTGACCGTTGCACTTGCTCTCGAGCAGTTGCTGAACGGCCTGCAGCTCGGCGTCATGTTGTTCCTCATGGCCGCCGGGCTGACGCTGATCTTCGGCGTCATGGGCCTGATCAACCTCGCTCACGGCTCGCTCTACATGGTCGGCGCGTTCGCCTGCGCGGCGGCCGCGGCCTGGACCGGTTCGTTCTGGATCGGTCTGGTCGCGAGCCTCGTCGCCGCGGCAGCCGCCGGCGCGATCGTCGAGCTCGTGGTCATCCGCAGGCTTTATGATCGCGATCATCTCGACCAGGTGCTTGCAACCTTCGCGCTGATCTTGATGTTTTCGGAAGGCACGCGCTGGCTGTTCGGCTCGTTTCCGCTGTATCTCGATATTCCTCCGCTGCTGCAGGGCGCGGTGCCGTTGCCGGGCGGCACGGAGTATCCCGTCTACCGTCTGGCGATCATCTCCGCCGGCGCGGTCGTCGCTTTCGGGCTTTACGTGCTGATCTCCGGGACCCGGCTCGGCATGCGCATCCGCGCCGGCGAGAGCGACCGCGAGATGATCGGTGCGCTCGGCGTCGATATCCGCACACTCTACACGGTCGTTTTCGCGCTCGGCGCGGCGCTGGCCGGTTTTGCCGGCGCCATGGTCGGCGCCATCCAGTCGGTGCAGGTCGGCATGGGCGAGCCGGTGCTGATCCTTGCCTTCGTGGTGATCGTCATCGGCGGCATCGGCTCGATCAAGGGCGCTTTGCTCGGCGCGCTGCTGGTCGGCGTCACCGATACGATGGGCCGTTTCCTGCTGCCGAAGCTGATGACGCTCTTCGTGCCGCCGGCTCAGGCTGGCATGATCGGCGGCGCGGCCGCCTCGATGCTGATCTATATCGTCATGGCGGTCATTCTTGCGGTGAAGCCGCGCGGCCTCTTCCCGGCAGCACATGCGTGAGGTCGGAATGCTGAGCCGCGAAAACCTCGTCAATATCCTCCTGGCTGCACTTCTGCTGGCGGTGCCGCTGGCCGCCAAGGCCCTCGGCCAGCCTTTCTACGTGACGCTGGCGACCCGTATCGCCATCCTGGCGCTCGCCGCGACCGGCCTCAACCTGGCGCTGGGTCTCGGCGGCCTCGTCTCCTTCGGACATGCGGCGTTCTTCGGGATCGGCGGTTATGCCGCCGGCATTTTGGCGACGCACGGTTTTTCCGGCGATCCGCTCATCTTCGGCCTGCCCGGGACGAACCAGATGTGGGTGATCTGGATCGTCGCCATAGTAGTTGCGGGCCTGGTCGGGCTCGCCATCGGCGTGATCAGCCTCCGCACATCAGGCGTCTACTTCATCATGATCACGCTCGCCTTCGCGCAGATGGTCTATTATTTCGCGGTTTCCTGGCCGGCCTATGGCGGCGAGGACGGGCTGTCGATCCTCGTCCGGAACCAGTTTCCGGGCGTCATGACCATGCGGCCCTTGAGCTTCTTCCTGATCTGCTACGTGATCCTGCTGGCCGGCATCGGTCTTTTCGCGCTGATCCGCGCCTCGCGCTTCGGTTCGGCCCTGCAGGCGGCGCGGCAGAACGAGGTGCGTGTCGCGACCGTTGGCATCGAGCCCTACCGCGTCCGGCTCACCGGCTTCGTCATCTCGGCGATGATGACGGGCTTGGCCGGCGCACTGTTTGCCGATCTCAACCGGTTCGTCAGCCCGTCCATGCTCTCCTGGCACATGTCCGGCGAATTGATCGTGCTGATCATCCTCGGCGGCACAGGCCGGCTGTTCGGGCCGCTGGTGGGCGCGGCACTCTATGTCGCCTTCGAATATGCGCTTGGCGGTTTGACCGAACGCTGGCAGTTCTTTCTCGGCCTGATCCTGCTCATTGTGGTACTCTTCGCCCGTGGCGGCCTGCTGGGGCTTCTTGCCGGAAAGGCCAAACATGGTTGAGCCGGTCCTTGAGATTTCCAATCTCGTGAAGAGCTTCGGCGCGCTCCGGGCGACCGACGGCGTGACGCTCGATCTTCGCCCCGGCGAAATCCACGCGCTGATCGGCCCGAACGGCGCCGGCAAGTCGACGCTGATCCACCAGATCTGCGGCACCCTTCGCCAGGACTCGGGCTCGATTCGTTTCGCAGGAGAGGATGTCGGGACGTTGAGCGTCGCCGAGCGCGCCCGGCTCGGCCTTGGCCGCACCTTTCAGGTCTCGTCGCTGGCGCCGGAATTTTCCGCGCTTCGCAACGTCATGCTGGCGGGGCAGGCGCGGGAGGGTTCGAGCTTCCACTTCTTCAAGCCCGTGATGCGCGACAAGACGCTGATCGACACGGCCATGACAATGCTGGAACGCGTCGGGCTGACGGCGCGCGCCCGTATCCCCGCCGCCGAGCTTTCCCATGGCGAACGCCGCCAGCTCGAAATCGCCATGGCGCTCGCGCTGCAGTCGAAGGCCTTCCTGCTGGACGAGCCGATGGCCGGCATGGGGCCGGAGGGCTCCAAGTCGCTGACGCGCTTCCTCGATACGCTAAGGAAGGAAGCGCCGATCCTGCTCGTCGAGCACGACATGGATGCGGTCTTCGCGCTCGCCGACCGCATCTCTGTGCTCGTCTACGGCCGCATCATAGCGACGGGCACGGTGGACGAGATCCGCCGCGATCCGGCCGTGCGCACCGCCTATCTCGGAGATCACGCCTGATGCTGCTCGATGTTGCAAAGATCGAAGCATTCTATGGCGCGAGCCAAGCGCTGTTCGGCGTCGACCTGTCGGTGGCGGAAGGCGAGGCCGTGGCGCTGATGGGCCGTAACGGCATGGGCAAGACAACGACGATCCGCGCCATCTGCAATCTCAATCCACCAAGGGCCGGTGGCGTGAAAATCGGCGGCGTGGATACAAGCGGCAAGCGGCCGCACCATGTGGCAAAGCTCGGCATCGGTCTTGTGCCGGAAGGCCGCCGCTGCTTTCCGAACCTGACGGTGCGCGAGAACCTGGTGGCCGCCGCCCGGCCGGGCAAATGGACGTTGGAGCGCGTCAACGAGCTTTTCCCCCGGCTTGAGGAGCGGCATGCCCAGATGGCACGCTCGCTTTCCGGCGGCGAGCAGCAGATGCTGGCGATCGGCCGTGCGCTGATGACCAATCCGCGCCTGCTGATCCTCGACGAGGCGACCGAGGGCCTTGCCCCGGTCATCCGGCAGGATATCTGGAAGGCCATACGGCGTCTGAAGGCGGAAGGTCTTTCGATTCTTGTGGTGGACAAGACGCTTTCGGAGCTTTTGCCGGTTGCGGACCGCTGCGTCATTCTGGAAAACGGAAGGAGCGCCTGGAGCGGCAGGCCCGCCGACCTGACGAGCGAATTGCAGGATCGATATCTCGGGGTGTAAACGATGGATGGAGAAGCGGCGAGCGCCGATCTGGAACTGATCGTCCATGGTCCGCATGGGAAGAACAAGCCGGAAACACGGCTGTGGCTGCGCATGCTCTCCACGACCAAGCTGATCACCACGGAAATCCGTCGCCGCCTGCGCGTCGAGTTCGGCGCGACGTTGCCCCAGTTCGACCTGATGGCGCAGCTCTATCGTGAGAAGGACGGTTTGAGGCTCGGCGAACTTTCCAAGCGCACGATGGTCACCAACGGCAATGTCACCGGCCTGGTCGAAAGGCTGGAGGCGGACGGACTTGTCCTGCGGGTGACCCCCGACGGGGATCGCCGCGTCACCGTCGCCAAGCTGACGCCGGAGGGAACGGAGCTTTTCGTCGCGATGGCCGCCGCCCATGAAGGCTGGCTGCGCGACATCATGGCGGATGTCGATCCGGCGACGATCGCCTCGTTGTGGTCGGAAATCGGCGCCGTGAAGGCATCCGCCAGCAACCATCTTTCCGGCAGCGCCTTCGAATAGTAAGGCTCGTTCGAGCGCGGAACGAATTCGGGGTGAAAGATGGCAGACCTGCAGGCGATCGTCGACGAGATCCACGACAAGCTGACGCCGCGGCTCGGCGAAGGCAAGGTCGCCGATTACATCCCGCAACTCGCCCATATCGACCCGAGGAAATTCGGCATGGCGGTCATCGATGTCGATGGCCAGGTCTTCAAGGCCGGCGATGCCGATGTGCCCTTCTCGATCCAGAGCATTTCCAAGGTCTTCACCCTGACGCTGGCGCTCGGAAAGCACGGAGAAACCACCTGGAACCGCGTCGGCCGCGAGCCGTCGGGCTCGGCTTTCAATTCGATCGTCCAGCTCGAACATGAGGAGGGCAAGCCGCGCAACCCCTTCATCAATGCCGGCGCGATCGCGGTCAGCGATCTCGTGCTTGCGGGACACACACCGCGCGAGGCGATCGGCGAGATCGTCCGCTTCGTGCGCTATCTTGCCGATGACGAAACCATCGCCATCGATCCGGACGTGGCGAAATCGGAGCAGGCGACGGGCTACCGTAATTTCGCGCTCGCCAATTTCATGCGCTCCTTCGGCAAGCTCACTCACCCGGTCGAACATGTGCTGGGCGTTTATTTCCATCACTGCGCGCTCGCCATGACCTGCACCCAGCTTGCCCGGTCTGGTCTTTTCCTGGCGGCATCGGGCCGCAATCCGCTGACGGGGCACACCGTCGTTTCCAGGCAACGGGCGCGGCGCATCAACGCGCTGATGCTCACCTGCGGGCATTATGACGGGTCGGGGGATTTCGCCTATCGGGTTGGCCTGCCGGGCAAAAGCGGCGTTGGCGGTGGCATCCTGGCAGTGGCGCCGGGCAAGGCTTCGGTCGCCGTCTGGTCGCCGGGCCTCAACCACAACGGCAATTCACTGCTTGGCTCGCTGGCCCTGGAAATGCTCGCTATGCGCACCGGGTGGTCGGTGTTCGGTCAATAAAAAACCCGGTCGAAACCGGGTTTTTGAGTTTTGCGGCAGTTTTTTTGATCAATCCTCACTGGCTGCCATCTGCGAGAGCACTTCCCCGCGTCCGCGAGCCCGCAGGATGAGCGGAACGATGAGCGCCAGCGCCGCAAGCACGAGCAGCACGGCGGCGATCGGCGAGGTGAAGAGCACCGTCACGTCGCCCTGGCTGATCGCCAGCGCACGGCGGAGCTGCTGTTCGGCGAGCGGCCCGAGGATGAGGCCGACGACGACCGGTGCGATCGGATAACCGAAGACGCGCATCACGTAGCCGAGCAGGCCGAAGGTAAGCAGCATGCCGAGCTCGAAGACGGACGGGTTGGCGCCGATCGTGCCGAGCGTCGCGAAGAGCAGGATGCCCGCATAGAGCCACGGCTTGGGAATGGTCAGCAGCTTCACCCAGAGGCCGACGAGCGGCAGGTTCAAGACGAGCAGCATCAGGTTGGCGATGAGCAGCGACGCGATCAGGCCCCAGACGAGCTGCGGGTTGGTCGCGAAAAGCAGCGGGCCCGGTTGCAGGCCGTATTGCTGGAAGCCAGCGAGCATGATCGCCGCCGTCGCCGTCGTCGGCAGGCCGAGGGTGAGGAGCGGCACGAGCGTGCCGGCGGCCGAAGCGTTGTTGGCGGCTTCCGGACCGGCCACGCCTTCGATCGCCCCGTTGCCGAATTCCTCCGGGTGCTTCGTCAGGCGCTTCTCGGTCGCGTAGGAAAGGAACGTGCCGATTTCGGCGCCGCCCGCCGGCATGGCGCCGATCGGAAAGCCGATCGCGGTGCCGCGCAGCCACGCCTTCCAGGAGCGCGCCCAGTCCTGGGCATTCATCCAGACGGAGCCCCTGACCGCCTCCACCTTGTCCGGCCCCTTGTCGCCCTGGGCGGCGATGAACAGCGTCTCGCCGATCGCGAACATGGCAACCGCCATGGTGGTTACCTCGATGCCGTCCAGCAGGTCCGGGATACCGAAGGAGAGGCGGTTCTGGCCCGTGAGCTGGTCGATGCCGACAATCGAGAAGGCAAGTCCGATGAAGAGGGAGGTCAGGCCGCGCAGTGTCGAATCGCCGAAGGCCGACGAGACGGTGACGAAGGCGAGCACCATCAGCGCGAAATATTCCCGCGGTCCGAAGACCAGTGCCAGCCTGACGATATAGGGCGCGATGAAGGCGAGCAGCAGCGTGGCGATGAGACCGGCGACGAAGGAGCCGATCGCCGCCGTTGCCAGCGCCGGCCCGCCTCGCCCGTTGCGGGCCATCTTGTTGCCCTCCAGCGCGGTCACGATCGAGGCGCTTTCGCCCGGCGTGTTGAGCAGGATCGAGGTGGTCGAGCCGCCATACATGCCGCCGTAGTAAATGCCGGCGAACATGATCAGCGAGCCGGTCGGGTCGAGCCGGTAGGTGACGGGCAGAAGCAGCGCCACGGTGAGCGCCGGGCCGATGCCGGGCAGCACGCCGACGGCGGTACCGAGCGTCACGCCGATCAGCGCATAGAGGAGGTTCATCGGCTGTGCGGCCGACATAAGCCCCTGGAGAAGAAATTCGAATGTGCTCATAATCTTACTCTCGTGGCCCGATCACCAAAACAGACGTTCCAGCGGACCCGCCGGAAGCGAGAGCTGCAACAGGCCTGCAAAGATCAGCCAGATGACGAGACAGAGGACGATGCCGACCGGAATGGTGATCCACAGCTTGCGCCTGCCGAAACCGGCGGCCGTCAGTCCGAAGAGAACGCCGGTGGCGATCGAGAAGCCGGCGGGACGCAGAAGCAGCATCTGTGCCGCCAGACCGGCGACGATCCAGACGACCGGGCCGAACTCTTGCTTCTCGCGTTCCGGGAAGTCGCGGCGCAAGGCAGCGACCACGGTCCAGATCGCAAGCCCGATCAGCGCGAACCCGATCCAGTCCGGAATGGTCGCAGGCCCCACCTGCGAATAGCCGGCCATGCCCTTGAGCCGCGACACGTCGACGAAGATCACGGCGGCGATGGCGACCAGGACGGCGGCAATAACAAGCGCCGCCCTGTCGGGGCGGCGCTGTTCGGCGGTCGTTTTGCTGTTGTCGGGGCTCATTTGACCAGTCCGATGTCTTTCAGAACCGTTTCCGTTGCGGAAATATCCTTGGCGAGCTGCTCCTCGAAAGCCGGGCCTGCGAGATAGGTGTCGGCCCAGCCCTTGGTCTTCAGCGTCTCCTGCCAGGTCTTGGACGTGGCGAGCTTTTCGACATCCGCCAGAACCGCGGCTTTCTGCTCGTCGGTCAGGCCCGGCGCTGCGGCCACCATGCGCCAGTTCTGCAGCACGACGTCGAAGCCGGATTCCTTGAGCGTCGGGGCATCGATGCCTTCCACCTTCGCGTCGGAGGAGATAGCGAGCACGCGCAGCGTGCCGGCCTTCACCTGGGCTTCGAATTCGCCGTAGGACGAGACGCCGGCGGTCACCTGGGCGCCGAGGATGGCAGCCAGCGCTTCGCCGCCGCCCGAAAACGCGATGTAGTTGATCTTGGTCGGATCGACGCCGGCAGCCTTGGCGAGCAGGCCGACGAGAATGTGGTCCGTGCCGCCGGCCGAACCGCCGCCCCAGGAAACCGCACCCGGATTCTCCTTAAGCTTGGCGACGAGATCGCCGATCGTCTTGATGTCGGACGAGGCAGGAACGACGATCGCCTCGTATTCGCCGGTGAGACGGGCGATCGGGGTGACGTCCTTGAGCGTGACCGGCGAGTTGTTGGTGAGGATCGCGCCGACCATGACGTAGCCGCCGACCATCAGCGCGTTCGGATTACCCTTCTGCTGGCTGGCGAACTGGGCGATGCCGATCGTGCCGCCGGCGCCTGGGACGTTGATGACCTGCACGTTGTTGGAGATCTTCTCCTGCTGGAGCGTGGTCTGCAGCGAGCGGGCCGTCTGGTCCCAGCCGCCTCCCGGCGCTGCGGGAGCCATGATCGTGTAGTCGGCCGCGGCGGCCGGCAGAGCGAGCGCGCCCGCGAGAAGGGGAGCGAGGAAGAAATGTTTCAAGGGTCGATCCTCCGTTGGCGTCGTCAACGACGCGAATGTTTCTTTTGGCGAAACGATAGATGGAACGGTCGGCAACAGCCGGCCCGAAGCCCTCCCGTCGTTGATCGGGTCCCCGCCTCCAAACGGGGGCCGATTAGACATAAGCCAGCATATGAAGCTGACATCTACCTGACATTTTTCGCGAGGCCGGTTTTTGACAAGGGGTAAGAGGCTGGGTTGCTCGAAATTTATCCTATTGCAGCCTGAGAACCTCGTTCCAGCGGGAAATCAGCCGGGCCCTCTTCACCTGGTCGAGATAGACCATCAGCCCAAGGCTGACGGGAACCGGTTTCAATTGTCCGCCGAGCATTTCCCTCAGCGTCGTTGCGGTATTGTTGCCGGCGACTTCGGGGCTGACGGCGGGAATCTGCAGCTCGCGTGCCATGATCGTCTGGCCTTCCTTCGACATGAAAAACTGCAGATAGCGCTTGCCGAGATCCGGCGCGGCAGCCGCCTGCGGCACGAGGCCGATCCGCGACATGACCACGGTATAGTCCTTCGGAAGGACGATGCCGACATCCGGATGGCGCGAGGCCCAGTCGGCGGCATAGGAGCCGAGGATGTTGTAGCCGAGCAGGAAGCGGCCGTCGGCGACGCGCTCCAGGATCGCCTGGCTGGTGGAGTAGAGCTTCACGCCTGCAGCACCCATCGCCCGGATCACCGACCAGATGTCGCTGAACTGCTCCTGGTCCCGCGACATGAAGAGAAAGCCGACGCCGGAACGTTCGATGTCGTAGGTGCCGATCCGCCCGTAGATCGCGTCGCCCTGCTTCTGCAGGAATTCGACGAATTCCGCCCGGGTGGAAGGCGGCGGGGATTCCTTGAAGCTCGGCTTGTGATAGACGAAGACGGCCGGTTCGAAGGTGAGCGCATAGGCCGTGTTGCGCCAGTTCGCCCAGGCAGGCCATTGGCCGCTCATCGGCAGGTCGCTCGCCTGCGCATAACCGTCGTTGGCGAGCTTCACCTGCAGGTCCATGGCGGAGGAAAACGCGAAATCGGCCGTTTTCTGGCCGGCATCCGTCTCCCGCACGATCCGGTCGTAGATCTCGCCCGTCAACATGTCCTCGTAACGCACCGCCACATCCGGGTTGGCGGCTTGAAAACCGGCGATCATCGGTTTGGCGAGCGGCTCGTCGAGCGACGAATAGACCGTGAGAAGCGGCGTGCCTTCCAGGCCCGAAAGCGCCGGAAACAAAGTCGTACCCGCTTTCGCGAGACCCGGCGAAAGAGCAAGACAGAGGAAGAGGAGCAGTATGCTTTTCATGGGCGCACAATAGCGCCGCGCCGAGTGGCGCGACAAGCGGATTGGAATACGTGTTACATCTCCGCCACGATCGCTTGGATGCAACGTCCGCCCGCTTGCTTTCCGATCCGCTGCCATTACCTGTGGGCGGTCTTTTTTTACGCCACAAAGCCGGCGCCCCGCCCCCCAAGCAAAGGTCAGAATCCATGTCGCTCTCGCTCTACGATATCACCGTACCGGTCTTCATCCGGGCTTTCGGCAATCTCACGGAAATCCTGAAGAAAGGCGAGGCTTTCGCCGACGGGAAGGGCATTCCGCACAAGGAACTCCTCGAAACCCGGCTGATCGACGACATGTATCCGCTGACCGCGCAGATACAGCGCGCCAGCGACACCGCAAAATTCGTCCCCGTCCGCATCGGCCAGGTGGAAAACCTGCCCATGGCCGACGACGAGGTCACCTTCGCCGATTTGCATGCCCGTATCGAAAAGACCGTCGCCTTCCTGAAGAGCGTCGATCCGGCGAGCATGGCGGACCGCGAGGATGCCGAAGTCATCATCAAGTCCCGCAGCGGCTCGACCGCTTATACGGGCAAGAGCTATGTGCTTGGCTTCGCGCTGCCGAATTTCTATTTCCACGTCACCACGGCCTATGCGATCCTGCGCCACAAGGGCGTTCCGGTCGGCAAGATGGATTATATCGGCCGCACGCAATAACCATGGCCTCAACGCATCCGTGACTTACCCCCCGCGCGCCTGTAAACTGGCGGAAAAAAGGGAAACATCGGGTGCGTATTCTTCTGGTCGAGGACAATCAGGCGTTGGCCGAGGGGCTGACGGCCATCCTGCGCGGCAGCGGCTATGCGGTCGATGCGGTGGCCGACGGCGCTTCGGCCGAGGCGGTCGCCGCGGCGGAAGCCTATGATCTCGTAATCCTCGACCTGAACCTGCCGGAAATGGACGGGCTCGACGTCTTGCGCGCCATGCGCGCGCGGCAGAACAAGGCCGCGGTGATGATCCTGACGGCCCGTGGTACCCCCGAGGAGCGGGTGAAGGGCCTCGATCTCGGGGCCGACGACTACATGATCAAGCCTTTCGACATTTCCGAGTTCGAGGCGCGCATCCGCGTGCTGCTGCGCCGGCAGGCGGGCCTGAGAAGCTCGATCGTCAGTTATGGCGGCGTCACCTTCGACCTCAATTCCCGCACCTTCTCCAGCCATGGCACGCCGCTCGATATTCCGGCCCGCGAGGTCGCTCTTCTGGAGCTGCTCTTCCTGCGCGCCGGCAAGGTCGTCTCCAAGGATGCGATCATGCGCTCCGTGACCGGCTTCGACGACGATCTCTCCGCCAACGCGATCGAGCAGTATGTAAGCCGCCTGCGCCGGCGTCTGGCATCGCATGGGCTGACCGTGAGGACTGCCCGGGGCATCGGCTATTATCTCGAGACCGTGGCCCCCGTCTCATGACGCCCGCAGCCGCCTATTCGCTGCGCCGCCGGCTGCTCGCCTGGCTTCTCGCCTCGACGGCGGTGATCGGCTCGGCTGCCATGATCGACACCTGGGACGAGGCGGTCGATACGGCGAACGAGGTCTCGGATCGCGTGCTCGCCGGCTCGGCGTTGGCGATCGCCGAGCGGGTGATCGTGTCCGAGAACGGCTCGCTGGAAGTCGATATCCCCTATGTGGCCCTGGAGATGCTGACTTCGGCAGCCCAGGACCGCGTCTTCTACCGGGTCGACGGCCCGCCCGGCACGTTCATTACCGGATACCAGAACCTGCCGTCGATCCCGCGCCGCGAGGGGCAAGCGGCGGCCTTCGAAAACGCCACGTTCCGCGGCGAGCCGATACGCGTGGGCGCACTGGCGCGCTCCGCCTCGACCGGCATCAATTCGGTGCCCTTTATCGTCACGGTCGCGGAAACGACGATCGCCCGTCAGCAGTTGACGCGCACGATCCTGATCCGCTCGGCCCTGCGTCTGCTCTTCATGATCGCCGGCGCGGCGGTGATCGTCTGGGTGGCTGTGACGCTCTCGCTCCGGCCGCTTTACCGCTTTAGCGAGGCGATCGCCGAACGCAGCCCCGACGATCTCCACCCGATCGGCGAACGCGTGCCGAACGAGGTGCAGGGCCTGGTCGATACGGTCAATTCCTTCATGGTGCGGCTCGAAGGGGCGCTTGAGGCGCTCCGCCATTTCACCGGCAATGCCAGCCACCAGCTCCGCACGCCGCTTGCGATCATCCGCACCCAGCTTGCGCTGGCGGGCCGGGCGAACGACCTCGACGAGGCGAAGGAGGCGGCGCGCAAGGCGGACGAGGCGGTGGCGGATGCCGAGCGCATCCTGGCCCAGCTCCTGTTGATGGCGAAGATCGACGCCGCCACCCGTTCCGCCTCGATGCAGCGGATCGACCTGACGGCGCTGGCGCAAGGCGCGACCGCCGATCATGTGCCGCTCGCCGCGGAAGCCGGCATCGATCTCGGCTTCGAAGGCGAGGATGAGGTTGCGGTTTCTGCGGAGCCGCTGCTGATCGGCGAGCTCCTGAAGAACCTGATCGGCAACGCGTTGCTCTATGCCGGCAATGGCGCGGAAGTGACGGTGCGCGTCAGGCAGGACGGCGAGGCCGCGGTGCTGGAGGTGGAGGATGACGGACCGGGCATCCCGCCGGAAAAACGGACTTCGGTGCTGAAGCGCTTCGAGCGCGGCGACCGGACCGACAAATCCGGTACCGGCCTCGGCCTGCCGATTGTCGAGGAGGTCGCCCGGCTGCACGGCGCGACCCTGGCGCTTGCGGAAGGCCGGGAGGGCAGGGGATTGAAGGTCGAGATAAAGTTTCCCATAGCCGGCTAATTTTATTCCTGATGCACTTTTCGGCCGCCGATCCAGGTGCTTTTCATGCACAGATCATCGGTAAGGATGACGAAATCCGCGTCGAAGCCGGGTTTCAGCGCCCCCTTGCGGGCGGCAAGCCATGCCGCTTCTGCCGGATAGACGGATGCCATGCGCAGCGCCTCTTCGAGCGGCACTCCGAGCGTTTCGTGTACGAAACGAACCGACGAGATCATGTCGATATCCGCACCGGCCAAGGTGCCGTCGGCGAGCGTCAGCCGCCCGTCCTGGCGCAGGATCTCGCGGCCGTTCAGCGTGAAGCTCGTCATGTCCGTGCCGATCGGCGACATGGCGTCGGTGACGATGAAGATCTTGCCCGGCCCGTTCTTGGCGCGGAGCGCCACGCCCATCGAGGCCGGATGGACATGGATGCCGTCGGCGATGATCCCGACATGAAGCGAGCCGATGTCGAGCGCCGCCCCGACCAGGCCGGGCTGGCGGTGGCCGAGCGGGCTCATGGCGTTGAAGAGATGTGTTACCGTTCGCGCGCCGGCTTCCGCATAGGTCTTGGCAGTTTCGTAGGTCGCGTCCGTATGGCCGAGGCTCACCATGAACCCGGCTTCCGCCAGCCGTGTCACCTGCTCCGGCGTGACGCTCTCCGGCGCGACGGTGATCATCATCGCGTCGAACTTGCCGCGGCAGGAGAGCATGAGCTCGATATCGTTTTCCTCCATCGGCCGGATGAGCTTCGGATCATGGGCTCCCTTGCGGGCGATGGAGAGATGCGGGCCTTCGAGATGCAGCCCGAGGAAGCCCGGCACGCGCTCCGCTTTAGCCCGCTTGCCGGCCTCGACGGTCTTCGTAGTGATCGCGTAGGTGTCGGTGATTAGAGTCGGCAGCAGTCCGGTGGTGCCGAACTTGGCATGCGCGGCGCAGATTTTTGACAAGCCTTCGACCGTCGGTTCCTCGTTCAAGAGCACGCCGCCGCCGCCATTCACCTGCAGGTCGATGAAACCGGGGACAATCATCCCGCCGCCGGCATCGATCGTTTCGATGCCGGTACGCAACCTGTCCGCGGCCTGGATCGCCTCGATCCTGCCGTCCGCGAAGACGAGCGCGGCGTCGTCATGCCAGAAGATGCCGTCGAAGATCCGGGCACCGATGATGGCCTTGGCGGTCGTCATAGGGTTTCGGTTACCTTCTTCAGTGCCACCGGGGCATCCGGGTTGAAGCCTTTGGCGCGCGACCAGGCTTCCACGAAACCGTAGAAGGGCAGGATCAACACCAGTGCATCGGTGAGAGGATGGCCGGTCGCGACAAAGGGAAGCTTGTGGGCCCCTTTGACCTTGTCGGACGTGGCAAAGGCGAGCGCGCCCTTGCTGGCCAAGTTTTCGGCGATCTCGACGGCTGAGGCTTCAGCGGCGTCGCGTGCCGCGAAGGTGACGACCGGGAAGCGTTTCTCGACCAGCGCCACGGGGCCGTGCAGCACCTCCGCCGCGGAATAGGCCTCCGCATGCATGTTGGAGGTTTCCTTGAATTTCAGTGCCGCTTCGCTGGCGATCGAAAGCGCCGGGCCGCGGCCGAGCATGTAGAGCGATTCCGCATCGCCGAGTTCCTTGGCGAGTTCGCTCCAGTCGAGCTTGACCGCCTTCTCGAAATGCGAGGGCAGATCGCGAATGGCGGCTTTGAGGCCGTCGTCGCCGACCCATTCGGAAAGGATGGCGAGCCCCGCGACGATCGAATTGACGAAGGATTTGGTGGCCGCCACGGCGAGCTCCGGGCCGGCATTGATATTCACTGTGTGGGCAGATGCGCTGGCGATCGGCGAAGGCAGCGTATTGGTGAGTGCGACCGTCACCGCGCCGGCCTTCGTTGCGGCCTCCGCCATGGCCACGATATCGGGGCTTTTGCCGGACTGCGAAATCGCGATCGCTGCTCCGCCGCCGAGTTTCAGCTTTGCGCCATAGATCGAGGCGAGCGAGGGGCCGAGTGAGGCGACCGGCCGGCCGGCCGTCAGCTCGACCGCATATTTGATGAAGGTCGCGGCGTGGTCGGAAGAGCCGCGCGCGATGGTGATCAGGAAGGCGGGATCCTTGTCGCGGAGCGCCAGGCCGGCCGCCGCAAGCTCCGTCGCCGACCGGTCGAGCAGCCGGGTCGTTGCCTCGGGTATCTCGTTGATCTCCTGCCGCATATGGGTCTGCATCGTCTTGTCCTCGGATTTGTCAGTTTCCGCTGAGCGAAAGCTCGGCCACGAAATCATAGGCATCGCCGCGATAGAGCGAGCGGGTGAGTTCCACCACCCGGCCGGAGGCCAGATAGGAAACCCGCTCGATCGAAAGTCCCGCGGCTCCCACCGGCACCGCCAGGAGCCCGGCATCCGGGTTCTTCATATTGCAGGCGGATATCCGTTGTATGGCGCGCACCGGCCGGGCGTTCTTCTTTTCCAGCTCCGCATAGAGCGAATTGGTGACCATCGAAGGATCGGGCAGGAATTCGGCGGAAATGCTGGCGCGCTCGATTGCGAGTGGCATGTCGTTGGCAATCCGCAGGCGGCCGATGCGGGCGACCTTGGTTCCGGGCGCCAAGCCTAGCATCATCATCTCTTCCGGAGAGGGATGGAACAGGCCGCGTTCAAGCCATTCGGATTTCGTCACCAGCCCGCGCCGCGCCATGTCCTCCGTGAACGAGGTGAGCTTTGTCAGGGGCTGCTCGACACGCGACAGGGGCTTTACGACGAACGTGCCGGAACCATGCTTGCGGGTGAGCAATCCGTCCTTGACGAGATCGTCCACCGCCTTGCGTACCGTAACGCGGCTGACATTGGCATAGTCGGCAAGGTCGCGTTCGGCCGGAAGCGCATCGCCGTGTCCCAGTTTCCCGGAGCGGATCGCCTCTTCCAGCGTCTGGCGGAGCTTGCGATAAAGCGGGCCGGTCCCTGCCGATTGCAGGTCGTCGAGCGGCAGTATGGCAGACAGCGCCTCGTTCATGCCCGCGCCTCCGCCGCCGTGCCGTAGGTTTTGACGGCAAGGGCCACTGCGCCGGTCAGCGCATCGGCCAAAGGCTCGGAAAGGCGCACGCGGTGCCGCTCGGCAAGATATTCGGGGTAAAGGGGGGCGAGGCCACCGAGCAGGCAGAGCCGCCCCTTGCCTTTGGTAATTGCATTCACCGCATCGAGCGCCTCGTCGATGCCCGCGGCACCGGTTTTCAAGATGCGGATCGCCGCCTCGTCGTCCCGGTGCGCGAATTCGAAGACCTTCGGCGTATGGCGGCCGAAATCCCCGGGTTTGGCCAGCCGGGCGAAATCGACGACGGCTTCGGGATTGTTGCCGAACTCGGCGAGGATCGCCTTCGAAAGCTCCGTCATCGGGCGGATGTTGTCGTATGCGAGCAGGCTTTCCTGCAGCGCAAGCTGGCCGAGCCGCGCGCCGCTGCCGAGATCGCTCACCTGGAACCCCCAGCCGGCTACCGAATGGAGCTTGCCCTCGTGGCGGGCTATATAGACCGTTCCCGTACCGACGATGCCGATCGCCCCGTCCTCGTCGCCGATCGCTCCCTGCAGGGCGATGACGCCGTCGGAGACAATATCCGACTGCCTGAAGGGAAGCCGCGCCTTTACATAGCTCACGGCATCGCCGACATTGTTGCCGGCAAGCCCGAGAACGGCAGAGGCGGAGGAGAGGTCCGGCTCGAGCCCGGCCTCGATGAAGGCGAGCCGTGCAGCCTCGGCGATATGCCTCAGGGCCGTATCCGGATCGGTCAGGATATTGGAAGCGCCGCTTTTTCCCCGGCCGAGAACTCTGCCGCTTCCGTCAGCCAATGCAGCACGGCAGCTTGTGCCGCCGCCGTCGATTCCGATAAAATAAGCCGCCATGGATACCTCCACTTTGGATAATACCAAAAAAATACCATTAACCAAGAGCGATTTACAAATTTCGCAGAGCGGCACTGCACGTAATTGAAAATGATGAGGAATTTTGAAATATACCCTGATCCCCTCACGACTCGTTCATAAAAGTTAATTTTCCTTCTGGACAATTGGTATTTTTTTGGCATCATTTTGGTAGAGGGAGAAGCGGATGAGCAGCAACGCCACCGAAGCAAGGCATGGGAAAGCGGAAGGGCTCGACATGTTCGCGCCCGCCGAGATCCTGCGGCTCCTGGCATCCGGTCAGCAGGAGGCGGCGAAGACGGTCGACAGCGCCATCCCATCCATCGCGAGGGCGGCCGATCTGGCGGCTGCAACGTTGAGATCCGGCGGAAAGCTGGTTTATGCCGGAGCCGGCAGCGCGGGTCTCGTGGCGATCGCCGATGCGCTCGAACTGCCTGGAACCTATGGGATCGCACCCGAACAGATCACCGTCCTGTTTGCGGGAGGCCTTTCCGCCACCGTCGATCTGCCTGGCGGACCGGAGGACGATGCGGCGCTTGGCGCGCGGGATGCCCATATCGTCGGCGCGGGAGATTGCGTCATCTGCGTCTCGGCCAGCGGCTCGACGCCCTACACGGTTGCCGTCGCAGACGTGGCGAAGGCGCGCGGTGCCAAGCTGGTGGCCATGGCCAACAATGCCGGCGCCAGGCTGCTCGAAGGCGCCGATGTGGCGATCCTGCTCGAAACGCCGCCGGAAGTGATTGCGGGCTCGACCCGCATGGGAGCAGCCACCGCCCAGAAGATCGCCTTCAACATGCTGTCGACGCTGACCGCGGTAAAGCTCGGTCACGTGCACGATGGCCATATGGTCAATCTGCGCGCCGACAACGACAAGCTGCGCATCCGCGCCGCCCGCATGGTCGCCGAGATCGCTGGAATAGGTTTCGAAGAGGCCCGTGCCTGGATGGATGCCGCGGGCGGTTCCGTGAAGGTCGCCGTATTGCTTGCCGCCGGTGCGGCCGATGCCGATGCCGCCAGGGCGCTGCTTACGCGTTCCGGCCACGTGCTGCGCTTGGCGCTCGATGAATTGCAGGCACAACAGAAGAGTTCCATGAAACGCGCCTGAAGGCGCAGAAGAGGGAGAACATCATGACCCGCATCTTGAAAGGCATGCTTTTCGCCACGACCGTGCTCGCGCCGGCGGGCATGGCGCTCGCGCAGGATGCCCAGCTCACTATCGAGAGCTGGCGCAACGACGACCTGCCGATCTGGCAGGAGAAGATCATTCCGGCCTTCGAGGCGAAGAACCCGGGCATCAAGGTGACCTTCGCCCCGATGGCGCCGACCGAGTATAACTCCGCCGTCAATGCCAAGCTGGAAGCAGGCACCGCCGGCGACCTCATCACCTGCCGTCCGTTCGACCTGTCGCTCGCCATGTTCCAGAAGGGCCAGCTCGCCTCGCTGAACGACCTCCCGGGCATCGAGAATTTCTCCGACGTCGCCAAGTCCGCCTGGACCACCGACGACGGCAAGACCACCTTCTGTGTGCCGATGGCCTCGGTCATCCACGGCTTCATCTACAACAAGAAGGCTTTCGAGGACGTCGGCGTCGAGGTGCCGAAGACCGAGGACGAGTTCTTCGCCGTGCTCGAGAAGTTCAAGCAGGACGGCAATTACATTCCGCTCGCCATGGGCACCAAGGACCAGTGGGAAGCGGCCACGATGGGCTATTACAATATCGGCCCGAACTACTGGAAAGGCGAGGACGGCCGCAAGGCCTTGATCGCCGGCACCGAGAAACTGACCGATCCGCAATGGGTCGAGCCTTATGCGACGCTCGGCAAGTGGAAACCCTATCTCGGCGACGGTTTCGAGGCACAGACCTATCCCGACAGCCAGAACCTCTTCACCCTCGGTCGCGCCGCGATCTATCCGGCCGGCTCCTGGGAAATTGCGCCGTTCAAGGCGCAGGCCGATTTCGAAATGGGTGCCTTCCCGCCGCCGGTGAAGAAGGCAGGCGATACCTGCTATATCTCCGACCATAACGACATCGGCCTCGGCCTCAACGCCAAGGGCAAGAACCCGGAAGCCGCGAAGAAATTCCTCGCCTGGGTCGCCTCTCCGGAATTCGCCGAGCTCTATGCCAACGCGCTGCCGGGCTTCTTCAGCCTGAACTCCACCGCCGTGAAGATGAATGACGAACTCGCCCAGGAATTCGTCTCCTGGCGCGAGAACTGCAAGACGACGATCCGCCCGAGTGCGGCGATCGTCGGCCGCGGCCAGCCGAACCTCGACCTCGAAATGTGGCGCGTTTCGGCCAACGTCATCAATGGCACGGAAACGCCGGAACAGGCGGCGACAGAAACCCAGAAGGGCCTGGACAGCTGGTACAAGCCGGCGAAGTGAGCCAGTATGATTGGAAAGGGGTGGCGTAATACTCCACCCCGTCATTCCTGTGCTTGTCACAGGAATCCAGCCACGCGAAGTCTTTCGCGTGAAAGGAGTCTTTCGCGCCGCGGACGCGCCGCTGCTGGGTCCCTGTGACAAGCACAGGGATGACGAACACATTGATCGCGGAGCCTGCCATGACCGATATGCCATTGACAGAGGAGAATACAATCAAGCGTCCCGCCCGCTGGCATATCGTCGTCTTCTTGGCGCCGGCCTTCCTCGTCTATACGGCGGTGATGATCCTGCCGCTGATCGAGACGCTCAGGCTTTCGCTCTTCAACATGGTCGAGGGCCAGCTTTCCTTCGTCGGCTTCAACAATTTCAAGGTGCTGTTCAGCGATCCGCGCCTCTCCGCCGATTTCTGGAACGCGCTTTCCAACAACGTCGTCTTCTTCATCATCCATATGCTGGTGCAGAACCCGATCGGCATTGCCATCGCCGCCATGCTGTCGGTGCCGAACCTGCGCTTTGCCGCCTTCTACCGCTCGGCGATCTTCGTGCCGACGCTGCTCTCCTTCGTCATTGTCGGCTTCATCTGGAAACTTATCCTCTCGCCGATCTGGGGCATCGCGCCGGGCCTGATGGATTGGGTTGGGCTGAAATGGGCATTTTCGCCCTGGCTCGGCCGGCCGGATACGGCATTGGTGACGGTGTCGCTGATCTCCGTCTGGCAATATGTCGGCATTCCGATGATGCTGATCTATGCGGCGCTTCTGAACATCCCGGACGAGGTGCTGGAAGCGGCGGAATGCGATGGCATCACCGGCTGGAGCCAGTTCTGGAAGATCAAGCTGCCGCTCATCCTGCCCTCGATCGGCATCGTCTCGGTGCTCACCTTCGTCGGCAATTTCAACGCGTTCGACCTGATCTACACGGTGCAGGGAGCGCTCGCCGGCCCGAACGGCTCGACGGACATTCTCGGCACGCTTCTCTACCGCACCTTCTTCGGTTTCCAGAACCAGATGGGTGACCGCTCCATGGGCGCGACCATCGCGGCGGTGATGTTCCTCATCATCCTCGCCGGGGTCTCGCTCTATCTCTTCGTCATCCAGCGGCGCATGCGCCGCTACCAGTTCTGAGGAGATGGATATGTCGAAAGCACGCTCCGCTCCTCTACGCACCGCGCTCATTCATCTGGCGCTGATCGCCTATATGCTGGTGGCGCTCTTCCCGGTCTTCCTGACGCTCGTTAACTCGTTCAAGAGCCGCAACGCGATTTTCCGTGAGCCGATGGCTTTGCCGACGCCCTCCACTTTCAGCCTGGTCGGTTACGAGACGGTACTGAATCAGGGCGATTTCGTGGGCTATTTCCAGAACAGCCTGATCGTCACCGTGGCCTCTATCGCACTCGTCCTGCTTACCGGCGCCATGGCGGCCTTCGCGCTCTCCGAATACCGCTTCCGCGGCAATACGCTGATGGGGCTTTATCTCGCGCTCGGCATCATGATTCCGATCCGCCTCGGAACGGTGGCGATCCTGCAGGGCATGGTGGCGGCCGGCCTCGTCAATACGCTGACCTCGCTCATCCTGGTCTATACGGCTCAAGGTCTGCCGCTCGCGATCTTCATTTTGTCGGAATTCATGCGAACGGTCTCCGACGACCTGAAGAATGCCGGCCGCATCGACGGGCTCTCGGAATATGCGATCTTCTTCCGCCTCGTCCTGCCGCTGGTGCGTCCCGCCATGGCGACGGTGGGGGTCTTCACCATGATCCCGATCTGGAACGACTTGTGGTTCCCGCTGATCCTGGCGCCGGGTGAAAGCACCAAGACGGTGACATTGGGCGCCCAGATGTTCATCGGCCAGTTCGTCACCAACTGGAACGCGGTGCTGTCGGCCCTCTCGCTCGCCATCCTGCCGGTCATGGTGCTTTACGTCATCTTTTCGCGGCAATTGATCCGCGGTATCACCTCGGGAGCCGTCAAGTGAGTTCGTCCGCAAGCCCCATCCGCGTTCTCGTCGCCGGCCTTGGCAATATGGGCAGGAGCCATGCGCTCGCCTATCACGCCAATCCGGGTTTCGAGATAGTCGGCCTCGTCAATCGCACCAGGCGCGACCTGCAGGCCGGGCTCGACGCCTATCCGATGTTTTCCGATTTCGAGCAGGCGTTGAACGAGACGAAGCCCGATCTCTGCTCTATCAACACCTATTCCGACAGCCATGCGGATTATGCCGTAATGGCCTTCGAGGCGGGATGTCACGTCTTCGTGGAAAAGCCGCTCGCGACTACCGTCGCCGATGCCGAACGCGTCGTCGCGGCCGCGAAGAGGCACGGCCGCAAGCTGGTGATCGGTTATATCCTCCGCCACCATCCCTCCTGGATGCGGCTGATCGCGGAAGCCCGCAAGCTCGGCCCGCCCTATGTCTTCCGCATGAACCTCAACCAGCAGTCTTCCGGCGACAAATGGGACGTCCACAAGGCGCTGATGCAGACGACACCGCCGATCGTCGATTGCGGCGTGCATTATGTCGATGTCTGGTGCCAGATCACTGACGCCAAGGCCGTCGAGGTGCGCGGCATGGGCCTCAGGATGACCGACGAGATCGCGCCGGACATGTACAACTACGGCCATATGCAGGTCCTGTTCGAGGACGGCTCGGTCGGCTGGTACGAAGCCGGCTGGGGGCCGATGATGTCGGAAATGGCCTTTTTCGTGAAGGACGTCATGTCGCCCAGAGGCTCGGTCTCGATCCTCGTCGACGCCAAGGCGAAATCCGACGACATCGACACGCATACGAAAACCTCGGTGATCCGAGTCCACTCGGCCGAAACCGGCCCGGATGGATTGTTTCTCCGGCCCGACGAGGATCTGTCCATGTCCGACGAGCCGGACCACCAGAAGCTCTGCGATCTCGAACAGGCTTACGTGCTGAACGCCATCCGCGACGATATCGATCTCACCCGGCATATGGATGACGCCGTGCAGTCGCTGCGCATCTGCCTCGCGGCGGATGAGAGCGTGCGCACCGACAAACCCGTACGACTTTAAAGGAAGACGCCTTGGGTTCCCTTCAACTGAAATCCATCCGCAAGGCCTTCGGTACGCATGAGGTGCTGAAGGGCATCGACCTGGAGGTCAAGGACGGTGAGTTCGTGATCTTCGTCGGCCCCTCCGGCTGCGGCAAGTCCACTCTGCTGCGCGTCATCGCCGGCCTCGAGGATGCGACGTCCGGAAGCGTCCGGATCGACGGCGCGGAGGTCGTCAATACGCCGCCCGCCAGGCGCGGCATCGCCATGGTCTTCCAGTCCTACGCGCTTTATCCGCACCTCAACGTCAAGGACAACATGGGCCTCGGGCTGAAACAGGCCGGCACCGAAAAGGCCGAGATCGACAAGCGTGTGGCCAAGGCGTCCTCCATGCTGTCGCTCGATCCCTATCTCGCCCGCCGCCCGGCCGAACTCTCCGGCGGCCAGCGCCAGCGCGTCGCGATCGGCCGCGCCATCGTGCGCGAGCCGAAGCTTTTTCTCTTCGACGAGCCGCTGTCGAACCTCGACGCCGCCTTGCGCGTCCAGACGCGGCTGGAGATCGCCGGCCTGCATCGCCGGTTGAAGGCAACGATGATCTACGTCACCCACGACCAGGTGGAGGCGATGACGCTCGCAGACAGGATCGTCGTCCTGAATGCCGGCACGATCGAGCAGATCGGCTCGCCGATGGAACTTTATAATAAGCCGGCTAATATCTTCGTCGCGGGGTTCATCGGCTCGCCGCAGATGAACTTCATTCCGGCCGAAAAGCTGGGCGATGGCGCTGCCAAGACGATCGGCATCCGCCCGGAGCACATCGCGCTCTCGCGTGAAAGCGGCGACTGGAAGGGCAAGGTGGTTCATGTGGAACACCTCGGCGCCGACACGATCGTCTATCTGGAGACCGAGGTCACGGGTCTGCTGACGGTCCGCCTTTTCGGCGAGCACCGCTACGCGCCGGACGATGTGGTTTTCGCCACGCCCGACAAGGCGAGCCAGCACCGTTTCGACGCCAGCAATCGCGCGATCGCTTAATCGCCCGTAGCCAGCAGCTTGGCGCCGCCGGCCGCCTGCACCGCCAGGCTGCCGAAGCGGATGCCGGCTTTCAGGCACGCCTCTTCGGAATTGCCGTTCAGCCAGGCGTTGATGAAGCCGGCATTGAAGGCGTCGCCGGCGCCGGTCGTGTCCACCACCGGCACGGTCTCCGCCGGCGCATGCAGCGTCCTTCCGTCCGACATGACCCAGGCACCTTCGGCACCGCCCTTCAATACGACGAGCGGAAAGGCGGGCGACAGCTTGCGGATCGCCACCGTCGGATCGGCCGAACCGGTGATCGCCTCCGCCTCTTCGAGGTTCGGCAGGAAAAGGTCGACGCCCTCGCAGGCGCGGAGGAGGCCACGGTCGTAGATCAGCGTCGCATCCCAGCTCGGATCGAGCGAGACGGTCAACCCCTTCTCCTTTGCGCGGGAAACGAGGTTGGGGATTTCGTGCAGCGTCGCGTATTCGGCGATGTGGAGGTGCCGCAACTCCTCCCAGCCTAAGGCTTCCTGCAGCGTCGCAGGAAGAGCCGGCCCTGCGCGGCGGGTGAGGAAGGCGCGATCCTGGCCGACGACGGCGGCGACCGTCACCTGCGGTCCCGCATCCTCGGCATGTTCGACGAAGCGCAGGTCGACGCCGCTCTCCCGGATCTGTGTCTCGACGCCCGCCGATAGCGAATCCGTGCCGAGCCGTGCGGCAAGCGCCACCTTGCGGCCGGCATGGGCAAGATGGGCCGCGGCAATGAAGGCGCCGCCGCCGGCCGCGATCTCCATGCCGCTCGCAAAGAGCTCGCGCCCCAGTACCGGCAGGTGGCCGAGCCCTGTGAAAATAAGGTCGCAATAGACCCGCCCGATGCTGAGCACCGCGGATCTTGTCTCGGCATGCGTCATCATGAACGGCCCAGAAACTTCTCTGTGCTGGCGTCGAAGAGGTAGAGATTGCCGGGTGCGGCCTCGCAGGCGAGCGTGCTGCCGACAGCGGGGATGAATTTCTCCCGCGCCGTGGCAATAACAGATGTCTCGCCGGCTTCAAGATGCACCAGCGTTTCCGGCCCCAGCGGCTCGACGGCAGTCACCGTTCCCGTCAAGCCGAGGCCGCGGCCGTTTGCTCCATTCGGATGGGCGATGAGGTCGTGCGGCCGGACGCCGATCAGGATGTCGCCGGTCGCGGCCATTTCCACACCGGAGCCGTTGCGCTTGCCGCGCACGAGGTTCATCGACGGACTGCCGATGAAGCGGGCGGTGAAGACATCGACCGGGCTTTCGTAGAGTTCCGAAGGCGTGCCGACCTGCAGGATATGGCCGTCCTTCATGACCACTATCCGGTCCGCCATGGTCATCGCCTCGATCTGGTCATGGGTGACATAGACGGTCGTGGTCTTCAGCCGCTGGTGCAGGCGCTTGATCTCGATGCGCATCTGCGCGCGGAGCTGTGCATCCAGGTTCGAAAGCGGCTCGTCGAAGAGGAAGGCGGCGGGATCGCGAACCATGGCGCGGCCGATCGCGACGCGCTGGCGTTGCCCACCGGAAAGGGCTGCCGGCCGGCGGTCGAGCAGGGTTTCGAGGCCGAGGATCTTGCCCGCTTCCTCAATCCTCTTGTCTTTCTCGGCCTTGCTGAGCTTCGACGTGTAGAGGCCGAAGCCGATGTTCTGGCGCACCGTCATATGCGGATAGATTGCGTAGTTCTGGAATACCATGGCGATATTGCGCTGCTTCGGCTCGCGTTCGTTGACGACGTCCGAGCCGATCTTCAGCGTGCCGCCGGAGATTTCCTCCAGCCCTGCGATCATCCTGAGCGTTGTGGACTTGCCGCAGCCGGAGGGGCCGACGAAGACGACGAATTCCCCATCGGCGATCGAAAGGTCGATACCCTTGACGGCCTCCACCTTGCCGTAGCGTTTTACGATTTTTTCCAGTTCGATCGTCGCCATCAGCGGGTTCCCATAAGCGCGGTGAACTTCTCTTTCAGCTCGGCAGCGGCCGCCGCTTGATGATCGGCCGCCTTCTTGGCTTCAACTTCGAACGCGGCGAGCTTTTCGCGATAGGCGGCAAGTGCGTCGCGCATCGGCTCCGGCGCCGGGCCGCCGAACCGGCCGCGCACGGCGACGAAATGCTCCGGCGAGACGATCTCCTTGAATTTCGCTGGATCGACCGATGGCTTGCGGCCGCTCAGATACTCGAATGCCTTCAGGAAGGGCTCATAGCCGTCGTCCGTCAGGCTGCCCTTGGCAGCAACCACGCTCTTCGCGGTCGCGGCGGCGATCTCATGCGCCTCACGGAAGGAAAGTCCCTCGATGCGCACCAGCGAGTCGGCGAGTTCCGTGATGGTGATGCAGGAGCGTCGGATGTTCTGATCCACCCGCTCCGGATCGATGCTGATCTGGCCGATGAGCGCTGTCAGCAGGTCGAGCACGCGCGACGCCGAGGCGAAGGCCTCGTAGCCCATGCCCTGCGTCTCGCCCTCACTGTCGTTCATGTCGGTAAACGGCGTGTTGTGCATGACGTCGAGCACCGTCCGCGCCCGGCCGAAGGTCTGGCTGGCGAGATGGCGCAGATGCTCGATCGGCACGGGATTGCGCTTCTGCGGCATGATCGAGGAGATCTGCACCAGCGCGTTCGGCACGTAGATCTGCCCGACCTCGAAACTCGTCCAGAACTGGAAATCCTGGATCAGGCGGCCGAGATGCAGGAACATCAGCTCGATCGCCGAGTAGGTGGCGGTGGTGTAGTCAACCGCGGCGATGCAACTATAGGAATTGCGGAGCGGTGCGGAGAAGCCGAGCAGCTGGGCCACCCGGGCGCGATCGATCGGGAAACCGGACGTGGTGATCGCCGCCGCCCCCATGGGAGACAGATCGACGATCCGGCGCGCCTCGGTGAAACGCTCCATGTCGCGGATCAGCACCTCGATCGCGGCCGAGAGATAGTGGCCGAATGTCGTCGGTTGAGCCGGCTGGCCATGCGTATAGGCGACGATCAGCGTGGACTTCTGCCGCTCGGCGGCGTCTATCATGGCGCCAAGCAGCTTTCGCGCCTTTTCCATCAGCGCGTCTATCCGCTCCTTGAGGCCGAGCTTGAAGAGCGTGTGGTCGATGTCGTTGCGCGAGCGGGCGGTATGCAGCCGCCCGGCGATGTCGACGCCGATCCGGGCTTTCAGCTCCTTCTCGATCAGGAAGAAGAAGTCCTCCACTTCTCCGGTATAAACGAGGGTCGAAGGATCGATCTCCCGGTCGATCGCCTCCAACGCAGTGGCGATCTTCGATGCTAGTTCCTTGTCGAGGATGCCGGTCTCGACGAGCATTACCAGATGGGCGCGGTCGATCCTGCGGAAACCATCGACATGATGGCTCTTGGCGCCGTCGAAGAGCGGCCTGAGCACCGTTTCCTTGTAGACGGGATCGGGAAACTTGCTGGTGTCGGAAAGGCGCGGATCCGCCATGGCATTATCCTTTCAGCCCCGCCAGCATGACACCGCGGACGATGTAGCGCTGCAGGACGATGAAGACGAGAAGGGTGGGAATGGTGGCGATCGCCGCACCCGTCATGATCATTTCCCATTGGATGGACTGCTCGACCGCGAAGCTCGAAAGCCCGACCGGCAGCGTATAGAGTTCCTTGCTGGTGGTGACGATCAGCGGCCAGAAGAAGGCGGTCCAGTTGCCGAGGAAGGTGAAGATCGCGAGCGCCGAAAGAGCGGGCGTGACGAGCGGCAGAGCCACTTTCCACCAGATCTGGAATTCGTTGAGACCATCGACGCGGGCCGCCTCGATGAAGTCGTTCGGCACGGTCTCGAAGAACTGTTTCATCAGGAAGGTGCCGAAGGCCGTCATCATGCCGGGGAACATGATGCCCCAGTAGCTGTCGAGCCAACCGAGTTGGCTCGACATCAGATACCACGGGATGACCAGCATCTCGGTCGGGATCATCAGGGTGGAGAGGATCGCCAGGAAGATGAAGTAGCGGCCGCGAAACTCAAACTTGGCGAGCGTGTAGCCCACGAGGCTGTCGAAGAAGCAGTTCGAGAGGGTGACGATGACGGCGACCAGCATCGAGTTGAGGAACCAGCGCATGAAGCGCCCGTCCGCCAGAACGGTGATATAGTTGGCGAGGGTCGGCGCGGCCGGAATGAGCCTGAGGTCGTAGACCTGGTCGGCCGTCTTCAGCGAGGTCGAGAACATGAAGGCGAGCGGCGAGACCATGATAAGCGCGCCGATCAGGAGCAGCGTCCAGGTGATGATCCTGCCGGGTCGGATGTTCGCCCTGTAGAGCGGAGGGGAGAGAGTTGCGGCGTCGCTCATTTCTTTTCCCTCAGGATCCAGAGCTGCAGCAGCGAGACGATCAGCAGAATGGTGAAGAGCACCACGGTCTGCGCCGCGGCATAGCCCATGGCATAGGAGTTGAAGGCGGTCTGGTAGATCATCAGCACCAGCGGCTTGGTCGATCCGAGCGGCCCGCCGGGATCGTTGGTGGTCATGTTGTAGACCTGGTCGAAGATGCGCAGGAAGCCGATCGACGAGAAGACCACGAGGAAGACGGTGGTGGGTTTCAGGAGCGGCAGGGTGATCTTGCGAAGGATCGCCCATTCGCCGAGACCGTCGATTCGCGCGGCTTCGTAGAAAGTGGTCGGGATGGCGCGAAGTCCCGCCATGAAGATGATGATCTGGAAGCCGAGCCCGGCCCAGATCGCCGTCACCATGATCGAATAGAGCGCCTGGTCGACCGAGCGGATGAACGGCTGCTGAGGAATGCCGATCATGCCGAAGATGTCGTTGATGACGCCGATCGGCGGCGGCTGGTAGAACCAGCGCCAGACCCAGGCCATGGCCGCGGCGGTCGTGAGATAGGGCAGGAAATAGAGCGCCCGGATGAAGCCGTGCATGAAACGCACGCGGTCGAGATAGAAGGCGATCGTGAAGGCGACGACGAGGCTGATCGGCGTGCCGACGATCAGGTAGGTGAAGGTGTTCTTGAACACCTTCCAGAACTGCGGATCCTTGAACAGCTTGGCATAGTTGGCGATGCCGATGAATTTCGCCGGACGCAGCAGGTCCCAGTTGGTGAAGGACAGCCAGAAGGCCTGCGCTGTCGGATAGAAGCGGATCACCGTATAGAAGAGGATCGGCAGCGCCAGGAAACCCCAGACCCAGAGGAGCCGCTTCGTCCGCATGGAAAGGCGGTCCCCGAAGGACCCGCCGGGGCGGCCTGCCGCCGCCCCCTGCTCATCAATCGCTGCCATGGCCGGCTCCGTTTAGGCTGGAGTCAAATTACGGCTTGGCCGCGTCGATGATTTCCTGCTCGGCCTCGGCCGCCTGCTTGATGGAGTCCTCGACGGATTGGCCTTCGAGCAGCACGCGGTTCGCCATGTCGATCGCGTTCTGGCGCTGGGCGGCCTCGTCCAGGAAGAGCGTGGTATGAGCGTATTCCAGGCCCTTCAGGAACGGTCCGTAGATCGGGTCCTTGAGATTGGCCTCCGTGAGAGCTGCGGACCGGCGCGCCGGCAGTTCGCCGACCGTCTTCAGCCAGATCGCCATGGCCTCCGGGGAGGTCAGATAGGCCAGGAACTTCTTGGAGGCTTCCAGCTCCTCGCCGGTCGTCTTGGCGCTGATGCCGTTGGCGAAGTAGCTCGCATAGTTCGAGCGCAGGCCTTCGTTGTTGGCCGGCAGTTCCGTCACGCCCCATTCGAAATCCTTGATCGAACCGAAGGCGCCGAGGCGGAAGGTGCCGTCGATCGTCATGCCGGCCTTGCCGCCGCGGAAGGCCGCCTGGCCTTCGTCCATGAAGCCGGCGGCGCCGATCTTCTTTTCGAGCTGCAGGCTGGTGTAGAACTGCAGGGCCTTGATGCCGGCCTCGCTGTCATAGGCAACCTTCGTATCGTTGTCGGTGTAGGGAGTGCCGCCGAACTGGCGGATCAGAACCTCGCGCCACCATTGATGGTCCTGGCCGCCCATATCCAGCGTGGAGCCTGCGACGGTGAGATTGCCGGATGCGTCGTGCTTGGCGATCTTCTCGGCTGCCGCGACATATTCGTCGAGCGTCTTCGGCGGATTGTTCGGGTCGAGGCCGGCTTCGGTGAAGAGCTTCTTGTTGTAGAAGAGGGCGAGCGAACGCACGGCCGTCGGCAGACCGTAATAGTCGTCGCCGCGCTTCATGGCGGTGACGATCGGGAAGAATTCGCTTTCGATCTTGTCGTGCAGGAAGGTGTCGGTCGGCAGCGGCTGCAGCAGGCCGCCGGCCGCGAACTTGTCGAGCCAGCCGTAGAAGAGCTGCATGACGTCAGGACCGTTGCCGGCCATGTTGGCGGCGATCACGCGCGTCTGGTAATCGGCGTAGGGGAAGGTGACCTGCTTGACGGTGATATCCGGGTTGGCCTTCTGGAACTCGGCGATGAGCTGGTCCATCGCTTTCACGCGCGTTTCGAAGACATATTGCCAATATTCGATCTCGACCGCCTGTGCGGCATTGAATGCGAATGTGCTGAAGCCGGCGACGAGACCGGCCAACAAGGTTGCCTTGCGCATGTGAGCCTCCATTTGCCCCGCCGGGTCCGCCGGTCTTGGGGTCTGATTGTTCCCTGCATCCGTCCGCATGCCGCGTCCGCTGCGTTTATTGATTTCCGGAAGACAGCCCTTCCGTCCGAGCACTGCGGCCCCTTTTGCCCCAGCCCTGTCTCTTACGGTTCCCCGGCAGCGCTCGTTTGTCAATAAGATAATTTACTTGAATTATTCTATTGCGGGAAACCGTTTTCCGGCGTTATGAATTTCCCGAAACTGGAAGTCGGCGACATGACGATACACACGATCGGCACGCACCCGGTGGCCATCGGGAAGAATCCCGAACGAAGCCGCGATCACAACCGGCGTGTCGTGTTGGACGTAGTGCGCCGGCACGGTTCGCTCGGCCGCGCCCATATCGCCAAGTTGACCCAGCTCACCCCTCAGGCCGTCGCCAATATCGTCGATGAGCTGGTCGGCGAGGGATTGCTGATGGAGATGGGGCGCCTGCGCTCCGGGCGCGGTCAGCCGCCCATCCAATTCGCCGTCAATCCCGAAGGCGGCGCGACCATCGGCGTCGAAATCGCAGCCGACCATATGGTCACGGTCGCGCTCGATCTTTCCGGCCGGCTGAGGGAGAAGCGGATCACGTCTCTGAAGGATACGACGCCGCGGCATATTCTTGCAGCCTTCACGTCGGAGCTCTCGGCCGTCAGAAAGAGCGTGGGGTCGAAACTGCTCGGCACAGGCGTCGTCATGCCGGGTCCCTTCGAGATCGACGGCATGACGTCTGTCGGCCCGACCACGCTCCCCGGCTGGGCGGGCATCGATGCCGCCCAGGCGCTCAGCGAAGCCTGCGGCCATACGGTCGTCGTGGAGAACGATGCGACGGCCGCCGCCGTGGGCGAGCGCCTGTTCGGCGCGGGGCTGGCGATCTCCAATTTCTGCATGATCTATTTCGGCGTCGGTATCGGCCTGGGCATCATCCAGGACGGCGCGCCCTATCGCGGCGCCTTCGGCAATGCCGGCGAGATCGGCCATGTCACCGTCGTGCCGAAGGGGCGGCCGTGCCCCTCCTGTGGCCAACTCGGCTGTCTGGAAAGCTATGCCTCGGTCTATGTGCTGAAGGAGAAGCTCGGCCGCGCCGGCATTCCGGAATGCGAGTTCGCCGATCTCGAAAGGCTGCACCAGGCGGAGCATCCGGTCGTCGAGGAGTGGATTGACGAGGCCGCCACCTATCTCGGTCCCATGGTGGCGATGCTCGAAAACATCCTCGACCCGCAGACGGTGATCCTCGGCGGTGCGCTTCCCGACGCCATTATGGACGACATCATCGCCCGCATGGGCAGTCTGCCGACCTCGGTCGCAAGCCGCCGCCAGCGCGACCTGCCGCGCGTGCTGCGCGGCCAGACCGGACAGCTGACCGCGGCCCTCGGCGCCGCTGCCCTGCCGCTGTTCGACATGGTGACCCCGAAGCTTGAAACCTCGCTGGCCGGCCTCACCGACATTCCTGCATGACATACTGAGGAGAATTTCATGCTGACTGCCCGCGAACGCATCGAACGCCAGATGGCCGATCCCTCGCTCGTCCGGCTCCATCGCAAGCTTTCGCGGCTGAAATCGACGGTCACGATGATGAACACCGGCGCCCATCCGGACGACGAGCAGAACGGCATGCTCGCCTGGTTCCGGTTAGGGCTGGGCATGCGCGTCGTCATCGCCTGCTCCACGCGGGGCGAGGGCGGCCAGAACGCGCTTGGGCCCGAACGGCTCGGCCCGCTTGGCGTGCTGCGGTCGCGCGAACTGGAAGAAGCGGCCCGCGCCATCGATGGCGATGTCTGCTGGCTCGGCCATGGCCCGGCCGATCCGGTGCACGACTTCGGCTTCTCCAAGGATGGCGACGCGACCTTCACCCGCTGGGGTGAGGCCCGTATCGTAGAGCGCCTGGTGCGCGCCTATCGCATGGAGCGGCCGGACATCGTCGTCCCGACCTTCCTCGACGTACCGGGCCAGCACGGCCATCACCGCGCCATGACCCGTGCCGCCGAAGCGGCGATTGCGCTCGCAGCCGACCCCAATGCCTACCCCGAACCTCTCACTGAGGGCCTGAAGCCCTGGAAGGTCGCCAAATATTACCTGCCGGCCTGGTCGGGCGGCGGCGATACCTATGACGACGAAGTGCCGCCGCCGGATACGACGGTAACCGTGGTTGCGGAAGGCCGCGAACCGGCAACGGGCGCCGATTACGACCGTATCGGCGAGTGGTCGCGGTATTACCACGCCTCGCAGGGCATGGGGCATTGGCCGAAGCGGCCGGAACGGAATTGGGAACTTCACCTGAAGCTCTCTGCCGCTGGTTCGAAGGCGGAACGATCCATCCTCGAAGGCCTGCCCGCATCGCTCGCGGTGCTTGCCGGTTTTCCCGGCCTGCCCGCTGATATGGCGGAAGCCTTGCGCTCCGCCGACGATGCGGTCGCCGCAGCCATCTCGGCTTTCCCCGATCGCGACGCAATCATAAAGGCGCTGACCGAAGCGGCCGGCTGGCTGGACGTTGTGGCGTCGTCCGCCCCCGAAGAATTCAAGATCCTCCACGGCCACCGGATCGCCCGCAAACAGGTGGAAGTGGATGCCGCGATCCTGGACGCCGCCGCCATTTTCGAGCGCGCCTACGCCGACCCGTCGGCCATCTCCCCCGGTGGGGCCGCGACCCTGACCGTGGAACTCGGCGACGGCGCCGAGGGCCATAAGGTCGATGTGACCCCGGTCCTGCCGGCCGGCATATCCGCTTCGCCCCAGTCGCATGGCGACGAACGTGTCTTCACATTGACCGCGGCACCGGATGCGCCGCTTTCCGGCCTCTATCTGCCGGCCTGGTCGGCGCTCGGCGGTAATGGGCACGCCTATGTGAAAGTGTCCGCAGAGATCGGCGGACGCATGGTGACGGGTACATTCGACCTGGAAGAGCCGTTTGCGATGGCGCCCGCCCAGTCGCTCACGCTGCTGCCGGATGCGCTGGTGGTTCCGCTCGGCACGAAACGGACCGAATGGCCGATCGAGGCCAGCATTTCTGGCGTCGACGCGCCCGTCTCCTTTAAGACACCTGACGATTGGGTGATGAAGAAGACGGACGGCGGCTGGATAGCCTCGCCAACCGAGGCCGCAAAGCCCGGCCTGATCGAGATCGTGCCCCAGGTCGAAGGCCGTCCGGCGTTCCAGGTTACGCCGATCGCCTACCCGCATATCGGCCGCGCCAGTTTCCGTGCCCCCGCCGCGCTCAAAGTCCTGTCGCTCGACCTGAAGCTGCCGGAAGGCGCCCGCGTCGGCTATGCCGGCGGCGGTGCCGATCGGGTCGGCATGTGGCTTGCGCGCATGGGCCTCGACGTGACCGAGCTCGACGCGCAGGCGTTGAATGGCGACCTGTCGCAGTTCACCACGATCGTCGTCGGCATCTTCGCCTTCGGCATCCGTAAGGATCTCGCCGCGGCAACCGGGCGCCTGCACCGCTTCGTCGAGGAGGGCGGCCATCTCGTCACCCTCTATCACCGCCCGAGCGATGGCTGGAACCCGGATCGGACGCCCGTACGCCGTATCGAGGTCGGTTCGCCGTCGCTCCGCTGGCGCGTCACCGATCCGAAAGCCGAAGTCACCGTGCTTGCGCCGGATCATGTGCTGCTCAAAGGCCCTAACGTCATTGGCCTGGAGGACTGGCAGGGCTGGGACAAGGAGCGCGGCCTCTATTTCGTCTCGCGCTGGGATGACGTCTACGAGCCGTTGCTCGCCATGCACGACCCCGACGAACAGCCGCTCAAGGGCGCGCTGATCTCCGGCGTGATCGGCAAGGGCCGCCACACTCATACCAGCCTGGTGCTTCACCATCAGCTCGACAAGCTCGTGTCCGGCGCTTTCCGGCTGATGGCCAACCTCGTGCAGCCGGCGTGAACACGGAGGCGGAGCCGGAAACGGAAAGCGCGCGGATATCCAATGCCCGCATCGGCATCGGCTGGCTGCTTCTCGACATGACGCTCGTCTCCGGCGGCATGACGGCGCTCGTCAAGGCGCAAGGGGCGACCTATCCGGCTTTCCAGCTCGTCTTCATTCGGGCGATGATCGGACTGCTCTTCATCCTGCCGCTCATCTGGCACCATCGGGCGGAGATGACGCGCATCAAGCACCCATGGCGGAATATCTTCCGCATCTCGTGCAATGCCGTGGCGCTGACCAGCAATTTCCTCGCCATCACCATGCTGCCGCTTGCCATGGTCAATGCGGTCGGCTTTTCCCGGCCGCTGATCACCATGGCCATGGCGGTCGCCATGCTGGGCGAGACGGTGAGCCGCATCCGCTGGCTCGGCGCGGCGATGGCCTTTGTCGGCGTGCTGATCGTCATGGCGCCCGGCACGGAGAGTTTCGATGTCGAGGTGCTGGTCGTGCTGGTCTCGGTCCTCTTCGGTTCGCTTGCGATCATCCAGACGCGCGCCCTGAAGGACGAGAACACGACGGTGATGATGGTCTTCTACACGGTCGGGCTTGCGGTCATCACCGCGATTCCCGCCGCCTTCACCTGGCAACCGGTCGTGCCTTTCGACTGGATACCGCTGCTCGGCATCGGCTTTTTGGCTCAACTTGGCCAATATTGCTTCCTGCGTGCCTATCGCATTGCGGATGCGAGTGTGCTCGCGCCGGTCGGCTATCTCTCGATCGTCTTCGTCACCGTTGTCGGCTACGTCTTCTTCGACGAAGTGCCGGAAGTCCGTGTGGTGATCGGTGTCGTCATCATCCTGGCCTCTTTGCAGGGAGCGGTCTGGCTCGAGCGCCGCCGCGGCCGCATGGTGAGCAAGGCGATGTGAACCGATGTGAATGGGAAACGGGCGGGCTTGTCGAACTTTCCGCCATCCTTGGCGTTACCAATGGATGAGGAGGCGCATATGGTCGCTCTGTTCTTCATTCTGGCGTGCATCGCGGCTTTGGCCGCCGTATTCACGGTCGTCATCCGACAGATGGCCAAGGCGCATCGGCGGCATTATCTCGAAGAGGTCGCGATCGACGATCTTGCATGCCCATCGCAGCCCGGAATGGAACGCAAGGTCGCGTCCAAGCCGCGGCCTCGGATGCGTTCTGCCGGATCGCACCGCAGGCGGATCGCTCGCGCGCTGGCAGGTCGTCTGCATTCCGCGCTGATCATGCGATAGCCGCGCCCGGTTTCCCGGATTTCCGCATGTATTCGTTTGGGAGGGAATTGGTGGAGCTAAGCGGGATCGAACCGCTGACCTCTTGCATGCCATGCAAGCGCTCTCCCAGCTGAGCTATAGCCCCATCAGGGTGGTCCGGTATTTCCGGTCCTGGGAAGCTCCGGGGCGCTGCGCCTCGCGGAGTGGCGGCTTATTACTTCCGGTTTTCGGAGAGTGCAAGCCGAATTTTGTCTGCCCGGCAATTTTTATGGAATTGCCGGGCCTTAACCATGGAAATCCGATCAGACCTCGTCGTCGTCGCCCGTCACGCCGATGATGCCCGACATATCGTCGTCTTCATCGTCTTCGTCGGCTTCGAGGAACGTATCGTCTTCATCGTCGCCGAGATCGACATCGTCGTCGCCCATATCCGGCAGGTCGTCGCCGCCGGCAGCCTCGTCGCCTTCTTCGAGCGAAACGAGTTCGACTTCCGGATTTTCGGTATCGACTTCCTGGACGTCTTCCTCCTCTGCCTGTTCCATCTTCACAGCCGCGCTGTTCTCTTCGAAGAAGGAGAGCGGCCAGGATTTGCCGGTATAGGGGGAAACGACCGGGTCGCGGTTCAGATCATAGAACTTCTTGCCGGTATCGGGGTCGGTGCGCTTGGTTCCGAGTTCCGCTTTTGCCACAGTCAGAGCCTCATGAGGATGGCCGAATAGATCGGCATGCCGCGTCGTGCGGCCTTATAGGGTGAAAAATCTAAGCCGGTCCCCATAAGGCCTGCGCCCCTTGATGTCAAAGACAAACTTTCATGGATTCCATCAAGGCTCTGCGGGTGATCGTCCGCCCGCTTTGTGGTAAGCACCACACGTCATGATCGAAGGAGGCGCCCCATGTACCAACCACCGCATTTCCGGGAAGAGGATCTCGGCACCCAGCATGCGCTGGTCCGTGCGCATCCGCTCGGTCTCCTGGTCACCGCGGGCAGTTCCGGCCTGCTTGCCAATCCGGTGCCGTTCCATCTGGATTCCCAGGCTTCCGAAAAGGGGACGCTGAGGCTGCACCTCGCCCGCGCCAACGGCCAATGGAAGGATATCCGCGACGGCGCATCCGTGCTTGCCGTCTTCCAGGGAGCGGATTCCTATGTGACGCCCTCCTGGTATCAGACGAAGCGCGAGACCGGGAAGGTCGTGCCGACCTGGAATTACGCGATCGTGCAGGCGCGGGGGCCTGCACGCATCGTCGAGGATGCCGACTGGCTGCTCGCCCAGATCAATGCCATCACCGGCCAGCACGAGGGCGGTCGCGCTACGCCATGGGCGGTCAGCGACGCGCCGGAGGATTTCATCCGCGCGCAATTGAAGGGCATTGTCGGCGTCGAGATCGAGATCGCCGAGATCGACGGTAAGTGGAAGGTCAGCCAGAACCGCCCGGCCGGAGATCGCCAAGGTGTTGCGGCGGGACTTGATGAAATGCCTGGACAAGGACATATGGCGGAACTTGTCCGCCACTATGGCGCTATGCGCAACACTTGAGTTTGGGAAATTGACGCCTGCAATGATCATCGCCATCGACGGACCTGCTGCGGCCGGCAAGGGCACGCTTTCCCGCCGGATCGCCGAGGAATATGGCTTCCATCATCTCGATACGGGGCTCACCTACCGCGCCACCGCCAAGGCGCTGATCGATGCCGGCCTGCCGCTGGACGACGAGAAGATCGCCGAGAAAATAGCCAGGGGGATTGAATTGGCGGGTCTCGATCGCGACATATTATCCAGCCACGCCATCGGCGAGGCGGCTTCGAAGATTGCCGTCATGCCGTCCGTGCGGCGAGCGCTGGTAGAGGCGCAACGCGCTTTTTCCAGGAAGAAGCCGGGAACGGTGCTGGATGGCCGGGATATCGGCACGGTCGTCTGTCCCGGTGCGCCGGTCAAGCTCTACGTCACCGCTTCGCCCGAGGTGAGGGCGAGGCGCCGCTACGACGAAATCGTTGCGGGTGGCGAGGGCGCCGATTACGCAGCGATCTTCGCCGACGTGAAGAAGCGCGACGAGCGTGACATGGGCCGCGCCGACAGCCCGCTCAGGCCCGCGGAGGATGCGCACTTGCTTGATACCTCGGAAATGAGTATAGAGGCCGCGTTTCAGGCGGCGAAGTCGATCATCGACGCCGCCCTGAAGAAGGATTGACGATGTGAGCCGGCTGAGGCCGGCTTCGTCTTAGAGAATAGCTTGATGCTCGGTCCCCGCGCCGGATTTGCCTCCGAAACAGGGAGGCGGACATGATGCTCAGGCAGGTACAACTCGAACCACCGGCGCATACGTGCCTTCAGAGGCACTCTAGGAGATTTCATGGCAGTATCTAACCCCACGCGGGAGGACTTCGCAGCCCTCCTCGAAGAGTCCTTTTCCAAGACCGATCTCGCCGAAGGCTATGTCGCCAAGGGCATCGTGACGGCGATCGAAAAGGACGTCGCGGTCGTTGACGTCGGCCTCAAGGTCGAAGGTCGCATCGCGCTGAAGGAATTCGGCGCCAAGGGCAAGGACGGTTCGCTGAAGGTCGGCGACGAAGTCGAAGTTTACGTCGAGCGCATCGAAAACGCACTCGGCGAAGCTGTTCTCTCGCGCGAAAAGGCTCGCCGCGAAGAAAGCTGGGTCAAGCTCGAAGCCAAGTTCGAGGCCGGCGAGCGCGTCGAAGGCGTCATCTTCAACCAGGTCAAGGGTGGCTTCACCGTCGATCTCGACGGCGCCGTCGCCTTCCTGCCGCGTTCGCAGGTCGACATTCGTCCGATTCGCGACGTCACGCCGCTCATGCACAACCCGCAGCCCTTCGAAATCCTCAAGATGGACAAGCGCCGCGGCAACATCGTCGTTTCGCGCCGTACGGTTCTCGAAGAGTCCCGCGCCGAGCAGCGTTCTGAAATCGTTCAGAACCTCGAAGAAGGCCAGGTTGTCGACGGCGTGGTCAAGAACATCACCGATTACGGTGCGTTCGTCGACCTCGGCGGCATCGACGGCCTGCTGCACGTCACCGACATGGCATGGCGCCGCGTCAACCATCCGTCGGAAATCCTGAACATCGGCCAGCAGGTCAAGGTTCAGATCATCCGCATCAACCAGGAAACCCACCGCATCTCGCTCGGCATGAAGCAGCTCGAGTCCGATCCGTGGGATGGCATCTCGGCCAAGTATCCGGTCGGCAAGAAGATTTCCGGTACCGTCACGAACATCACCGACTACGGTGCGTTCGTCGAGCTGGAGCCGGGCATCGAAGGCCTGATCCATATTTCCGAAATGTCCTGGACCAAGAAGAACGTACATCCCGGCAAGATCCTGTCCACGAGCCAGGAAGTCGATGTCGTCGTTCTCGAAGTCGATCCGTCCAAGCGCCGTATCTCGCTCGGCCTCAAGCAGACGCTGGAAAACCCGTGGCAGGCCTTCGCCTACAGCCACCCGGCCGGCACCGAAGTCGAAGGCGAAGTCAAGAACAAGACCGAATTCGGTCTGTTCATCGGCCTCGAAGGCGATGTCGACGGCATGGTCCACCTCTCCGACCTCGACTGGAACCGTCCGGGCGAACAGGTGATCGAGGAGTTCAACAAGGGCGACGTCGTCAAGGCTGTCGTTCTCGATGTGGACGTCGAGAAGGAGCGTATCTCGCTCGGCATCAAGCAGCTCGGCCGCGACTCGGTCGGTGAAGCTGCCGCTTCCGGCGAACTGCGCAAGAACGCCGTCGTTTCGTGCGAAGTCATCGGCGTCAACGATGGCGGCATCGAAGTGAAGCTCGTCAACCACGAGGACATCACCTCGTTCATCCGCCGTGCCGACCTCTCCCGAGACCGCGACGAACAGCGTCCGGAGCGTTTCTCGGTCGGCCAGATCGTCGATGCCCGCGTCGTCAACTTCTCCAAGAAGGACCGCAAGGTCATGCTGTCGATCAAGGCTCTCGAGATCGCGGAAGAGAAGGAAGCCGTCGCTCAGTTCGGTTCGTCCGACTCGGGCGCGTCGCTCGGCGACATCCTCGGTGCGGCTCTGAAGAACCGCAACAACGCCGAGTAACAGGTCTCTCGCAGATATCGAAAACCGCCGGATGCAAGTCCGGCGGTTTCACACTGCCGACAAACCGCCACCAAGCTCTTGCGTCATCCTCGGCCTTGTGCCGGAGATCTGCAAAATCAACAAATAATGCCCGGGCTTGCCCCGGGCATTATTTGTTGATGGCGAAGGAAAGGTTGCGGGCCGTTGTCAACAAACTGAGCCCGCTCCGAAGCGCTACTGAAACTCTTCAACGCCTTTCCGTCAGGAAATAGAGGAGGGCGATGGCGGGAAGGGCGAGGCCGATCGAGGAGGCGAGGAGCCAGCCGCCTTCGGCAAACGCCCAGGCGCCGACGGCCGAGCCGATCGCCCCTCCGCAAAAGAAGGTCGCCATGAAGAGGCCGTTCAGACGGCTGCGCAGCTCCGCGCCAAGGCCGTAGATTGCCCGCTGGCCGATGACGAGCGTCATGGTCACGCCGAAATCGAGCAGGATGGCGGCAAGCGTGAGCAGTGTCAGCGCGACGACGGAACCTTCCGGCGCGATGTGGGTGATCAGGAAGGCTATCGCCACGGCGGCGATCCCGAAGACCGTGGCGGGCCGGCCGAGATCGCGGTCGGCAAGGCGCCCGGCGATCGGCGAGGCGATGGCGCCGGCGACGCCGGCAAGTGCGAAAAGGGCGATGCCGGCCTGGGTGAGCTGGAAGGCGGGGCCGGCCAGCACCAGCGGCGTCACCGTCCAGAACAGGCTGAAGGCGGCGAACTGGCAGGCCTGGTAGAAGGCGCGGCGGCGCAGCACCGGCTGGGTGGCGTAAAGGGTGCCCATCGAAGACAGCAGGGAGAAATAGGAAAGCCTGGTCTGCGGCACCCGCCTCGGCAGGCGGGCGGCAAGCACGAAGCCGAGCACGACCATGACGGCGGCCGACAGGAAGAAGACGAGGTGCCAGGAGGAGAAGCGGGCGATGAAGCTCGCAACCGGCCGGGCCATCATGATGCCGACCATCAGCCCGCTCATGACATTGCCGACCACCCGGCCGCGCATGGCGTCGGGCGCGAGGCTCGCGGCGAAGGGCACGATCATCTGGACGGCGGTGGAGCCGAGGCCGATCGCCAGCGACGCGGCAAGAAAGGGCACGGATGCGGTCGAAAGCCCGGCGGCGACGAGCGCCAGCGTCACGGCGCCGATCATGGTGAGGATCAGCCGGCGGTTTTCGAGAAGGTCGCCGAGCGGCACGATCAGCAGCAGGCCGAGGCCGTAGCCGATCTGCGTCAGCGTCACGATGAGGCCGGTCGCATGCGCCGGCAGGCCGATGGAGGCGGCGATCGGGCCGGCGAGCGGCTGGGCGTAATAAAGATTGGCGGCGACGAGCCCGCAGGCCGCGGCCATGACGAAGGTCATGCCGGCGGACATTGCCGAAGGTGCCGCCGGCGCGGCCAGTGTTGCAGTATTGCTTGTCATGAAAAGCTCCGGGAGGAGGAGTGGATCGAGGGAGGAACCGGTAATTCAGTCGAGAAGTTTCATGGCGGCATCCACCACGGAGAGGGCCCGGTCGCGGTCGGGACCGGTCTTGCCGAGGACGCGAAGGCCCTGGGTCACGGAGAGCAGGAGGCGTGCCGTCGTTGCCGGATCGACCGTCCGCGGGATCGACCCGTCCGCCTGTCCTTCGCGGATGAGGCTGTCGAACAGGGCTTCGCTACGCGCCATCGAGCGATCGACCCGCACGGCCGCTTCGGCATCGTAGACGGCAAGTTCGATCGCCGTGCCGACCACCAGGCAGCCGCGACGGCCGTTTTCGCCATGCGAGGCATCGGCATAGAAATGCAGCATGCGGAAAACCTTGTCGCGGCCGCTCCTGCCCGGCGCAAGCTCTTCTTCCAGAAGCGCGTTGCGGACCTGTTTGTAGCGGTCGAAGGCGGCAAGGAAGATTGCTTTCTTGTCCTTGAACGCCTTGTAGAGGCTGCCGGCGGCAAGCCCCATGGCATCCTTCAACTCCGAGATCGAGGCAGCATGATAGCCGCGCTCGGAAAAGACGACGATCGCCTTGTCGAGCGCTTCCTCGATCTCGAATTCGCGGGGACGTCCCGGCGGGCGGGCGGCCATGCCGGATGTGGCATCGATGTTCATGGCTGGCGGCCTAGTTTGGAAATGATCGTTCCCAAATACGGGTGCGATTGCGTTTCGTCAAGAACCTTCACCGGCTTTTTACGAGGTTCCGGCAGCGCGCCCGCTTACATGCAAAGGGGCGTTCGGGCGGAACACTCCGCCATTCCGCTGGTTACACCTCTGTCACCAACCGAAAGCTGGAGGCAGACATGAGCAAGAGTGACGTTCAACAGGCCGTGAAACGCGCCGAGCGGCAGGTGGAGAACACCAGCGCCGGCGGACATCTCGGCGGGACGTATTACGGCCAGAACCCCGACGGCAAGACCGCTTCGACGAACAACAATGTCGGCAAAGCCCGTCCGAACACCGGCAGCACCTGACGTCATGACCCGACGAGATTTCTGAAAGCCCCGCCCGGCGCGGGGCTTTTTTGTTGTATCTTCCTGAAATCCGGTTGCGAAAAAAACCGGTCGGGCCTGTCGGGAGAGGGACGGGCCGCACGTCCTTGGGTTCAGGATGGCGTCGAAGGCGTGCATCCGTTTTTCCGAACCTATGGCAAATGGGGGAGTAGACATGAGTACCAATTATCGCTGGGTGATCGTTTTCGCGGGCGCTCTGATGGGCTGCGTTGCGGTCGGCACGATGTTTTCGCTCGCCATCTTTCTGGAGCCGATCGCCACGGATACCGGCTGGTCGCATGCGGGCATTTCGAGCGCCATGACGCTGAACTTTATCGTCATGGGCCTGGGCGGCTTTCTCTGGGGTGCGGCGAGCGACCGCTACGGCGCCCGTATCGTCGTCCTGATCGGCGCGGTCCTGCTGGGGCTTGCGCTGGTGCTGGCAAGCCAGGTAGAGAACCTGTTCCTTTTCCAGCTCGTTTATGGCTGCCTCGTGGGCCTCTCTGCGAGCGCCTTCTTCGCGCCGATGATCGCCGTCACCATGGGCTGGTTCGACGAGCACCGGAGCCTTGCGGTGTCGCTGGTTTCTGCCGGCATGGGCATGGCGCCGATGACAATCTCGCCTTTCGCGCGCTGGCTGATCTCCGCCTATGACGACTGGCGCATGGCGATGTTCCTGATCGGCATCGGCGCCTGGATCCTGCTCCTGCCGACGGCCTTCCTCGTGCGCAGTCCTCCGGCTGCGGCCGACGCCGCTGGCGCGGCATCCAGGCCGCAAGCCGAGAGCGCCGGCATGCCGCTGTCGAAGGTGTTCCGTTCGCCGCAGTTTCTGGTGCTCGCCTTCACCTTCTTCGCCTGCTGCGCTGCCCATTCCGGCCCGATCTTCCACATGGTGAGCTATGCCATGTTCTGCGGCATCGCGCCCATGACAGCGGTCACCATCTACAGCGTCGAAGGGGCGGCCGGCCTCGGCGGGCGCATTCTCTATGGCGTGCTCGCCGACAAAATCGGCGTCAAGCCGGTGCTGATCGCGGGATTGCTGATCCAGGCGGCGGTGATCTCGGCCTATACGATGGCGAGCGACCTGACGCAGTTCTATACGCTGGCGGTGATCTTCGGCGGCACCTATGGCGGCGTCATGCCGCTTTATGCGGTGCTGGCAGGCGAATATTTCGCGCCGAAAATCCTCGGCACGGTCCTCGGCGCGGCGACCATGCTGTCGAGCATCGGCATGGCCTTCGGTCCGCTCGCCGGCGGCTGGGCCTTCGACCAGTTCAACAACTACAACTGGCTGTTCATCGGCTCGGCGCTGGTGGGGCTCGGGGCGGTGCTGATCGCACTCGCCTTTCCGCCGCTGCCGCGCCGCGAGCAGCTTCAGCCGGCATGACGCCGAAACGAAAGCCCGGAGGAGCGCTCCGGGCTTTTCCAATCGGGTAGTCAGAGCGTGCCGGCGCGCTGCTGCGTCATCATGAAGGTGTCGTAGCTGTATTCGGCGATCTGCGCCCAGAGATAGGCGTCCTTCTTGAAGGCCTGCTGGTGGTCGTAGATCTTCTTGAAGGCCGGGCTCCCGGCCGAAAGTTCCGCATAGGTTTCCATCGCCGCCTTGAAGCAGACGTCCATGATCTCGCGGCTGAAGGGCTTCAGGATGGCGCCTTCGGCGACGAGCTGCTTCAGCGCCCTGGCATTATGCGCGTCGTAATTGGCGAGCATGCTCATATTCGCCGAGGCGCAGGCATTGGCAAGGATCTGCTGGTAGCTTTCCGGCAGGCTCCTGAACTTTTCCAGGTTGAAGAAGGCGTGCATGGCCGGGCCGCCTTCCCACCAGGCCGGATAGTAATAGTACTTGGCGACCTTCACGAAACCGAGCTTCTGGTCGTCATAAGGGCCGACGAATTCGGTGGCGTCGATCGTGCCCTTTTCGAGCGCGGCATAGACATCGCCGCCGGCGATCTGCTGCGGCGTGACGCCGACCTTCTGCATGATCTGGCCGGCAAGGCCGGCGATGCGCATCTTGAGGCCCTTGAGGTCGTCGATCGAATTGATCTCCTTGCGGAACCAGCCGCCCATCTGGGTGCCGCTGTTGCCGGCGGGCAGGGCATAGAGGCCGCGAGGCGCGAGGAATTCGTTGATCAGGTCGTTGCCGCCGTTGAGGAACCAGGCATTGGTCATGCGGGCATTGAGGCCGAAGGGGATGGCGGTGCCGAGCGCGAAGGCCGGGTCCTGGCCGATGTAATAGTAGGAACAGGTATGCGCCATCTCGACCGTGCCGTTGGCGACCGCGTCGGCCGCCTGCAGCGGCGGCACGATCTCGCCGGCGCCGAAGGTCTGGATGGTGAACCTGCCGTCCGTCGCGGCCTTCACGCTGTCGGCGATCTCGTTGGCCGCATCGAAGATGATGTTGAGGCTCTTCGGGAAGGAGGAAGTGAGCCGCCAGTTGATCTTGGGCTGTTCCTGGGCGATGGCCGGTGCGGCCAAGGGGGCAGCAAGCGCGGTTGCGGCAGCGGCGCCCATTCCGGCGGTCGCGGCCTGCTTGAAGAAACGTCTGCGGTTCATGGAATTCCTCCTCATCGGGTCCGGAGATGTGTCGATATCGCTCTTAGTCGTCGTTTTGAAAACGGCAAGCGAAATCCGGAGGAATAGTGCTGCAAATGCAGCCGGTATGAACCACAAACGGTGGCTCATGGGCTTCGTTCGGCCAGCAGCCCAACGAAAAAGCCCGGAGCGATCGCTCCGGGCTTTGCTGGAACTCAATGGTCGGAGGACGCCTTGCGCCTCTTCGGTGCGGGGTCCGGCGAAGGCTGGGCCGCTTCCCGTTCGAGGCGAAGCAGCCGCAGCCGCTCGGTTTTCTTTTCCCGCAACGATGCCTCGGCGGCAATGATTGCCCTGGCCGTGTGATCCGTGGCAGCAGCCTTGTCACGCGAGGAAAGCTTGGCGGGATTGAAGAATTCTTCCTTCGTGGCGGTCATGATCTACTCCTTCCTGTGGACGTCCGGGCGATGAGCCGGATATCAGCGCGTACGGGCCACTCTCTTGGGGGCCGGCAGCAGGCCTTCGCGCTGCGCCTTCTTGCGTGCGAGCTTGCGGTAACGGCGCACGGCCTCCGCCTTCTCGCGAACGCGCTTCTCGGACGGCTTTTCATAAGCGCTGCGCGCCTTCATCTCGCGGAAGACGCCTTCGCGCTGCATCTTCTTCTTCAGCACCCGAAGTGCCTGTTCGACATTGTTGTCTCTGACAAGAACCTGCAAGCTATATCCTTTCCATTGCGGGCAAACCCGCGTTGCACAAATTGAACTACTTGCCGACGCGGATGCTCGCGGGCTTCAGCCACGGTTCGCACGCGGCCTCGGAGGACGTTTCCTCCTTCCCGGCGGATGCCGTCGCGGGCGAATCGATGTCGCTTGCGACGATCCGCCGCTCGAAGCTTTCGTTGCCGAAACGGACCCGATACTGCTGCTCCCCGCTGTCGGCGGCGGGAAGAAGGCCGACGATGCGGCATGTCCGGTCGCCGGTGCCCTTCCGCATCAGGCTCGCCTTGAGAACGATGACATCGTCGACGGCAAAAACGTTTGGACTCATCGTTTTCTCCTTGACCCGGTTGGGTGCCGGGAAAAACAAAAAGGCCGGGCGTTAACCCGACCTCTTCCCGTCATTCAAGCGCTCGCTGCCAGTACATCCGTGGTCAGCCGAGGCGAATGACATCCTTAAACAGCCCGGAGATTGTCGGCCGAATTCTTGCCCGACTTACGGTCGCGAACGATCTCGTAGGAGATTTTCTGACCTTCAGTCAGGGAGGAAAGGCCGGCGCGTTCGACAGCCGAGACGTGGACGAAAACGTCCGTTGCGCCGTCATCGGGCTGAATGAAGCCAAAACCCTTGGTGCTGTTGAACCACTTTACGGTGCCAGTATTCATAACGATTTCCTTTCAATCGCTAGAGTTGCCGGACAGTATTTCGTCCGTTTTGATCGATATTTGAGAGGAAATCTGACTGAGCACGGGGCTCGTGGACAAAGGTCGCAAGCAATTTTCGATAACGCCAATATAAGCCTTATTGCCGAATAATCAACATCTTGGCGCAATTAATTTGATCCAGGCGGGGCGCAGGCCGGAAAATTCCTCACCAAAGGCATGATTTTAAATCGGAATATCACCGGAAATTTTCGCGGCGAACGGGCGGGGCTTTGAGGCGGCGCAAGCGAAGCCGCGGCCAGACGGAAACGCCCCTCCCGTCTCAGGAAGGGGCGCGCGAGATGAGGAGCGGGCCTCCGCCTCGTCAGAGGGTGCCCTTGCGCTGCTGCACCATCATGAACGTGTCGTAGCTGTATTCGGCGATCTGGTTCCACAGATAGCCGTCCTTCTTGAAGGCCTGCTGGCTGTCGTAGATCTTCTTGAAGGCCGCATTCTTGCCGGTGATCTCGGCATAGACCTCCTGGGCCGCCTTGTAGCTCGCCTCGAGGATCTCCTGGCTGAACGGCTTCAGGATGGCGCCTTCGGAAACGAGTTGCTTCAACGCCGTGGCATTGTGAGCGTCGTAGCGGGCGAGCATGTTGGCATTGGCGTTGGCGCAGGCGTCTTTCAGCATGCGCTGGTAGCTCTTCGGCAGCGCGTTGAACTTTTCCAGGTTGAAGAAGGCATGCACGACCGGGCCGCCTTCCCACCAGGCCGGATAGTAATAGTACTTGGCGACCTTCACGAAGCCGAGCTTCTGGTCGTCATAGGGACCGACGAATTCGGTGGCGTCGATCGTGCCCTTTTCGAGCGCGGCATAGACGTCGCCGCCGGCGATCTGCTGGGGCGTGACGCCGAGCTTCTGCATGACTTGGCCGGCGAGGCCGGCGATGCGCATCTTGAGCCCGTTGAGGTCGCCGACCGTGTTGATTTCCTTGCGGTACCAGCCGCCCATCTGGGCGCCGGTATTGCCGGCCGGCAGGGCATGGATGTTGTAGCCGGCGAGGAATTCGTTGATCAGCTCGTTGCCGCCGCCGACCGAGAGCCATGAATTGGTCTGGCGCGCGTTGAGGCCGAACGGAACGGCCGTGCCGAGCGCGAAGGTCGGGTCCTTGCCGATATAGTAATAGCAGCAGGTATGCGCCATTTCGACGGTGCCGTTGGAGACGGCGTCGGCGGCCTGGAGACCCGGCACGACTTCGCCGGCGGCGAAAGTGTGGATGGTGAAGTTGCCGTCGGACGCTTCCTTCACGCTTTCCGCAATGTCGGTGGCGGCGGACCAGAGGATGTCGGTGTTCTTGGTGAAGGAGGAGGTCATCCTCCAGGTGATCTTCGGGTTTTCCTGGGCGATAGCCGGAGCGGCCAGGGGAGCCGTAAGCGCGGTCGCGGCAGCGGCGCCCACGCCGGCGGTCGCGGCCTGCCGGAAGAATTGTCTGCGATCCATGGGAATAATGCCTTTTTGACTTTGGGAGATGCCCGGATTTTTGCCCGTGCGGCGCGCTGTTAATCATTTCGTTTCGGCAACGGCAAGAAAAAAATCCGAAGATTACGCCGCAGCGCGGCCATTGTTTGCGGAAATTGCTTTGTTCATGCCGTCCGCCATACGGCTGCGGTCGGCGGAGGAATTCCCTTGAAGTTTTTGTTCCAGAGCTTAGTTTAGAATTATTCTAAGACTGAGGCCCTCATGCTCGCCCGCCTTTTCTCCACCAGCAAACGCCCGTTCTCCTCTCTCGACGAGAGGGAAATCCTGGCTCTCGCCATCGCCTCGGAAGAAGAGGACGCACGCATCTATCTCGGCTATGCGGATAGCCTGAGGGACCAGTACCCGGTCTCCGCCAAGGTGTTCGAGGACATGGCGGAAGTCGAGCAGACGCACAAGAACGTGCTGATCGAGATGTTCCGTTCCCGTTTCGGCGAGCGCATCCCGCTGATCCGCCGCGAGCATGTGCGCGGCTTCTACGAGCGCAAACCGGACTGGCTGGTCCGCAACCTGCCGCTTGAAAAGGTGCGCGAACAGGCGGAAGCGATGGAGGAGCAGGCCTTCCGTTTCTATACTGAGGCGGCCAAGCGGGTCTCTGATGCCTCGACGCGGCAGTTGCTGGGCGATCTGGCGATCGCCGAACAGGGGCACGAGGACATCGCCCGCATGCTCGGCGAAAAGCATGTGACCGAAGACGTGAAGAAGGAGGAGAACGGAACCGCGCGCCGCCAGTTCATCCTGACCTACGTGCAGCCGGGCCTTGCCGGGCTGATGGACGGATCGGTTTCGACGCTCGCGCCGATCTTCGCCGCCGCCTTCGCCACGGGCGATACCTGGTCGACCTTCCTGATCGGCCTGTCGGCCTCGGTCGGCGCCGGCATTTCGATGGGCTTTACCGAAGCCGCCCACGACGACGGCAAGATTTCCGGCCGCGGCTCGCCGGTCAAGCGCGGGCTCGCTTCCGGTATCATGACGGCGATCGGCGGTCTCGGCCACGCGCTGCCCTATCTCATCCCGCATTTCTGGACCGCGACGATCGTCGCGGCGGTCGTCGTCTTCTTCGAACTCTGGGCGATCGCCTTTATCCAGAACCGCTATATGGAGACGCCCTTCCTGCGCGCCGTCTTCCAAGTGGTCTTCGGCGGTTCGCTGGTGCTCGCCGCGGGCATCCTGATCGGGAATGGGTGAGTGGCGACGGCGTAGCCGGCAAAACGCTCCAGTGGAGCGTTTTGAGCTACGAACGCCCTGAGCCCAAAGCGAAGGGCCGGGTGCCGGTTCGGCAGACACTCCCCGGTGCCTCTCCAACAAAACAAAACCGCCCGCAATCCTTTGGATCGCAGGCGGTTTCATGCTGTGGGCGATCGGTTCAGCGCAGAGCGCCGACCAGCAGATCGCGGCCGTTTTCGATCGTCACCCAGCGCCCCGTGTTGAAGGATGCCTGTCGCTTGAGGAAGGTATAGGGCGTCTGATACCAGGGCTTCACCTCGCCATCGAGGTTGTCCAGGATGAAATCGCCGTCGGCGGTGCGAAGCGTGAGGACGGCATGGCCTTCCCCGTCGGGCTTGCGGACGACCGTCATCAGGAGATCCGACAGTGCGAAACCGCGGGCAGCCAGTTCCTTGCGCTTCTGGAGGGCGTAATCTTCGCAGTCGGCGAACTTGGTGGGATAGCTCCAGACCTCTTCCCGGCCGAAGACCTCCCTGTCCGTCTTGGCAATGTAACGGGCGTTGACGGAGCGGTTGATCTGGCGGACGAGGGCCATTCCCTTGGCGCTGACTTTCGGCGGCGGAGCGGAACGGCTCTTGATGTTGCATTCCGCCCGGTACTTCTGACAGAATTCGTAATGGCCGATCGGCTGGGAAGTCACTGCGCCGGTGACCATGGAACCCACAGGTCTCGGAGCCGGCACTGCTGCGCTCACTGGTACAAGTATGCTGACTAGGATCACGGCAAGCCGTGCCTGCAAGGCTCTCATCATGGACCCGTCCCTTTAAATCCTAACGAAAAGTTAAGATTGGACGGGCACGAGAGTCAATCGCGAAGATTTGTTAATATCTGAAGGGTGGGATTATGGTTAAGACTGCAACATTTTTGTCTCAGCCCAAAATTTAATCATGCATTATTGAGGCCGCGACCACAGCCCCCAATTTCTCGATGTCCTGCGGCCGGGAAAGCCGGTGGTCGCCGTCGCGGATCAGGGTCAGAACAACGTCGTCGGCCGGCAGGAATTCGACGAGCTTCAGTGCGTGGCTGTAAGGCACGTCCGCATCCTTCATGCCTTGCAGGATATGGACGGGGCAGCCGGTTTCGATGATACCGGACAGAACGAGGTTCCTGCGACCGTCCTCGATGAGGTCCCGGGTATAGATATTGGGCTCGGGACTGTATTCGGAATGCTCCTCGAAATAGCCCCTCTCGGAAAGCGACTGCCGTTCGGCATCCGTCAGGTTCGGCTCGATGAGCTCCGCAGTGAAATCCGGCGCCGGCGCGACCAGCACGATGCCATCGACGCGGGGCGCCTTCTTGCGCTTCCTCAGTTCCTGCACGAGGCGGAGCGCGATCCAGCCGCCCATTGAGGAGCCGACCAGGATGACCCGCTTCGGCTTGATGTCGTCGAGCACGGCGAGCGCCTCTTCCAACCAGCGGGAGATCGTGCCGTCGCGGAAGACGCCGCCGGAGAGGCCGTGGCCGGAATAGTCGAACCGGATTGCGGCAAGCCCGAGCTCGTCCGCCAGCCTGTCCAGTTCCACGGCCTTGGTGCCCGACATGTCGGACCGGTAGCCTCCGAGCCAGACGAATGCGGGTCCGGCCTTCTTCCGCGCCGCCCGGTGGATGACGGCGATCTCGCGCGCGGCCGGTCCCGCGCCCACGGTGATCCTTTTCCCGGTGATGCCGGCTGCGGTCTCTGTCATGCTGGATCCCTTACGCTTTTCCGGCGCCTATAAAACAGATTCGCCGCGTGCGACAGCAGGTGATTTTTTCATGACAACGTGCTATTGACTTCGGCCAAGCGATCACGACATTGCCGTCGGCCGCAGGCCGGGCGAGCGAGAATCGTCGCTTGCGTTCCGAAACAACAAGGAGAATACGACCATTCGCAGACCATTCAAAGCCGATGCCCCCGTTAAGGAGGGGCCGCGCTCCAATAGGGAAATTCGCATTCCCAAGGTCCAGCTTATCGATGCCGAAGGCCAGAATCTTGGCATAGTCCCGACCGATCAGGCCCTCAAAATGGCAGAGGAAGCTGGTCTCGACCTCGTCGAGATCTCGCCGAACTCTGAACCGCCGGTGTGCAAGATCCTCGATCTCGGCAAGCTGAAATATGCGAACCAGAAGAAGGCTGCCGAAGCCCGCAAGAAGCAGAAGATCGTCGAAGTCAAAGAAATCAAGATGCGCCCGAACATCGACACCCACGACTATGAGGTGAAGATGAAGGCGATCAATCGCTTCTTCGAAGAAGGCGACAAGGTGAAGGTGACGCTGAAGTTCCGCGGCCGCGAAATGGCCCACCAGGAACTCGGCATGAAGCTTCTGCTGCAGGTGAAGGACGACACCCAGGAGATCGCCAAGGTCGAGGCGGAGCCGAAGCTCGAAGGCCGCCAGATGATGATGGTGCTGGCGCCGAAATAAGCGCCGCACCTCTCCGCCCTCAGGCGGTTTTACCGGCCTTTCCGCCGGTTTTTGCCACGCTTTCTTTTCCATTGCGCTTTTCACCGACTGCGGTTATAAGCGCGCGTCCGAACGGTCCGGCAGGGCATGCCGTGGCCGTTCTAAATGCTTGAAACTGGCTTCGTCTGCCGGTTTCGATACAAAAACGGAGTAGCAAAATGCCCAAGATGAAGACGAAATCGGCTGCCAAGAAGCGGTTCAAGATCACCGCAACGGGCAAGGTCGTCGCAGCCGCCGCTGGCAAGCGCCACGGCATGATCAAGCGGTCCAACAAGTTCATCCGCGATGCGCGCGGAACGATGATCCTTGCCGAACCCGATGGCAAGAAGGTTATCAAGAGCTACCTGCCGAACGGTCTCTGAGACTAGTCGAGCGATTGGATCATTAAGGAGATCATGACATGGCACGCGTAAAACGGGGCGTCACTTCCCGCGCCAAGCACACCAAGACCCTCAAGGCAGCCAAGGGCTTCTACGGCCGCCGCAAGAACACGATCCGCGCAGCCAAGGCTGCCGTTGATCGTTCCCGCCAGATGGCCACGCGCGACCGCCGCGTGAAGAAGCGGAATTTCCGCGCTCTGTGGATCCAGCGCATCAACGCTGCCGTCCGCGAGTTCGGCCTGACCTACGGCCGCTTCATCGACGGTCTCAACAAGGCTGGCATCGAAGTGGACCGCAAGGTTCTCTCCGACATGGCGATCCATGAGCCGGCAGCCTTCGGCGCGCTCGTCGAGGCCTCCAAGAAGGCTCTCGAATACCTCAAGGAAGCCGGCACCACCAACGAGTTTGAAAGCGCGGTTCGTTAACCAGCGCTTCCCAAGCTTAATTAGCTTTTCTGATTTTGGGAAACCCGCGCTGGTCAGGGCTGGCGCGGGTTTTTCATTTGCCCGTTACGACCTCGCAATAGATCTCTCCGAACATCAACGGAAGAAACCATGTCCGATCTGGAAAACCTGAAAACTTCGCTTCTGGCGGAAATCGCCGGTGCCGGCGACGAGGCGGCGATCGAGACCGTGCGCGTGTCCGCGCTGGGTAAGAAAGGCTCCGTCTCCGAACTCCTGAAGACGCTCGGTTCGATGTCGCCGGAGGAGCGCCAGAGCCGCGGTGCAGCGATCAACGCGCTGAGGAACGAGATCACCGATGCGATCGCGACCCGCAAGACGGTGCTGAAGGACGCGGCGATCGACGCGCGGCTGAAGGCAGAGACGGTGGATATCTCGCTTCCCGTGCGCTCCTCTCCCGCCGAGCGCGGCCGCATCCATCCGATCAGCCAGATCGTCGACGAGATCACCGCGATCTTCGGCGACATGGGCTTCTCGATCGCCGAGGGCCCGGATGTCGAGACCGACTATTACAACTTCACGGCGCTGAATTTCCCCGAAGGCCACCCGGCCCGCGAGATGCACGACACCTTCTTCTTCCTTCCCGACGAGAAGGGCGAGCGCAAGGTGCTGCGCACCCATACCTCGCCGGTGCAGATCCGCACCATGGAGGCTGAGACACCGCCGATCCGCATCATCATTCCGGGCAAGACCTATCGCCAGGACTCCGATGCCACGCATTCGCCGATGTTCCATCAGGTCGAAGGGCTTGTTGTCGACAAGAAATCGCATGTCGGCCACATGCGCTGGATCCTGGAAGAATTCTGCAAGGCCTTCTTCGAAGTGCCGTCGGTGACGATGCGCTTCCGTCCGTCCTTCTTTCCGTTCACCGAGCCGAGCTTCGAGGTGGACATCCAGTGCGACCGCTCCGGCCCGATTGTCAAGTTCGGCGAAGGCACCGACTGGATGGAGATTTTGGGCTGCGGCATGGTGCACCCGAACGTGCTGAAGGCCGGCGGGCTCGACCCGGACGAGTTCCAGGGCTTCGCCTGGGGCATGGGGCTGGACCGCATCGCCATGCTGAAATACGGCATGCCGGACCTGCGGGATTTCTTCAACGCCGATGTCCGCTGGATGAACCACTACGGCTTCCGGCCGCTCGACATGCCGACGCTGTTCGGCGGTTTGAGTGCTTGAGGCAGAGAACCTGACAATGCCGACCTTGCTGATCTGGCATGGATACAAGTTCAGGTTCTACGCTTTGGACGTGGGTGAACCGCCGCATGTCCATATTGTCAAGGGTTCGAAATCCTTGAAGGTCTGGCTGAGGAGTTTGGAAGTCGCGCAGAATAAAGGATATAATGATCAGGAAATTGGAAGGCTGCTCAAGGTGGCCGCGGACCACCGTGATGAATGGCTAGGCGTTTGGCATGACTTCTTTGGTCTTTGAAACTGACGAGATGCGGCCTGTTCGGGCTTGGTGTGCCGACGGCGAGGTCCACGTGGCGCTCGCCGATGGTCGCGTCATTGCTACGCCTCTCTGGTGGTATCCGTTCCTGTCGGAGCTGAGCGACAACCAACTGAACGACATCGAGTTGATGTACGAAGGAATCTGGTGGACCGCTGTCGATGAAGGCATTTCGGTGAAAAGTATGTTCCTGGGCGTAAAGGCCCCCGGCGCCAAGGCCCCGGAAAAGGCCGCCTGACCTGATTTCCCGATGATTTTGAGACGAGAACAACGACAATGAAATTCACGCTTTCCTGGCTCAAGGATCATCTTGAGACCGACGCAACGCTGGACGAGATCTGCGAGCGCCTGACCTCGATCGGTCTCGAAGTCGAGGATATCGACGACAAGAAGGCTTACAAGCCTTTCGTCATCGCCCGGGTCGTCTCGGCTGAAAAACACCCGCAGGCCGACCGTCTCAAGGTGTTGATGGTGGATGCCGGTGATGGCAAGCCGGTGCAGGTCGTCTGCGGCGCGCCGAACGCCCGTACCGGCCTGATTGGCGCCTTGGCGCGTCCCGGCACCTATGTTCCGGGCATCGGCGTGACGCTCGCCGTCGGCAATATCCGCGGCGTCGAAAGCCACGGCATGATGTGCTCCGAAAAGGAGCTCGACATGTCGGACAATCACGAGGGCATCATCGACCTTCCGGCGGATGCGCCGGTGGGCACGCCCTTCGCTGCCTATGCCGGCCTCGACGATCCTGTCATCGAGATCAACCTGACGCCGAACCGGCCGGACTGCACCTCGATCCACGGCATCGCCCGCGATCTGGCGGCTGCCGGCCTCGGCACGCTGAAGCCGCAGGCCAGGCCCGATTTCAGGACCGAAGGCGAGACGTCGGTCGGCCTGAGGATCGTTCTCGACGACGAACGGCTCTGCCCGGGTTTCGCGCTCCGCCTCGTGCGCGGCGTGAAGAACGGCCCGAGCCCGGCCTGGATGCAGGCGCGGCTGAAGGCGATCGGCCTGCGTCCGATCAACGCGCTGGTCGACATCACCAATTACATGACCTTCGACCGGGGCCGGCCGATGCACGTCTTCGACGCCGCCAAGGTGAAGGGCGGCCTGACGGTCCGCCGCGCGCTGGAAGGCGAGACGGTTCTGGCGCTCGATACGCGTGAGTACAAGCTTACGCCCAACAACGTCGTCATCGCCGACGAGGACGGCGTGGAATCGATCGGCGGCATCATGGGTGGCGAGCATTCCGGCTGCGACGGGAACACGACCGACGTGCTGATCGAGTCGGCGCTCTGGGACCCGATCAACATAGCTAAGTCGGGCCGTTCGCTCGGCATCATCACCGACGCGCGCTACCGTTTCGAGCGCGGCGTAGATCCCGAATACATGATCCCCGGCCTCGACCGCACGACGGAGCTGGTGCTTCAGCTTTGCGGCGGCACGGCTGCGGAAGCGAAAGTCGCCGGTTACAAAGGAAGCCAGCCGAAAGTCGTCGATTTCCCGTTCTCGGAAGTGAAGCGCCTGACGGGCCTCGAAGTCTCGACCGACGAAAGCCGGCAGATCCTGACCCGTCTCGGCTTCACCGTGGAAGGTTCCGGCGAACAGGTCTCCGTGACGGTCCCGTCTTGGCGGCCGGATGTGGACGGCAAGGCCGACCTCGTCGAAGAGGTTATGCGCATCCATGGCGTCGACCAGATCAAGCCGGAGGCGATCGACAGGCTCTCCAGCGTCAACGGAAAGATCCTGACCGCACTGCAGGTGCGCACCCGCGCCGCCAAGCGCGCGCTCGCCTCGCGCGGCATGCTGGAAGCGGTCACCTGGTCCTTCATCTCCGAGGATCAGGCGAAGCTCTTCGGCGGCGGCAGTCAGGCGTTGAAGCTTGCGAACCCGATCGCGTCCGACATGTCGGACATGCGGCCCTCGCTGCTGCCCGGCCTGCTGACGGCGGCGCAGCGCAATGCCGACAAGGGGCTTGGCGACGTGGCGATCTTCGAGGTCTCGGGCACCTATGAGACCGACGCGCCGGAAGGCCAGCGGCGCGTGGCCGGCGGCGTGCGCCGCGGCACCGCCTCGATCAACGGCACGGGCCGCCTCTGGTCGAACAATGCCAAGGGCGGCGGCAAGCCGGTAGACGTCTTCGACGCCAAGGCCGATGCGCTGGCGATCATCGAAGCCTGCGGCCTGCCGATGGGCAATGTCCAGATCGAGAGGGGCGCGCCGGCCTGGTATCATCCCGGCCGCTCCGGCACGATCAAGATGGGCCCGAAAGTGGTGCTCGGCTATTTCGGCGAGTTCCATCCGAAGACGCTGGACAGCCTCGACGTCTCGGGCGCGCTTTGCGGCTTCGAGGTCTTCCTCGACGCCATGCCGGAGCCGAAGAAGAAGGCGACGCGAACCAAGCCGCCGCTGGAGCTTTCGCCCTTCCAGGCGGTGAAGCGCGACTTCGCCTTCGTGGTGGCGAGCGACGTGGAAGCCGGCGCGATCGTCAAGGCGGCATCGGGCGCCGACCGCAAGCTGATCACCGGCGTCAACGTCTTCGACGTCTTCGAGGGCGCCTCACTCGGCGAAGGCAGGAAATCGGTGGCGATCGAAGTGCTGATCCAACCGGTCGAGCGGACACTGACCGACGAGGATTTCGAGGCGCTGACCGGCAAGATCGTCACCAATGTCGAGAAGACGACGGGCGGCGTTCTCCGCGCCTAATTCGGGTGGCGGTGGCTTACCTTAAAAGCTAGCCTGTTCCGCAAGGGACAGGCTTTTTGCTTTTGGGCATCGCCGGCGATTTTCGTCATCCTCGGCCTTTGCCAACAAACTGAGCCGCCGGGCGGAAGTTCGGTGGTTTTTCATGCCTTTCCATCGTCATCCTTGTTCTCGGATGATCCGAGGATCAGGTCCAGCCGGCCATGCGCCAATAGAGATCGTTCGCCCGGTTTGCATCCTCCGCCTCTTCGTCGGAAGCTTCCTCGCCGGCATCTTCCTGCTCGTCTCCGGATGCTTGATCCTCGCTGAATCCGTGCTGGTCGGCCGAGTGCTGCTGTTCGCCGTCCTCGTCGGTTTGCGAGATCGCCTTGGTCTTGCGTTCTTCCGGGTCCCTCTCACGTTCTTCGGGCGGATAGGCCACATAAGGCAGCGGAACGCCCTCACGCAAAACATGAGGCAGCGGCAAGGGAAGGGCGAGCTGCTCGCCGAGTTCCGCTGCGCCGGCCGGCTGTCCATTGGGGTTCGCCGGTGCGCCGGAGGAACGGGCCGACGGAGCCGAAGTCTCCGGCTCCGCAGCCGCCTGCGCGGCCGGTTTGGACGTTGTACCGGCAGCGTCCTCCTTTGCCCGCAAGGCAGGCTCCGGCGGCATTTCGCCGTCGAGCAATTCCTCCAGTGCCTGCCGCTCGGGCAGGGGCCTTGCTGCGGCAGGCAATGCCTCCATGATCTCGCCGGCCCCTTCGGCGAACACTTTCGCGAGCAATTCCGTCATGGCGCCGGCCGCCGTCTTGTCCCCGTGAAGCGCCGCGCGCTCGATGCCACGCTGGGAAAGGCGGGCAAGCGCCGGGCCGTCATAGAAGACGGGGGAGGAGATCTGCCGGTCGCCCGATGCCGGGTAGGCGCTTCTCCGTGCATCACCTTCGAAACGTCGCGCCGAAGATGGAACCTCCGGCATTTCGTCCGTCGGGACTCCGATCCCATCGGGCGTCTCGCTTTCGGCAAGCTCCGCTGCGATTTCCTGCTCCGGTGCCGGCGCTGCAGGGAGTTCGGTTTCCGGGCTGCCGGCTGTCTGCAGCGCGGTTTCTTCCGTCGAGGTGAGAGGCACTGTTTCGGCATCGGGTTCAGGCGTCGCGGCTGCCCGTAGAAGCGCTTCCGCATTGTTCGCCGGTCCGGTAATGGACGCGCTCCCGGTGTCTGCCGCTTGGTTTGCGGCGGCGGCGCTGCTGGTCTGAGGGGCTGACGATGCCGCTTGGGCCTCGGCCGCCGTTCGAGGTGGAGTTCCGCTTCCGGTGGATTGGCCGGAGAGGGGTGGGGCAGCGTTGGCCGGCCGCGGCGGCGGAGCAGCCGTCTGCTCGGCTCCCGCGTTCTGGCGATAGGAACTGACGACCGCTTTGGCGGCCAGATCGCGGTCGAGCAACTGTGCGGTTTCTATCCGCATAGCGAACCGGGCCGCATCCGGTCCGGCCGGGTTATTGAGGATTTCCGTCAGCAGCCGCAGCGAGACACCTTTGACGAGCTGATTGAGAATGCGTTCGAGCGCCATCCTTTCGGCCGGGTTCATCGCCTTCACCGCCTCCGAGAGGCGCCGGGCGTAATCAAGCAGAGCCTCACCTTCACGGCGGGGGAGCTTGATCAGTTTGCCGATGGTTTCGGCGAAGATGGAGAAGCCCTGCGCGAGCTGGAGCTGGGCCGAAAGGGAAAGAATATCCAGCCGCCCGCCTGACAAAGGGGAGGAGGCGATGGTTTCGGTGGCGGCCGCGCTATTGGCCACATCGATCCGCTGCCGCGGCGTGGGCTGGTGCGACGGCGTCTGATAATCGACGAATGAGCTCAACGTGGCACGAACTGGAGGCAGCATCGTACGCTCCATGTCTGATTGCGACGATAGGGGACAGTTCGGCTAAGCGATTGTGTTTTCGCAACGTAGCGGCGCTGCGACCGTAACGCCTCATGGCGTTCCCAATGCCGATAGATAGCATCTACCTTGGGGCAAAAAGGTTAACGCCTCGCTAACATATTAGCGAAAGTGATCTCGGGCGGGGCAGATGGGACGGAAGACTTGGGCGCTTGGGGGATTACGCAGCCAGTTTCCTCTTCAGCAATTCGTAGACGCCGATATCATCCACGCGCACCGGCAGGATATCGGCCTCTTCCTGTTCGATCGCCTTGTCGGCGGCAAGCTTCTCGGTCGCGTCCGCGTTGAATTCGCTTGTCGGAGCCTCGCCTTCGACCGGAGCGTCGGCGGATGCCGCGCTCCTGTCTTCGACCGAAGCCTCATCGGAAACAAGATTCTCGGCTGCTTCGGCGGTATCGGAATTGGCAACCTGTTCCGCCGCGGCGGCAAATATGGCCAGCAGCGCGGCGTCATCGGCCTGCGCCGTTGCGTCCGGGCTTTCCGTGCCCGGCTCGCCTACCGGCTGGTCATTCTTCTCCTCGATGATGTCCTGCACCTTCTGGACATCCTCAAGCTTCTTCCCGGCCTCTGCGGCTTCAATGTCCTCCTGGCGCTCGGCGCGGGTTTCCTCGTCCTCGACGCGGGTCGGGTCGTAACCCTGGGGGCCGAGCTTGAGCTCTTCGAGCGTCTTCGGATCGGCGACGTCTTCGAGACGCTGGACGACGCGCTCGACTTCGGTGCCGAGCTTGCCGCCATTGGCCTTTTTATTCAGGCCCTCCATCAGGCGCTGATTGTCGTCGCCATAGGGGTTCTTGATCGCCGCCAGCAGCGTCTCCATCGAGACGCCGATATCCTTGAGGCCGAGATCTTCCGCAAGCTTGGTCGCTCCGGCCGACCCCATTTCCTTCAACGCATCTTCCAGCGCCTTGCCGAGCCGATAGGAAGAGCGTGCCTCGTCCGTATCGATGCCGAGCTTGGCGGCAAGGCGGTCGATGAGCTCGATCTTCAATTCGTTGGGATCGGTGCGGTTGACGCCGAAGAGGGCGGAAGTGATCTTCTCCCTGGCGCGCCTGGCTTCCTCGCTGGCGCTGATGCGCGCCTCGCTGACCGGATCGCGTTCCTTGCCGGACCGTTCGGCTTCCTCTTTCTTGCGCAGTTCCTCGATGCCGTCGAGCATCGATTGCATCACGTTGGTCGCGGCAAGCCCGTAGGTCTGCTGGGTGGGAAGCAACATGGCCCGATATCCGGTCTCGGAGGTATAACGTGGGCGAAGATAGGTTCCGAAGGTTAACGGGATATTACCGGAGGACTAGGACTTGTCCCCCTCAGAAATAGGAGGCCGCGGCTTCAGGACCAGCGTGACCAGCACGAAGCTGACGTAAAGCAGCAGATACCACGAACCGAGCTTGCCGAACGAAACCACATGCCAGGCCTTCTGTGTCGGATAGATCCAGGTGCCGGTGAGCGTGCCTATGTTTTCCGCCACCCACAGGAAAACTGACGAAAGAAGCGCTGCCGCGACCAGCGGCATGTTGAGGGTCGTCCGATCTGTCGTGAAATGGATGCTCACGCGCCGGAAGATGACGACCGTTGCCGCGAATAGAAGATAGCGCAGATCCGGCAGGTAGTGATGGCTGAAGAAATTGAGGTATATGGCGATCGCCAGCAGTCCGGTCTGCCACATGGGCGGATAGTGGGTGAAGCGCATGTCGAAGATGCGGATCGTGCGGGCCATGAAGGAGCCGACCGAGGCATACATAAAGCCGGAAAACAGCGGCACGCCGGAAATTTGGAAGATCGACGGCTCCGGATAGGTCCATGATCCCATATGGACCTTGAAGATCTCCATGACCGTGCCGGTGACGTGATAGACGAGGATGACCTTGGCCTCCTCCCAGCTTTCCATCTTGAAGCGCAGAAAAAGGGCCTGAACCGCAAGCGCGGCGACGAACAGAAAATCGTAGCGGTAAAGCGGCCAGCCCGGCTGCCAGACGAATTTGGTGACGATCAGCAGCGCGAGCATGATCGCCGCGAACAAACAGGCCCAAGCCTGCTTCAGGCCGAACAGGATGAATTCGGAAAGCCACCAGGGAAGCGGCGCCAATGCGCCACGAATAATGAGACGCAGAGGCTCGAGATAGGGCCCCGTCTCATGTGCCGGCGGACGTTCCCGATGACGCTGTTCCATCAGCTATGGGCGAAGATGTCCACCTCTTCCCAGCCGAGCAGGTCGAGCTTCGCGCGCGTCGGCAGGAAATCGAAGCAGGCCTTGGCAAGCTCGATGCGATTGTCGCGCACGAGCCGGTCGTTGAGCTTGTCGCGCAATGCATGCAGGTAGAGCACGTCGGAGGCGGCATATTCGAGCTGCGCCGGCGAAAGCACTTCCGCGGCCCAGTCGGATTGCTGCTGCGCCTTTGAAACGTCGATGTCGAGCAGTTCCTTGAGATTGTCCTTGAGCCCGTGACGGTCCGTATAGGTGCGGGCGAGCCGCGAGGCGATCTTGGTGCAGAAGACCGGCGTCGTCGTCACGCCGAACGTATGGAAGAGGACGGCGATGTCGAAACGACCGTAATGGAAGATCTTCTGCCGCGAGGGGTCGGCAAGCAGGGCGACGAGGTTCGGCGCCTGGTTCTGGCCGGCGGCGATGCGGATCACGTCGGCCGAGCCGTCACCCGGCGAAAGCTGCACGACGCAGAGGCGGTCGCGGCGCGGCACGAGGCCGAGGGTCTCCGTGTCGATGGCGATCGCCCCCGTGTAGCGGATTGCATCCACCGCCGAAATATCGCCCTCGTGATATCGAATCTCTGCCATGCCCGTCTCCGTCGGCCTGTCATTCCGGCATTCGCTATAGACCACGTTCTTCGCCAAGGATACCGTCATCTTGGAGCGCCCGCCGTGGAAGCTGAATCCCGCCTTTGTGAGCGATGGGTTTGTCCCTGGGCATTTGCTCAAGCTTTGCGTCCAGCGCATTGCTGCATTGCAACAGAAGGGATTGGCGCGCTTAATCGATTAGCCTATATCTCTGTTCATCGAACGGCGCACTCCTCCTCCCAGCGTCGTTTGATACGGATCGACAACATCCTCCTCCTCCCAGTTGTCGATCAAGTTTAAAGCCTGGCGCATCCTCCTCCCGCGCCAGGCTTTTTCATTTTCAGTTCCTCTCCGTTGAGATTGCCCGGTTTGCCGCTTGGCACGCCAGAGGCGCTCCGTGCCTAACCCAAAGCCTTGATCGCGGCGATCACCTCGTCGTCGATGTCGAGACCCTTTTCGATCGCGGCACTTCGAGCGTTCTGCCCACGCCGGCCGGGCAGCCGAACACCCTCTTCCGACGCCATTTCCCGGGCGAATTCCGCGATCCGTTCGACTGCGGAAGCGGCCCCGGCCGTGGGATCGATGACGATCAGCGTCTGGCCGACCGCAGGTGGTGCGCCCTTCTCTTCCATGAAGGAGCTTGCCTCATAGGAGAAGTTGCCGCCCGTCAGGCCGGCCGCCAGGATTTCCACCATCAGGGCCAGCGCCGCGCCCTTGGCGCCGCCGGAAGGCGCCATGACGCCTTTCAACGCCTCGTTCGGATCGGTCGTCGGCCTGCCTTCGGCATCGAAGGCCCAGCCTTCCGGAATGCTCTCGCCCTTCTGCCTGGCCGCCATGATCTTGCCCGCCGCGACGGTGGAAAGCGCGAGATCGATGACGATGGGGTCTTCCCCTGCGACGGGCGTGGCAAAGGCGATCGGATTGGTGCCGAACAGGCGTTTCCTGCCGCCCCAGGCGGCCATGGAGGCCGGCGCATTGGCGAACATCAGCGCCACGAGGCCCTGTTCGGCGAACCGTTCCACCGTCAGCGCCATGACGCCTGCGTGATGCGAGCGATGGACGAGGCCGAGCGCGATGCCCTGTTCGCGGGCTATGTCGGGAAGCTTTTCAACGGCAAGATCGAAGGCCGGATAGGCGTAGCCGAGCGCGGCATCGACTGTGAGCACCGCCGGTCTTGGGCGTAAGGTGGTGGGGCGTGCCTTGCCGTCCACCTTGCCGTTGCGGGCCTGGCCGATATAGGCGGGAATGCGCCTCAGCCCGTGCCCGTATTGCCCGGCCGCTTCCGCATGCACGAGCGCGTGCGCGACGGATCGGGCCGTTTTGGGGAGAACGCCGTTGGCTTCGAAAACGCCCTGTACGAGCGTTTCGGCTTCTTGGAGTGTCATGTGCATGCTGGAGATCCGAAGCAGGTCAGGAGCGAACGCCGCTCCGAAATGAAGCGGCTACTGGCACTCTACCGGCTGGCTTAGGGTGCGTGCAACACCGGAAGGAGGCGTCGGGATAGGTGACGCGCGCCGCACAGCCGATGCGACATAGTCGTCGATAGCCGAATTGCCTGACGACCGCGCCACCGAAACGCTGCCGATGTTGCCGCTACCATCGAAACTGAAGCGAACCGTCACAATACCGGTGACATTGCCGGGGCAGCGCCGGGCATATCTGCCGATCTTCGCCCGCACACGTGTCATCCACTGTGTCGGCGAGACTGACGAGGAAAAGAACCCCGCGGAATTCTGGTTCGCCGCCGTTCGATCCGATTGTCTGGCCTGAACCTTCGCTTCGGCCGTCTCCCGGCGCGCCTGCTGTTGCTGCTGCTTCGGCCTTTCGACCTTCTTGACCGGCTCCTTCTTCGGCTCGGGCTTCTTGGCCACTTCCGGCGGTTTCTCGACCGGCATCGGCGGACGCACCATAGGCAGCGGCACCTCGACATTTTCGAGCGCAGCCGTCATCTGCTGCTCGATCGGGTCGATCTCCTCGACGGGTTCCGGCGGCGGTTCGGGAATGGTCTGGGTGATTTCGGGTTGCGGCTCCGGCAGCGGTTCTTCCATGACCGGTTCCACCGGCTCGGGCTCGACGGGTTCGGCGACCTCCTGCGGGGGCGGTTCGACCGGCTGCGGCTCGGGTTCGGCCACCGGCTCCGGTTGAGGCTCCTCGACCGGCTCCGCCTGCTCGCTCTTGACCTCTTCCACGTCCTGAACGTCCGGAGAAATCTGCTCCTCTTCCGTGTTGACGGCCTCCGGCTCGGGCGCCAGTTCGATCATGATTGCCGCAGGGGGAGCGCTCTCCGACGGTGAGACCGGCTCTTCCCGCATCAGGTAGAGAGCGGCTCCGTAATGCACCGTCAGCATCACGAGCCCGGCAGCGCCCCAGAGCGCCAGCTCGCCGACGCGCCCACTCGGACCTGTCTGCGAGACGACGATGCTCATGGATTGCCTCCCGCCGCGGGCGCGGAGGGTCCGGCTTGCGGTCCGGCGGCCGGCGCCTGGGTGCCGTCGGCAGGTGCGGCGGAGGCCGGTGGCGTCGGCAGCGCTTCGAGACCCACCAGCGCGATCTTCAGGTAACCGGCATCCCTGAGCAGGTTCATGACTTCCATGAACTGCCCGTAATCGACCGCCTTGTCGGCGCGCAGGAAGACGCGCGTGTCCTTGTTGCCCTCGGTCACTCGGTCCAGCGTTGCGGCGAGCTGCTCGCGCGCCACGGCGTCGTTGCCGATGTTGAGGCTGAGATCTTCCTTCACAGTCAGATAGAGCGGTTCGTCCGGCCGTTCGGCGGGCTTGGCGGAGGAAGCAGGAAGATCGACATTGACGTCGACGGTGGAAAGCGGCGCCGCTACCATGAAGATGATCAGGAGAACCAGCATGACGTCGATGAACGGCGTCACGTTGATCTCATGGTTTTCGGGAAGCTCGTCGCCGTGATGTTCGCGAATGCCGCCGGCCATGGTCGATCAGCCTCCCGCCACCAGCGACATCGGGGTCTTGCGCGCGCCGGGCGGAACCTTGCGGAAATCGAGGTCGCGGCTGACGAGCCGCTCCACGCCGGCTGCGGCATCGGCGAGAAGCTGGCGGTAGCCGGTCACGGACCGGGCGAAGACGTTGTAGATGACGACGGCCGGGATGGCGGCCACCAGGCCGATGGCGGTGGCGAGCAGGGCTTCCGCGATGCCCGGCGCGACCACGGCAAGGTTCGTCGTCTGCGTTTCGGAAATGCCGATGAAGGAGTTCATGATGCCCCAGACGGTGCCGAACAGGCCGACGAAGGGGGCGGTCGAGCCGATCGTCGCGAGCACGCCCGTGCCGCGCGACATGCGCCTTCCGGCAAAAGCCTCGATGCGGGAGAGGGCTGAGCCAACACGCTCCTTGACGCCATCGCCATCAGCGTGATCGAGAGCGGCTTCGGAAAGCTGCATCTCTTCGGCGGCGGTGCGCAGCATCAGCGCGGCAGGGCCGCCGCGGCCGCCGACGGCGTTCACGGCTTCGGCAAGCGAACGCGAGGAACGGATGACCTTCAGCGTCCGGCCCGCCCGGGCGCGCGCGCCGGCAAGCTCCAGCGTCTTGGCAAGCCAGACCGTCCAGGTGACGAGCGAGGCAAAGGCGAGGCCGATCATCACACCTTTGACGATCCAGTCGGCCGCCATGAACATGCCCCAGGGCGAAAGGTCGTGCGGCAGGTCCTCCCGCTGCTCGGGATCCAGGAACTGCGTGAACGTATCGGCCGGCTGCTGCTGAGCGGGTTCGCCGGGCGCCGGTTGGGCCGCGTTATTCTCCGGTACCGGAGCCGGCGCGGGCGGAGAAGGCGGAGGTGCCGCGGTTTCCGGCTGCGAGGCGGTCGGACCGGCCGGCTGCGGAGCGGACTGCCCCTCGCTCGCCGCCGGAGCTGCCGGATTTGCGGCCGGCCGCGTCGGCGCGGGAGACATGGCGGGTGCGGACGGAGTTTCGGGTGCTGTAGCGGATGGAGCAGCGGGAGCGGGTGCCGGCTGGCTGGGGGCGGTCGCCTGCGGCGGTGCCGCTGGTTGCGGTGCGTCCGGGGCAGGGGCCTGCGCCATTACCGTCGAGGCGGTGAGTGCCAGCGTCGCCAGGGCTATCGGAAGCCGGCTCCTGATCGGCTGGCGCATGGAAAGAGCGGGCTTCAGGGCAACGGGCATGACAGGCTGTACTCCGAACTTATTCGACAACGCGAGCAAACGCTGAGCGCGGACCGGCATTTGCGGAAACGGACATCGGAACGCTGCCGGATACTGCCGGCCGGTTCGCGATGTTGTTGCTATCCCGATAATAAACATGAGTAGAAATGGCAACTAATAAATCTTGGGAATGCCGATCAAATTCGCCTTACACCGCGATTGCCATGCGTCGGGGCGCATGGGTTCCAGGCCTTCTGCCTTCGCAATGGGCGAAACTATCTGGCAAGCCAGCCGCCGTCGACCGGCAGCACAATGCCATGGATATAGTCCGAGGCTGGCGCTGCGAGAAAGACGGCTGCGCCGCCAAGCTCTTCCGGCTGACCCCAATGGCCGGCCGGGATGCGGCCGAGGATCGCCGCGTTGCGGTCGGGATCGTTGCGCAGCGCCTCGGTATTGTTGGTGGAAAAATAGCCCGGCGCGATGGCGTTGACGTTGATGCCCTTGCCCGCCCATTCGCAGGCAAGCAGCCGGGTGAGCCCGGCAAGACCGCTCTTCGAGGCGGTATAGGAGGGAATGCGGATGCCGCCCTGGAAGGAGAGGAGCGAGGCGATGTTGATGATCTTGCCGCCCTTGCCCGAGGTGATCAACTGGCGCGCAAAGGCCTGGGAGAGAAAGAAGACCGTCTTGAGGTTGACGTCCATCACCGCGTCCCAGTCGGCCTCGGTGAAGTCGATCGCATCGGCCCGGCGGATGATGCCGGCATTGTTGACGAGGATGTCGGCCCGTCCCGTCCAGCCGAGGGTTTCCTCGATGACGCGGTCGATCGGCTCCAGCGTCGAGAGGTCCGCTTGGATCGAAAGGCTGCGCCCGCCGGCAGCACTGATCGCCGCTTCCGTCTCGGCCATGGAGGAACGGCCGACCAGCGCCACGTCGGCGCCTGCTTGCGCCAGCGCCACGGCAATGGCCTGGCCGAGACCGGTATTGGCGCCGGTGACGATCGCCGTCTTGCCCGTCAGGTCGAATGAAACTGGCATGTCTTCCTCCCAAAATAAAACCGCCGGGAATCTCTTCCCGGCGGTTCCTAACATTATTGAGGCAGCGCTTAAAGCGTGCGCGTGACGTGCTCCACGCGGAAGCACTCGATGATGTCGCCGGCGCGGATGTCTTCATAGTTCTCGAAGGCCATGCCGCATTCCTGGCCGACCGGCACTTCGGAGACTTCGTCCTTGAAGCGCTTGAGCGTCTTGAGCTTGCCTTCGTGGATGACGACGTTGTCGCGGATGAGGCGCACGCCGGCACCGCGCTCGACTTTGCCTTCCGTGACGCGGCAGCCCGCGACCTTGCCGACCTTGGTGATGTTGAACACTTCCAGGATTTCGGCATTGCCGAGGAAGGTCTCGCGCCGCTCCGGCGAGAGCAGGCCCGACATCGCCGCCTTCACGTCATCCACCAGATCGTAGATGATGTTGTAGTAGCGGATCTCGGTGCCCGAACGCTCGGCGAAGGCGCGTGCCTGCGCATTGGCGCGGACGTTGAAGCCGATGATCGCCGCATTGGAAGCCTCGGCAAGCGAGATATCCGACTCGGTGATGCCGCCGGCACCCGAATGCACGATGCGGGCGCGGACCTCGTCTGTGCCGAGCTTGTCGAGCGCACCGATGATGGCTTCGATCGAGCCCTGCACGTCGCCCTTGATGACCAGCGGGAATTCCTTCATGCCGGAGCTCTGGAGCTGCGTCATCATCTGCTCGAGCGAACCACGCGAGCCGGATTGGCGGGCGGCCGCCTTGTCGCGGGCAAGCCGCTGGCGATATTCGGAAATCTCGCGCGCACGGCTTTCGCTCTCGACCACGGCGAACTTGTCGCCGGCAGCCGGCGTGCCGGAAAGGCCGAGCACCTCCACGGGCATCGCGGGACCGGCTTCCTTGACGTGTTCGCCCTTGTCGTTGACGAGCGCGCGCACGCGGCCCCACTGGTCGCCGGCGACGATGATCTGGCCGGGCTTCAGCGTGCCCTTCTGAACAAGGACGGTCGCGACCGAGCCGCGGCCGCGGTCGAGCTGGGCTTCGATCACCGTGCCTTCGGCCGTCCGGTTAGGATTGGCCTTGAGATCGAGGATTTCGGCCTGCAGCAGGATCGCCTCAAGGAGCTTGTCGAGATTCGTGCCGTTCTTGGCCGAAACTTCCACATCGAGCACTTCGCCGCCCATGGATTCCACGAAAACCTCGTGCTGGAGCAGTTCGGTGCGCACTTTCTGCGGATTGGCCGTCGGTTTGTCGATCTTGTTGATCGCCACGATGATCGGCACGCCCGCCGCCTTGGCATGGTTGATCGATTCGATCGTCTGCGGCATCACGCTGTCGTCGGCCGCGACCACGAGGATCGCGATATCGGTCGCCTGCGCGCCGCGGGCACGCATCGCGGTGAAGGCCGCGTGGCCGGGCGTATCGATGAAGGTGATCTTCTGGCCGTTCTGCTCGACCTGATAGGCACCGATATGCTGGGTGATGCCGCCGGCTTCGCCGGCCACCACGTTGGCGTGGCGGATGGCGTCGAGCAGCGAGGTCTTGCCGTGGTCGACGTGACCCATGATGGTGACGACCGGCGGGCGCGGCAGCATTTCGCCTTCGTCGTCGGCGATGTTGAAGATGCCTTCTTCGATGTCCGATTCCGAAACGCGCTTGACGGTATGGCCGAATTCACCGGCGATGAGTTCGGCGAGGTCGGCGTCGATGACGTCGCCCGGCTTCATCATCTGTCCTTCCTTCATCAGGAACTTGATGACGTCGACGGCGCGTTCGGACATGCGCTGGGACAGTTCCTGAATGGTGATGGTCTCCGGCAGGATGACTTCGCGCATGACCTTTTCGCGCGGCTCCTGCATCTGGCTGCGGCGGAATTTCTCCTGCCGGCGGCGGATGGCGGCGAGCGAACGGCCGCGGGAGCTGCCCTCGTCGTCGTCACCGCTCACCGTGGTGATGGTGAGTTTGCCGCGGCGGCGGTCCTCTTCGCCTTTCGGACGGGCCGGAACCTTGGCGGGCGCCGGGACAGCCACGCGGCCGCGGCCGGGTGCGCCGCTGCGGGCCGGACCGCGCTCTTCCTCCTCGTCCTCATTGACCTTGCGGCCACGGCCGGCAACCGGTGTAGCCAAGGGCGTCGTCGTCGAGGGGCGAGGTGGTTGCGGGCGTGCGTCCTGCGGACGAGCCGTGGCCGGAGTGGCTGCGCGTTCGGCCGGCTTTTCGGCAACCGCAGGTGCCGGAGCTTCGGTCGGCGCAGGTTCTTCCTTGGCGGGTTCTGCTTTCGCTTCTTCGGCCCGACGGGCAGCTTCCGCGGCTTCCTCGACCTTGCGGCGTTCTTCCTCGGCCTTGCGGCGCGCCTCTTCCTCGACCCGGCGCTTGGCTTCCTCGGCCTCACGTGCCTGGGCTTCGATCAATGCCCTGCGACGCGCTTCCATTTCTCCGGCGGAGAGGTCGTGCAGCACGGTCGGCCGCTGCGGCTGGCGCGGCGGCGGGGCTGACGGACCTGCAGAGGGACGCTGGCTCTGAGGGGGGAGCGGACGCTGGCCCTGCGATGCCGGCTGATGGATCCGCGGCTGCGGGTTGGCAACCTGCGGGCGCTGTTGCGCCGGCTGCGCGGCCTCCACCGGCCGTTGGGTCGGGGCTGCCGGCGTGAAAGCCGGCTTTTCGTCTTCCGGGCGGATCGGCCGGCGCTTGCGCGTCTCGACCACGACCGCCTTGGTGCGACCGCGACCCATATCCTGGCGCACAGTACCCTGGCTTACCCCGGACGGTTTCAGGGTGAGGGTCTTCTTAACGCCGAGTGTCTTGTCGTCTTTATTATCGGTCATTCCGTTCCTGTTCCTTCGGACGGGAACGGATGGCGACCATCAGATCCCGTCAATAGTATACAAATATCCGGTACGGCGGCCGGCGTCAGCCGGTGACCGTATCATTGTTCTGGCCGGCCAGCGCCGCCGTCTGCTCCGGATTGACCGACACCGCGGTACTTTTCGAGCATGGTTGCGCGCTTCACTACACCCTCACCCGCCTGCCCTGCAAGCGCGCAAGCATGGATAAAAGCATTCTGGCCCATCACTTCGTCCAATTCCTTGCCCGTGAAGAGCGAAAAGGACGGAATGTCTTCCTCGGCTTGGCTGCCGAGCTTCCAGGCCTTGCGGGCCTGGTCTATTTTTCTGACGCCGTCGGCAGCCGCATCGGCCGCATGGAAGACGGCAAGTGCCGCGCCGGAGCGTACGGCGGCATCCACTTTCATGGCGCCGGAGATGAACTGGCCGGCCTTGCGGGCCAGGTTCATCATGCCCACGAGATCGGCTGCCAGCAGCCGGTCGACGAGCGCGCCGAGATCGGCATCCGCCTTCGCCTCGGTCTTGAGCGCCCGGGCGAAGAGCTTCTTCTGAACGGCCCGGTCGACAAGCGCCCGTTCCGCCTTGATCCAGCAGCCACGGCCGGGAAGCTGCCGCCTGAGGTCGGGCACCACGCGCCCGTCCGGAGCGGCCACGAAGCGGATCAGCGTTTCCGGCGATCCGCTCTCGCGGGTTACGATGCAGGTGCGGTCGTTCACGATGTCATCCGCCCGGTCATCGTCGCTTTCCTGCTCTTTTCCGAGCGGGATCATTCCTGCTCTGCGGCGTCCGCCTCCTCGGCTTCCGGCTCGGCCGCATCCTTGATGAGGTCCTCTTCCGTGATCCAGCCTGCAAGCAGGCGGGCCTGAACGATCATGTTCTCGGCCTCGACACGGGAAACGTCGAACTTCGAGAAAAGGCCTTCGAACTTCTTCGTCTCGCCGTCCTTGCGTTCGGTCCAGCCGACGAGGTCGTCGGCGGCGCAGCCGGCGAAATCCTCGACCGTCTTGATGCCGTCCTCGCCGAGCGCGACCATCATCTGGGCGGTGATGCCGTTGATCTGGCGCAGTTCGTCGGACACGCCGAGCTCCTTGCGCTTGGCATCGTTCTCGGCCTCGATGCGTTCCAGGTATTCGCGGGCGCGGGTCTGGATTTCGTTCGCCGTGTCCTCGTCGAAACCTTCGATCGAGGAGATTTCGTCGAGTTCGACGTAAGCCAGTTCCTCGACCTGGGCGAAGCCCTCGGAGGCGAGCACCTGGCCGATCATTTCATCGACGTCGAGGGCTTCCATGAAGAGGGCGGTGCGCTCGTTGAACTCCTTTTGGCGGCGTTCGGATTCTTCCTGCTCCGTCATGATGTCGATGTCCCAGCCGGTGAGCTGGGAAGCGAGACGGACGTTCTGGCCGCGGCGGCCGATCGCGAGCGAGAGCTGTTCGTCTGGAACCACCACTTCGATGCGCTCGGCGTCCTCGTCGAGAACCACCTTGGCGACTTCGGCCGGTTGCAGCGCGTTGACGATGAACGACGCCGGGTCCTGGGACCAGGGAATGATGTCGATCTTTTCGCCCTGCAGTTCGCCGACCACGGCCTGGACGCGGGAGCCGCGCATGCCGACGCAGGCACCGACCGGATCGATCGAAGAGTCGTTCGAGATGACGGCGATCTTGGCGCGGGAGCCCGGATCGCGGGCGACGGACTTGATCTGGATGATGCCGTCGTAGATTTCCGGCACTTCCATCGTGAAGAGCTTCACCATGAACTGCGGATGCGTGCGCGACAGGAAGATCTGCGGGCCGCGCTGCTCGCGACGGACGTCGTAGACATAGGCGCGGACGCGGTCGCCGTAGCGCATGTTCTCGCGCGGGATCATCTCGTCGCGGCGGATGATGCCTTCGCCGCGGCCGAGGTCGACGATGACGTTGCCGTATTCGACGCGCTTGACGGTGCCGTTGACGATCTCGCCGACGCGGTCCTTGAATTCATCGAACTGGCGATCGCGCTCGGCTTCGCGCACCTTCTGCACGATCACCTGCTTGGCCGACTGGGCGGCGATGCGGCCGAAATCCATCGGCGGCAGCGGGTCGGCGATGAAGTCGCCGATCTTGGCGTCGGGATTGCGGTCGCGGGCAAGCGCCAGCGGGATCTGGGTGCCATAGTCCTCGGCGGCTTCCACCACTTCCAGCAGGCGCTGCAGGCGGATTTCGCCGGTCTTCGAATTGATGTCGGCGCGGATGTTGGTTTCCGAGCCGTAGCGGGAGCGGGCGGCCTTCTGGATGGCGTCGGCCATCGCGGCCAGCACGATCTCGCGGTCGATGACCTTTTCGCGCGCCACTGCATCCGCGATCTGCAGAAGTTCAAGCCGGTTCGCACTCACTGCCATTGTCGTTGGTCTCCGTAGGTGGAAAGGTTGGGCCTCTTCCTGGAAAGGCCTTTGTCTCTCGTTCGGTTATTCGTCGTCTTCGTCGTTCTGGTTCGCGGCCTCGGCCTTGGCGAGCTTGTCGGCCCGAAGCGCGTCGCGGATCAGATCGTCGGTCAGGATGAGCTTTGCCTCGGCCAGCGCCGAAAAGGGGATCGTCACCCGCGGTTCCTCGCCATAGGCGACCTGGTCCCGCTCGATCGTGAAACCTTCCGTATCCGCTTCCGTAATCCTGCCGCGGAACCGCTTGCGGTTGTCGATCATGATCGACGTTTCGCATTTGACCACGTGGCCCTTCCAGCGGAAGAAGTCCGACTTGCGGACCATCGGGCGGTCGATGCCCGGCGAGGACACTTCCAGATGATACGCTTTATCGATCGGATCTTCCACATCAAGAACGGGCGAAATGGCCATTGAAACGGCCTCGCAACCCTCGACATCCATGGTTCCGTCGTTGCGCTCGGCCATGACCTGCAAAGTCAGGCCGTTCTGGTTCAGCATGCGCACCCGCACCAGCCGGTAATCCATGGCGGTCAGCACCGGTTCGATGATTTCGGCGATCCTGAGGTCGAGCCCGGTCTCGATGATGAGACGCGGCTCGGTTTCGGTTTGCGGCATAAGCTCTCCGGCAATCATTGCCCGAAACCGGCTTCGCCGGATTTCGGATTTGGAGCGATCGCCTAACAAAAAAGAGCGGGTCCGGTCGGGCCCACTCTTCATCGGACGATCAAGAATATGGCCTGCATATACGCTCATGGGCCCTGGATTGCAAGACTTGCCTCTTTCTTTGATCCAGGCCGCTGGAATTTGGATGTGTCCAGTCTATAACCGTTTCTAGCGACGCATGAAAGAACGAGGACGAAAAGTGCCCGATCGGATATCGACCCTGGCTCCCTTCCGGCACCAAACCTTCAGGACGATATGGACCGCCAGCCTTGCGTCCAACTTCGGCAGCCTCATCCAGGCCGTCGGCGCCGCCTGGATGATGACCTCGATTTCCGCTTCCGAGGATATGGTCGCGCTGGTCCAGGCTTCGACCGCGGCACCCATCATGCTGTTCTCGCTGATCGCGGGCGCGCTCGCCGACAGTTTCAACCGGCGCAGCCTCATGCTGACGGCGCAGATATTCATGCTGGTCGTCTCGGCGACGCTGACCGCCTTTGCCTATCTCGATCTGCTGACGCCCTGGCTGCTTCTGGCATTCACCTTTCTGGTCGGTTGCGGCGTGGCGCTCAACAATCCTTCCTGGCAGGCATCGGTGGGGGACATGGTGCCCCGCGAGGTTCTGCCGGCGGCCGTGTCGATCAACAGCGTCGGCTTCAACATCACCCGCAGCCTCGGCCCGGCGATCGGCGGCGCGATCGTCGCTGCGGCAGGCGCTGCCGCTGCCTTCGCGGTCAATTCCCTCTGTTATTTCGCGCTCATCTATGCGCTCTTCCGCTGGAAACCGGAAAAACGCGACAGCACCCTGCCGCGCGAGACGCTCCTGCGCGCGCTTTCGGCCGGACTTGGCTATGTGGCCATGTCGCCGAACATCCTCAACGTGCTGCTCCGCGGCCTGGTCTTCGGCCTTTCGGCAAGCGCCATCCTGGCCCTTCTGCCGATCGTTGCGCGCGACCTCGTGTCCGGCGGTCCGCTTACCTACGGCATCATGCTCGGTGCCTTCGGGGTGGGGGCGATCGCCGGCGCGATCAGCAATTCCAGGCTCCGCGAGACTTTCTCCAGCGAATCCATCGTCCGCCTGTCGCTCGTCGGCTTTGCCGCGAGCGCTGCGGTCATAGGCATGAGTTCCAGCACCGTATTGACGGCGATCGTGCTGCTCGTGCCCGGAGCCTGTTGGGTTCTGGCGCTGTCGCTGTTCAACACGACGGTGCAGCTTTCGACGCCGCGCTGGGTCGTCGGTCGGGCGCTTTCCTTTTATCAGACGGCGACCTTCGGCGGCATTGCCGGAGGAAGCTGGCTATGGGGCGTTCTTTCGGATGGGTTCGGTGTCTCCGTCGCCCTGACGCTGTCCAGCCTGGCGATGCTGGTGGGAGCGCTGATCGGCTTTCGCCTGCCGCTGCCGCAATTCGGCGATCTCAATCTCGATCCGCTCAACCGGTTCAACGAACCGCTCCTGAAGCTCGACCTCCAGCCGCGCAGCGGACCGATCGTCAATATGGTCGATTACATCATCGCGGATGAGGATATCCCGGAATTCCTGATGCTGATGTCGAAGCGCCGCCGCATTCGCATTCGTGACGGTGCGCGGCAATGGGCGCTGATGCGCGATCTCGAACATCCGGAAATCTGGACCGAGACCTATCATACGGCGACCTGGGCGGATTACGTGCGCCACAACCAGCGCCGCACCCAGGCGGATGCGGAGGCTTGGGATGCGATCCGCGCGCTCCACAGAGGCGAGGAAGGGCCGCGCGTCCACCGTATGATCGAGCGGCAAGCGATACCGACCAGCGACCATGTCTTCCACAAGTCGCATGTGGACCTTCATCACTGATGGTCGTCGCCGCTCGCTCCTACCGGATCTTTCCCTTGAGCGACGGATCGGGGAAGCACGTCGGCGCAAGCCCGTTCTTCGCCTGCCAGTCGCCGAGCGAACGGCGCGTCTTGTAGCCCGGCAGACCATCGACATTTCCGACGTCGTAGCCCTTCGAGACCAGCGCCTTCTGCATGGCCAGGATATCGGAGCGCAGCATCTTTCCGACGTCCCCCCAGTTCGCCTGGAACGGCCCTGCACCATGGGCGATGCGGTCCGCGAGGTTGCCGATGAACAGCGCATAGAGATCGGAATTGTTGTATTGCTTGAGCACGTAGAAATTCGGCGTGACGAGGAATTCCGGCCCGTGCCGGCCGGCGGGAACCAGCATCATGCCGTCCGCCTTGAGGTCGGCGCTGGGGAAGGCTTTGCCGGAAATGCGGGTGATGCCCGCCGCCGCCCAGTCCGAGATGGGCTTGGCGAGGTCCGGTCCCTCCTGCGCGCAGGCGACGTAGGAAGGGATGCTGACCTCGAAACCCCAGTCGCGTCCGCGTTGCCAGCCTTCCTTCTGCAGGTAATGCGCGATTGAGGCGAGCGAATCCGGCACCGAATTCCAGATATCCGGATGCCCGTCCCGGTCGAAGTCGACGGCATATTTGAGATAGCTCGACGGCATGAACTGCGGCTGGCCGAGCGCGCCGGCCCACGATCCTTTCATGGCAGCCGCATCGACATCGCCCCGCTCGATCATCGTCAGCGCCGCGATGAGCTCCGTGCGGAACATCTCCTTGCGCGTCGACATGAAGGCTTTGGTGGCGAGCACCTGCACCGCGGAATAGGGCAGTTTCGCTCTTCCGAAGCCGGACTCGCGGCCCCAGATAGCCACGACGATCTCGCCCGGCACGCCATAGGCCGCTTCGATTTTCTTCAGCGTTGCGGCATGGGTGGCGGCGAGCCCCCGGCCGGTCGCGGCTAGCCCCTGCAGCCGCTTTTCCGAAAAATAGGCGCCGGGCGAGGAGAATTCCGCCTGGCTCTGGTCCTGCTGCTTCGGCGGCTTGGTACCCGGCGGCACGAGGTCGGGCAGGCTCCAGTTGAGCGTCACGCCCTGGAAGGCGGCCTTCAGCGTTCTGTCCGAAATCCCCGCCTTCTTGGCTGCCGGACCGAGGTCATTGGCAATCCACCGCTGGAACTGTCTTTCCACGTCCGGCTTGTTCTGGGCGAGTGCGGGGAGGGATAGGAGCGTTGTCATTGTCGCGAAAATCAATGCAGCGACGCGTCTGAAAACACTCCCCTTTGACTTGCTCAACGTTATCCTCCTCAAAACTCCAACCACGGGACGAAAGGGGAAGGACTTCATCCGAATCTCCCCTATATCGCCGTCCGCGCCCTCAAGGCGGCCGTCAGCGTCCCCTCGTCGAGATAGTCGAGCTCCCCGCCGACGGGCACGCCATGCGCCAGCCGGGTGATCTTCACGTCGATGCCGGAAAGCTGATCGGTGATGTAATGCGCCGTCGTCTGGCCTTCGACGGTGGCGTTGACCGCGATGATGATCTCGCGGATTCCGCCTTCGTTCACTCGGTCGATCAGCCCGCGGATGTTCAGGTCGTCCGGACCGATGCCGTCGAGCGGGGAGAGCGTGCCGCCGAGCACGTGATAGGCGGCGTTCATCGCGCCCGCCCGTTCCAGCGCCCAGAGGTCGGAAACGTCCTCGACGACGATCACAACCGACTGGTCGCGGCGGATATCGGTGCAGACGGTGCAGGGATCGACGGTATCGACATTGCCGCAGCGCGAGCAGACCTTCACCTTGTCATAGGCTTCGCCCATGGCATGCGACAGCGGACCGAGAAGCTGCTCCTTCTTCTTGATGAGGTGCAGTGCCGCCCGGCGCGCGGAGCGGGGGCCCAGGCCCGGAACCTTCGCCAGAAGCTGGATGAGTTTTTCGATTTCGGGGCCGGTGACTCGCTTTGCCATGTTTTCCCTTTAGCCCATCCGTTAGGCAAACGGAAACGTTGAGCGGCTATCCAGTGCAAAACTTCTCGCGGCACGCGACGCGTGCAGAGCCAAAGTCGACCCCAAAAAGAGGGGCCGAGGTGAGCTTGACATAGAGACAACCTCACGAAACCGTGATGGTTGGTGATGTGGCCGCGTGCTTGGCAGGCCCTATACCGATTGATTGACGGCTATGCGGAACTTTGTATGAGGTTTTTGAGACGCATCTCCCTCGGTCTTTTTTCCGGCGCGCTGATCGTGCAGATCACTGCGGTAGGCGCCGTGTTCGCCCAGGAGGCTGAAACCGGTCCCGACCATTCTGTCTTTGTCTTCGGCGGTGCCATGGTGAACGGTAACATGGCGGAATCGGCCAATCCGTTCGGCGTCGGTTACGAGGATCATCCGGTCTTCGGTCTCGGTTACCAGTTTTTCCCCTATAGCATAGGTTCGGTGAAGCTCGGTCTTGAAGCGGGGCTTGCCGGAAGGTTCGGTGGCAACACCAATGCCGAGATATGGGCCGGCGTGGTCGGCCGTTACGATGCCATCGAAATAGCCAATACGCTTCGGATCATTCCGTCCTTCAGCTTCGGCTTGAGCCATGTGACCGAGACGATGGAGGGGCGAGAACGCAACAACGAGAAGGAGCGTAACGGCGATGCCGGCACGCTCTTCTATCTCGGCCCCGAACTGAGCTTCAGCGCCGTCTCCCGGCCGGAATTCGAGGTGTTCTGGCGCCTGCACCACCGTTCGGGTGCCTGGGGAACCCTGGGCGACATGCATGGTGGGTCCAACGCCAACGTCATCGGCGTCAGGTATAACTTCTAGCGTGCCGCGATCGCTGCCGCCGCGCCCGCCATAGTGCCGGCCGAAAAGCGGTTGGCAATCCGCACCGCCCGCGGGCTTTTGAGGAACTGCCGCGCCTTGGCGGCGAGCAGAACCCAGGCGAGATCGACCACGACCAGCACGACGAACATGGCGGCGACCAGTTCCAGCCAGCCGGTCAGTGTCACCCCGCCGAGATCGATGATCGAGGGCAGGAGCGCCACGTAGAACATCATGATCTTCGGATTGCCGAGCGTCACGGTGAGCCCCGCGAAGAACATCTTCAACGCCGAGCGGCTTTCCGGCAGATCTTCGCCGGGACCGGCAGGCTCGGCGAACCACATCTTCCAGGCGAGGTAGAGCAGATAGGCGACGCCGATCCATTTGATCGCCATGAAGACGAGGTGAAAGCTTTCGGCGATCGCCGCAAGACCCGCGACCGCAAACGACAGCCACACGGCTTCACCCACCCACATTGCCGCCAGAAACGGCAGCACGTCGCGATAGCCCTTGGATAGCACGCGGGCGACAAGCGCGGCGATGCTGGGACCGGGCGAACCGGCCGCGACGAACAGTGCAGCCGCAAAGACGAGTATCGATGTGAGCGTCATCGGAACCTCCCCATTCCGTCGGATAGCGTAATCAAAACGGCAGCTTCATACCGGGCGGGATCGGCAGGCCGGCGGTCAGTTCCTTGGTCTTTTCGGCGGCGATCGCTTCGGCGCGTTCCTTGGCCGCCTTGTGGGCCGCGACGATCAGGTCTTCGAGAATTTCGACATCGTCTTCCTTGAAGAGCGAAGGGTCGATCTTGAGGCCGAGCATCTCGCCCTTGCCGTTGAGCCGCACGGTCACGAGGCCGCCGCCGGAGGTGCCCTCGACGTCGAGGGCGGCGATATCCGCCTGCATCTTCTCCATCTTGGCCTGCATTTCCTTGACCTTGCCCATCATGCCCATGATGTCGCGCATCTTTTCTGTCCTCTTCCTTATAGTACGATGTCGTCGCCGGGCAGGATATCGCCCTCTTCGGATTCCGCCGCTGCCGGCGCCGGCACTTCCTCGGTTTCGGTTTCTTCCTCCGCGGCGCGGATGCGCACGTCGGTGATCTTGGCGCCCGGGAATTGGGCGAGGATCGCCGCCACGTCCGGATCGGCGCGGGCATCGGTCAGCCTTGCCTCGCGGGCGGTGTTGTCCGCTTCGACCAGCGTGGCCTCGCCCGCTTCACGGGACAGGATCACCATCCAGCGGATGTCGGTCCATTCTTCCAGCCGGCGCTGCAGATCGTTCACCAGCGAGCGCGGCGCATCGCCGGAGAGGTTGATCTCCAGCCGCCCGGGCTCCAGCTTCACGAGCCGGACGAAATTTCTGAGCAGGGCTTTCAGCTTCGGGTCGCGATTTTTCGAGCAGAGATCGGCGATGTCCGAGAGCGAGTTGACCGGCACTTTCGGCACCGGCTTTTCGGCCGGGTGCTCCTCCGCGCGACCCACCGGCATCTCGTGCGGCTCCGGGTTCGGCACGGCCTGCAGCAGGGCGGTCGGCCCCCGCCCTGAAACTTCGACCGGAACGCGTGGCGCCGGCATTTCGGTGCCGCGAGCATTGACCGGCGACGGTGGCGGCGAGACCGGCCGGCCGCCGCCATTGTTGGATGACGGGACAGGACGCTGGCCATCGCCATTGGAGAAATCGGCAAGCCGGCGCGCGGCGTCCTCCGGCGAGGGAAGATGGGCGGCATGGGTGAGCCGGATCAGCACCATTTCGGCAGCACCGGCGGGCCGCGAGGAGTTTTCCGCTTCCGGAATGCCCTTGAGCAGCATCTGCCAGATGCGCGACAGCGTGCTGACGGCAACGCTGTCGGCGAATTCCCGGCCGCGCACGCGCTCCACCTCGCTGAGGGAAGGGTCGTTCGCCGCATCGGGAATGTATTTGAAGCGGGTGACGAGATGGGTGAAATCGGCAAGGTCGGTCAGCACGACGACCGGATTGGCGCCGGCCTCGTATTGCGCGCCGAATTCCGAGAGCGCCGCTTTCACGTCGCCGCGCACGATATGCTCGAAGAGATCGACGATGCGGGCGCGGTCGGCGAGCCCCAGCATGCCGCGCACGGTCTCGGCCAGCACGCTTCCGCCGCCATGGGCGATCGACTGGTCGAGCAGCGAAAGCCCGTCGCGGGCAGACCCTTCAGCCGCGCGGGCGATCATCGCAAGCGCTTCCGGCTCGGCCGGAATGCCTTCCTTCTCAAGGATGGTCGTGAACAGGCCGACGAGGTCGGCGGAGCTGATGCGGCGCAGGTCGAAACGCTGGCAGCGGGAGAGGACGGTGATCGGAACCTTGCGGATTTCGGTCGTCGCGAAAATGAACTTCACATGCTCCGGCGGCTCTTCGAGCGTCTTCAGGAGGCCGTTGAAAGCCTGCGTCGAGAGCATGTGCACTTCATCGATGATATAGACCTTGTAGCGCGCCGAGACCGGACGGTAGCGCACCTGCTCGATGATCTCGCGGATGTCGTCGATGCCGGTATGCGAGGCGGCGTCCATTTCGATGACGTCCACATGCCTGCCTTCCATGATCGCCTGGCAGTGCTCGCCGGGGATGCGCAGGTCGATGGTCGGCTTGTCGATCTCGGGCGTCTTGTAGTTCAGGGCGCGGGCAAGGATGCGGGCGGTCGTCGTCTTGCCGACCCCGCGCACCCCGGTCAGCATATAGGCCTGCGCGATGCGGCCGGTTTCGAAGGCGTTGGTGAGCGTTCTCACCATCGGCTCCTGGCCGACCATCAGGTCGGAAAAATCCTTGGGGCGGTATTTGCGGGCAAGCACCCGGTATCCGTTGCCGCCAGAGATGCTGGAAGTGGGGGTGCTCGTCTGTGTGGGCCCGGTATCGCTCATTCAGTCCTGCCAGCCTGCGCGGGCCATTCCAGCCACTTGACCGGACCGGAAGCTGACCAAGATGGTGTCACGTATTGAGGTGGGAGGCTGGCACGGCGACCCGTGCCGGGCTCGTTAGGGCTGCTTCCTTCCGGACCTGACCCGGTTGGCGAGTGGCTCGTCCACCACCAACCTCCCGCCGCACATATCGGCAATAACGCTTCCAAATGCAAGCCAACCCTGTAAAAAACTGCTATCGATTACAAAAACACAGGAGGAAAAGCTTGAGCGATTTCGAACTGGACGAGAGGCTCGCTCGGGATTCCGACCTGGTGACGGTGCTCGGCCTGTGTCAGCTGCGCATCCTGAAGGACAGCCGCTGGCCCTGGCTGATGCTGGTGCCGCAGCGGGGCGGCATGACCGAGATCTTCGATCTGACGCCGCTCGACCAGGCGCTTTTGACCTTCGAGACGAACATGGTGGGGGCGGCGCTGAAGAAGGCGACCGGCGCGACCAAGGTCAATGTCGGTGCGCTCGGCAATATCGTCCGCCAACTGCATGTGCATATTATCGCCCGGTTCGAGGGTGATCCGAACTGGCCCGGTCCCATCTGGGGCTTCGGTCAGCCGGTCCCCTATGACGAACAACGGAAGCAGGATTTCCTCAAGAAACTCGTTGAAGCCCTCTGATCATGACCAAGACCCTTTTCGAGACGGACGCCCCCCATCCAGAGCCCAGCGATCTTACTGCCTTTTCCGGCAACAAGCTGGACCGGCAGGCCGAGTACCGTGAGGACGATTGCCTCGAGAAGGCGCTTGCGGTCGAGGGCATGCATATCTTCGCATTCACCGGCAGTCGGCTGATCCTGAAGCATGACGGTCAGATCCTTGATCCGCTCTTCGCGCCCTATGAGCTTGCCGAACTGAATCCCGATTTCGACAACGCCATCCTGCTCGGCTACAAGGAAAACGGCGAGCCGCGCATCGCCGTGCCCGTCCTCATTCCCGCGGAGGAATTGGCAAGCCAGTACAAGCCGACGGAGGCGCGTGCGCTGTTCCGTGATTCGCTGATCGAAGGCGAACTGCAGGGCGAGATCGCCCAGGCCGTCGCGCTTTTGAACTGGAACGCCGCCAACAAATTCTGCGGCCGGTGCGGTTCTCCGACCGAAATGAAGATCGGCGGCTACAAGCGCCTCTGCACCAACTGCCAGCATCAGATGTTTCCGCGCACCGATCCGGTGGTGATCATGCTGGCAGTCGATGTCGAGCGCGACCGCTGCCTGCTCGGCCGCAGCCATCATTTCCAGGAGGGCATGTATTCCTGCCTTGCCGGCTTCGTGGAGCCTGGAGAGACGATCGAGAACGCCGTGCGCCGCGAGACCCTTGAGGAATCCGGCATCGAGATCGGCCGCGTGCGCTATCACGCCTCGCAGCCCTGGCCCATGCCGCATTCGCTGATGATCGGTTGTTATGCCGAGGCGATATCCACCGAGATCAGGATCGACCCGCAGGAAATGCAGGACGTCCGCTGGTTCGGGCGTGCCGAGGCCGCCGCCATGCTGGATGCCGGACCGGACAGTCCCTATTTCGCGCCGGTCAGGGGGGCGATCGCCCATCGCCTGCTGCGCGACTGGATCGAGTGGGGTGAGGAGCGGTCAGGCAAAGCCTGAGCAGCCGATCCGGTGAATCGATTGCTCCGGCTTTGCCTGACCATTCCTTACCCCTTCTGCAGCGCCCCGCGCATGGGGTGGCCCTTGTAGGTCCCAAGAATCCGCACTTTTTCGGAGAAGAACCGCAGTTCCTCCAGTGCGCGGCGCACCGGCGGATCGTCCGGATGGCCCTCGATATCCGCATAGAACTGCGTCGCCACGAACTTGCCGCCGAGCTGGTAGCTTTCCAGCTTCGTCATGTTGATGCCGTTGGTCGCAAACCCGCCCATCGCCTTGTAGAGCGCGGCCGGAATGTTGCGGACATTGAAGACGAACGTGGTGACGATCACGTCCGAAGGCTGGCTGCGCTGCACCCATTTCTCGTCGCGCGAGAGCACCACGAAACGGGTGACGTTGTCGTCCCGGTCCTCGACGTTCTCCGCCAGGATTTCGAGGCCATAGAGATCGGCGGCAAGACGTGGGGCGAGCGCCGCCATCGTCCGGTCGCCCTTTTCCGCCACCATCTTTGCCGAGCCGGCCGTATCGCCTGCGACGACCGCCTTCCAGCCGTTCGACCGGATGATCTTGCGGCACTGGCCGAGCGCATGGATATGGCTGTGGACGGTGCGGATCTCCTCGCGTTTCACGCCGGGCAACACCATGAGCTGGAAGCGAATCGGCATGAAGTACTCGCCGATGATGTGCAGCCGCGATTCCGGCAGAAGGTGATGGATGTCGGCGACGCGGCCGGCGATCGTGTTCTCGATCGGGATCATCGCGAGATCGGCATCGCCGCTTTCGAGCGCCTGGAAGGCATCCTCGAAGGTCGGGCAGGGCAGCGGCTCCATGGTCTGGAACATGTCGCGGCAGGCCATGTCGGAATTGGCGCCGAAGTCGCCCTGGAAGGCGATGCGATTGGTGAGAGCGTTCATGGGAAACATCCGTTAGGAGGCACGGGCGGAAAGGATTGCGCGGGCCTTTTCAAGGTCGGCGGGAGTATCGACACCGAGCGGCACCGAGTCAACGATCTCGGCGTCGATGCGCATGCCCGCTTCCAGCGCCCGGAGCTGTTCAAGCGATTCGCGCTTTTCGAGCACGGAAGGCCCGAGCGAGACGAACTTTTCGAGCGCTGCCCGGCGATAAGCATAGAGGCCGATGTGGTGATAGAGCGGGCCGTTGCCGTAGGGCGCGGTCGCGCGGGTGAAGTAAAGCGCCTTCAATCGTGTGGCGGAAAGCGGCGAGCCGACGATCTTGACCACGTTAGGGTTGGTCTTTTCGTGTTCGTCGGTGATCTCGACGGCGAGCGTCGCGATATCGGTCGAGGGGTTTTCGAGCGGGCGTAGAGAGGCGCGCACCGCCTCCGGCTCGATCGTCGGCAGGTCGCCTTGCACGTTGATGACAAAGTCCATCCGGGCGTCCGGATCGGCTTTCTGCACCGCCTCGAAAATGCGGTCGGAGCCGGATTGGTGGTCCTGCCGGGTCATCACCACGTCGAACCCTGCCGCCGCCACGGCGTCATGGACGTCCTGGTGGTCGACTGCGACGATGATTCGGCCTGCCTCGGCTTCCTGGGCGCGTTTTGCTACCTGGACGATCATCGGCAGGCCGGCAATATCAGCCAGAGGTTTCCCCGGCAGCCGCGTCGAGGCCATTCGGGCCGGGATCAGCACCAGCGTCCGGTCGAAAGCCGTGTTCTTCATGGAGAGACCCTTCTATTCCCGCCTGTACAGTGTCAAAAAGTCTCACGCGCGGAACGATTATCGTGTTGCAACAACAATGCAAAAGACATAGGTTCCGCGCAATTTCAAGATGCCCGCCCTGTGACGGCGGTGTGACAGGCGGTTGCGAAGGAGCGGTTGCGGATGAACCCCTATGTAAACATGGCGGCAGGCGCCCTGCTTGCTACGGTCTTCGTCATGATGTCGGTGTCGATTGCCTCGGAAGGCATCTTCCATTCGGAAGCTCCCGAGAAGGAAGGTTTTGCGATCGTTGCGGCTGAGGAGCCCGCCGCCGGTGCAGGGGGTGAGGCAGCCCCGGCGGCGGTTCCGATCGCTCAGCTTCTTGCCAGTGCCGATGCGGCTGCCGGCGCGACCGTCTTCAAGAAGTGTCAGAGCTGTCATTCGATCGAAAAGGGCGGCCCGAACAAGGTCGGCCCGGATCTCTGGAGCCTCGTCGATCGCCCGGTCGCCGCGCATGAAGGCTTCGCCTATTCCGCAGGCATGAAGGAATTTTCCAAGGGTGGCGAGGAAAAGTGGACCTTTGACAACCTGAACCACTTCCTGACCGCCCCCAAGGCTTTCGTGAAGGGCACCGCCATGGGCTTTGCCGGTTTGAAGAACGACACCGAGCGCGCCAACCTGATCGCCTATATCCGCGAACAGGCCGACAGCCCGGTTCCGCTTCCGGATCCGGCTGCAGCCGAGCCGGCCCCGCCGGCGACGAACTGATCGCGGTTCGGAACATCTCAAGCGGAAATGCCCGGCTTTCGACCGGGCATTTTTGTTTCTGGCGGATGCGGGTTGCGATCGCTCAGCTCAGAAGCCAGGCCCAGAAGCCGACGGTGAAGACGCCGAAGGCGGTGGTGATGCTGATCACCGATGCTGCGAGGCTATGGCCCGAGCGGAAGCGCTGCGCGATCAGCCAGGCGTTGATTCCGGTCGGTACCGAAGAGGTCAGGACGAGAGCCGCCGTCCAGTCCCCGGGAAGGCCGAGGAGATGGCTCATCAGGAAGACGACTGCCGGCAGCAAGATGAGCTTGAGCACTGCCGCAGTCCCCGAAAGGCCGATGTCGCCCCGGATCGGATATCTTGTCAATGCCATGCCGATCGACAGCAGCGCCACCGGACTTGCGGCCGCCGAGAGCTGATCGACGACGGTGGCGAGGGCGGGGGTCAGGTGCAGCCCCAGGAAATTGAAGATCAGACCGACGATCAGCGCAAGGACGAGCGGGTTGCGGGCGAGATTGGAGCCGACCTGTTTCAGGATGGCCGGAAGGCTGCGTTTCCCTCCGCCCTCTACCTTCGAGGTGGCGCCTTCCATGAGGATCGTGCCCGCCACCATCATCAGCGGCAAGTGGATGGCGAGCAGGATGGAAATTGCGACCAGTCCGTCCTTTCCCACGATATGGGCAACCAGCGGCAGACCGATGAAGACGTTGTTGGCGAACGAGGCGGACATGCCGGCGATGACGCCGATTTTTGCGTCCCGCCGAAATATATGCGTGGCGATGAGATGGCCTGTCCCCCAGGTGATCGCAACGCCGAGGAAATAGGCCGTCCAGAGCCGGAACGGAGAGGCGCCCTCGAAATGCGCGTCCGCCAGCGTCCGGAAGATCAGCATCGGCACGGCGATCTTGAAAACGAATTCGCCGAGCGCGTCGCCGGTCTCCTCCTTCAATATCCCGGTCTTGGCTGTCATCCAGCCGATCAGGATCAGGATGAAGACGGGCACGACGTTCACGAAGACGGAGGACACGGGAGGCAGGCTTTCGATAAGGGCTTTGCATGCGTCTAGCGCATGTCGGGGGCGACGACAAATGCGCTTGCTGCAAAAGAGACCTTCTCGAGCGGGGAACGTGGCGATCCGGCCAACAAAAAAGCGGGGCTGTTCCCCGCTTTCCCACCTGGTCTCGTCCAGGCACCCGGTGGTCAGCCGCCAGTTCATCCGTGGTCGGCAACACAACCGGATCGGTAAAGTGTATAACCTCGGATCGTGACAGCGAAATGACGGCCGGCAGAGGCCCCTGTTTTGCAGGCATTGCCCTTATTTCCGCTTCCAATCGGATCAAAACCCGAATACCGGTTTTCTCCTCAAACCTATTCGAGAGGATCAAGACCGGATGCCCAAATTCGACGTGCTCGCCATCGGCAACGCCATCGTGGATATTCTCGCCCGCTGCGAAGACAGCTTTTTGAGCGAGAACGCAATCAACAAGGGTGCGATGAACCTGATCGATGCCGAACGCGCTGAGCTCCTTTATTCCAAGATGGGCCCGGCCGTGGAAGCCTCGGGTGGTTCGGCCGGCAACACGGCGGCCGGCATTGCCGGTTTCGGCGGCAAGGCGGCCTATTTCGGCAAGGTCGCGGAAGACCAGCTCGGTGAGATTTTCCAGCATGATATCCGTGCCCAGGGCGTGCATTATCAGACGCGGCCGGAAGGCACCAACCCGCCGACCGCCCGTTCGATGATCTTCGTGACGCCGGACGGCGAGCGTTCGATGAACACCTATCTCGGCGCCTGTGTCGATCTCGGTCCGGAACATGTCGAGGAGGATGTCGTCGCGGAAGCCAAGGTCACCTATTTCGAAGGCTATCTCTGGGACCCGCCGCGCGCCAAGGAGGCGATCCGTGAATCCGCCCGCATCGCCCACGCCCATGGCCGCGAAGTGTCCATGACGCTCTCCGATCCCTTCTGCGTCGACCGCTACCGTGCCGAATTCCTCGACCTGATGCGCTCCGGCACGGTCGATATCGTGTTCGCCAACCGGCACGAGGCGCTCTCGCTTTACGAGACCGACGATTTCGAGCTGGCGCTGAGGAAGATCGGCCAGGATTGCAGGCTAGCGGCCGTCACGATGAGCGAGGAGGGCGCGATCATCATTCGCGGCGAGGAACGGGTTCGGGTGCCTGCCTATCCGATCGAGGAACTGGTCGACACGACCGGGGCGGGCGATCTTTTCGCCGCAGGTTTCCTGTTCGGCTATACGCAGGGCCGTTCGCTTGAGGATTGCGGCAAACTCGGCTGCCTGGCCGCGGCGATCGTCATTCAGCAGATCGGTCCGCGCCCGATGGCATCGCTGAAGGAGGCTGCGAAGCGCGAAGGCCTTATTTGAAGGCTTCGCCCGGATAGGCGCCCCAGACCTCGGCTTGCGCAACCCAGCCCTCAGCGCCGCTCGCTTCCGCACGGCACCAGTCGCCGTTGCATTCGTCGATCTTGAAGACGACGCCCGGCTCCAGCTTGGCGACGACGGGGGCGCTGTTTTGCGGATCGCGGCGCATGTTGACGTAGATGTCCTTGCCCTTGCCGCGCATCCACGGCGCGGCAACCGCCGTGCGTTCGCCCGAAAGCAGCGCCTGGTTCACCCAGCCTTCGGTGCCGTCCGCATCGCGAACGCGCCGCCAGTTCTCGTATTCCTGGATGATCTCCATCGGGGTTCCGGATTTCATATACATCCAGGAGACCGCATAATCGGTGCTCGGACCGATGCGGATGTTGACCTTCTTCGACTTGAGGCTGACGAAGCGCGGCAGCGGCAGGCCGCTCGGCCCTTTCGCGCCCTGGGCATGAACGGGCGCCGAAGCGGACAGAGAGGCGATGAGACCGAAGGAAAAAGCGACAAAGGAACGAAGAATGAGGCGACGCATGGGTTTGGGTCCGGCTGGGCTGTCTCGGGCTTTCCGAAACCTCGCGAGGTTTTGTTTGTCTTCGCTGACGGGTCTGGTAGAAAACGCCCTGGATGAACCGAATATCGCGCGACTTGGTTAAGGACCTCCTAAAAGGCGCCGGATAGAGAACCTCATGACGGCAAAGAAAAGACCCAAGGTCTATATCACCCGCAAGCTGCCCGATGCGGTGGAAACCCGCATGCGCGAGCTGTTCGACGCCGAGCTCAATATCGACGACGCGCCGCGCTCGCGGGACGAACTGGCGGCGGCGATGCGGACCGCCGACGTGCTGGTGCCGACGGTGACGGACAAGATCGACGCGGCGCTGATCGCGGAAGCCGGGCCGCAATTGAAGCTGATCGCCAGCTTCTCCAACGGCTTCGACCATATCGACGTGGATGCTGCCGCGAAAAAGGGCATCACGGTCACCAATACCCCGAACGTGCTGACCGAAGACACCGCCGACATGACCATGGCGCTGATCCTCGCGGTCAACCGGCGGCTGGCGGAAGGTTCGCGCATCCTGACCGACAACCCGGGCGACTGGGCGGGCTGGAGCCCGACCTGGATGCTGGGGCGCCGGATCTGGGGCAAGCGCATCGGCATCGTCGGCATGGGCCGCATCGGCACCGCCGTCGCCCGCCGCGCCAAGGCCTTCGGCCTCTCGATCCACTACCACAACCGCAAGCGCGTGAACCCGGCGACGGAAGAGGAGCTGGAAGCGACCTATTGGGACAGCCTCGACCAGATGCTCGCCCGCGTCGATATCGTTTCGGTCAACTGCCCCTCGACGCCGGCGACCTTCCACCTGCTTTCGGCCCGCCGGCTGGCGCTGATGCAGCCGAGCTCGATCATCGTCAACACCGCCCGCGGCGACGTCATCGACGAGGCGGCGATGATCCAGCTTCTCTGCGACAACAGGATCGCGGGGGCCGGCCTCGACGTCTATGAGAACGAGCCGGCGGTGAACCCGAAGCTCGTCAAGCTCGCCAACCAGGGCCGGGTCGTGCTTCTGCCGCACATGGGCTCGGCGACGATCGAGGGCCGGATCGACATGGGCGACAAGGTGATCATCAACATCCGCACCTTCTTCGACGGCCACCGCCCGCCGAACCGGGTGCTGCCCGGCCGCAACTGACATCAGGTTATCCGCTTCTGCATCTCGATCGAGGTGACGCGGGTAAAGCCCGGATGGGAGTTTTCGGCCGTCTTCGTAAAACCCCATCTTGCGAAGGTCGCATGGTTGCCGGCAAGCTCGATGCGGGTTTCGAGCCGGAGCGCCGGCAGGCCATTCTCCTTTGCGGCGTCTTCTGCCACAGCCAGCAAGCGGCGGCCGATGCCCTTGCCCTGATGGGCGGGCGCAATGGCAAGCTTGCCGAGGTAGAGAGAGCCGGGTTCGGGTTTCAGGAAGATGCAGCCGACAAGCCGTCCGTCCTTGTTCGCCGCGAAGGCGATTTCGTCATGGGCCTTCTGCGCCAGCGAAGCGGGCGTCAGCCGATGGGCCGAGGAGGGCGGGTCGATGACGCCGTCCATATAGGCGAAGGAGGAGAGGATGAGGGCGAGCAGCTCGTCCCAGCGGCCGAAATCCTCGCTTATTCGAATGATCTCGATCATTCGGCGGCGGCTCTCGCGGTGCGGCGCTTGTATTTGATGGTGTCGAAGCGGGCGGCAAGCGAATCGTAGAGCATCAGCCGGCCCACCAGCGGCTCGCCGATGCCGGTGATGAGCTTGATCGCTTCCATGGCCATCAGCGTGCCGACGACGCCGGTAAGCGCGCCGACGATGCCGGCCTCCGCACAGGACGGGATCAACCCTTCCGGCGGCTTTTCCGGGAAGAGGTCGCGATAGGCCGGATTGGGAACGCCGTCCGGACCGGTCTCATGGGGTTTCAGCACGGTCAGGGAACCGTCGAAACGGCCGACCGCCCCGGTCACCAGCGGGATTTTCGCCAGCTCCGCCGCATCGGCTGCGGCATAGCGAGTGTCGAAATTGTCGGAGCCGTCGATGAGAAGATCGAAGAGGGGAAGATGCCGCTGCGCCCATGTGAGCGAAAAGCGCTCCTCGAAATCCGCGACGCGCACATGCGGATTGAGACGCGCGATCTTTTCGCGGGCGCTTTTCGTCTTCATTTCGCCGATCGTGCCGGTGTCGTGGATGACCTGCCGCTGCAGGTTTGAGAGAGAGACGCGGTCGTCGTCGACGATGCCGATCGTGCCGACGCCGGCGGCCGCCAGATATTCGAGGATCGGCGCACCGAGCCCGCCGGCGCCGATCACCAGCACGTGGGCGTTCTTCATCTTCTGCTGCCCCGCGCCGCCGATTTCAGGCAGGAGGATATGGCGGCGGTAGCGTTCGATCTCGTCCTGGGTCAGGTTCTGTGGGGTCCGGTTTTCCATGGCTCTCATCTTAGCACCGGGAGCAGGGGCGGGTAAGGAGACTTTCAGCCGTCGATACCGCCCTCGATATTTCCATGCGCGACGGTGAAGAACTGCGCCCGGTCGGCGAGCGCGGAAAACATGCTCCTGTCGGTGCCGGTCATGAAGGACTGGCCGCCGAGGCCGTGGACGAGATCGAAAAGCGCCGCCCGCCGGCCCTCGTCGAGATGGGCGGCGATCTCGTCCAAAAGCAGGATCGGCGCATGGCCGGTCATGTCTGCGGTGAGGCGGGCATGGGCGAGCACGAGGCCGATCAGGAGCGCCTTCTGCTCGCCGGTCGAACAGCGCGCGGCCTCCATGTTTTTTTCGCGGTGGCGCACCAGGAGATCGGAGCGGTGCGGCCCGTCCAGCGTGCGGCCGGCCGCGGCATCGCGATTGCGGCCATTGCGCAGCATTTCCAGATAGTCCTCCTCCAGGTCGGCGGCGGGCCGGTCCATCAGTCCGTCCATGAAGCCCTGGAGCGCGAGCACGGGTGTCGGGAAAGGCGTCTCCCCGGAACCGGCCGAGAGCGTCCGGAGGAGCCCGAGCATTTCCTGCCGCGCGGCCGCCATGGCGATGCCGAGGCCTGCCATCTGCGCCTCGATGGCGGTGAGCCAGGCGGGATCGAAGCGGCCGTCGGAAAGCAGCTTGTTGCGGCTGCGCATGGCGCGCTCGAAATCGCTCGCCCGGCGTCCGTGCGCGGGATCGAGAGAGAGGACGAGACGGTCGAGGAAACGCCGCCGGTCGGAAGAGGGACCGGTGAAGAGCCCGTCCATGGCGGGCGTCAGCCACAGCACGCTCAGGTGATCGGAGAGCTCTTCGGTGGATTTCGCCGTCGTGCCGTTGATCCGCAGCTTACGGGTGACGTTCTCCCCGTCGCCGGGCTCGATGCCGGTGCCGATCGAGACCTCGCCCTCCATCCCGTCAATATCGGCGAAGATCGAAAAGCCGCCCGCGGCGCCGACGCGCGTGACGTCGGTGAGGACCGCGCGGCGGAGGCCCCGCCCGGGAGAGAGGAAGGAGACGGCTTCGAGAAGATTGGTCTTGCCGGCGCCGTTCTCGCCCGTCAGCACCACATGCCGCCCGTCGAGCGCCAGCGCCGCTTCCGCGTAGTTGCGGAAATCGGTGAGCTTGAGCCGGGAAAGGGAGGTCTTCTGCGCCATCGGGAATCTTCAAGTGTCGTTGAACAGGAGCTAAGGTTTCGGAGGCCGGAAGGCAAGCTTTCGTGTTTATGTGCTGGCTGCCCCTCACCCCTCACCCGCTCGCGGGGAGAGGTGAGACAGGGAGAGGGTGGCAGCAGCCGGATGAGGGGCAGATATACGTTCGCCTCCGCGGTGAGGTCATCACCCGGATTTTGGCTGGTCGGAGAGCCCACACGAATGCGGAACCTCATTGAATTTGTATAAGCGGCTCCGCATTCGCGTGACCTTCGGCGTTCTCCCGGGCTTCCGGCCCCTACAGGTGATCATCTCGTCTCGCTGCATGGCTTCGTTCGCGGTCTCCTTCGCGAAACACTCCGACGACGGAAACAGGAGAATTGTAGGCACAGGTTTGGAGGGCGGGATGCCGGCAGGGGCTAATTGCTTGTTTCCGTTGGAGCGCACCGCAATTCCGTCCCCGCGAGATCGGACATGGACCGGTCGGTTCCGGTCGGTTAATGTCGCGCAATTTCCGAAAGGAGACTGCGCCATGACCGACGAGGACCGACCTTCCTGCATCGCCCATTGGGCCGAAGTCGAAAGGCCCGTGGAGAGACATTACCGGGGCGATGACGAACTGATGGGCTTCGGCGCGGCGCTCGCGCGGCATTTCGGCCTGACGCGGCTCGGCATCCATCACCACCGCCTGCCGCCGGGCCGCCGTTCCTCCTTCCCGCATGCGGAGAAGCTGGAAGAGGAATTCGTCTATGTGATCGAAGGCACGCCGGATGTATGGCTGGACGGCGAGATCCATCGCCTGAAACCGGGCGATTCGGTCGGTTTTCCGGCCGGCACGGGAATTGCCCATACCTTCATCAACAACACGGACACGGAGGTGCGGCTGCTTGTTGTCGGCGAGGCTTCCACCCGTGCCAACCGTCTCTTCTATCCCAAGAATATCGAGCTAAAGCCGGTCCGGCCCGACTGGTGGGACGATGCGCCGGCGCGGCCGCTGGGGGACCATGACGGCATGCCCGATGCGGTGCGCGCCCGGAAGGCGGCGAAGACGGAAAAAGAGGAGACCGAACGTGGGTGACGAGGAAAGGCTGGTGAAGCTCGAAGAGCTTGCCGCCCATCAGGTCAAGGTGATCGAGGAACTGTCGGATCAGCTCGCGGAGCAGTGGAAGGTCATCGAGCAGATGCGCGCCAAGCTCGACCGGCTGACGGAGCGGTTCCTGACGCTGGAGGAGGCATCGCTGGAAGCGCCGCCGATTACCAAGCCGCCGCATTATTGAACGATTTTCCAAACGAAAAAGGCCGAAACCCGGGGCTCCGGCCTTCCGCTTGAACGATGACGGGGATCAGCCGTCGAAGAATTCCTTCATCCGGGCAAAGAAGCCGGTGGATTCCGGATTGTTTTCCTTTGACGAGAGGGATTCGAATTCCTGCAAGAGTTCGCGCTGCCGCTTGGTGAGCTTCTGCGGCGTCTCGATCTGGATCTGGATATAGAGATCGCCCGTCTGGCTGGAGCGAAGCACCGGCATCCCCTTGCCCTTGAGGCGGAACTGCTTGCCCGCCTGCGTGCCTTCCGGCACGGTGACGCGGGATTTCGTTCCGTCCAGCGTCGCCACGTCGAACGTGCCGCCGAGCGCCGCCGTCGTCATGGAAATGGGCACGGCACAGTAAAGATCGGCGCCGTCGCGCTGAAAGAACTGATGCGGCTTCACCGACAGGAAGATGTAGAGGTCGCCCGCAGGTCCGCCGCGCGCGCCGGCCTCGCCTTCGCCCTGCAGGCGGATGCGGGTGCCGTCCTCGATGCCGGCCGGGATGTTGACCGACAGCGAACGCTCTTCCGTGACGCGGCCCTGTCCGTGGCACTTGACGCAGGGATCGGTGATCGTCTGGCCACGGCCGTGGCAGGTCGGGCAGGTGCGTTCGACCGAGAAGAAGCCCTGGCTGGCGCGCACCCGGCCCGAGCCCTGGCAGGTGGCGCAGGTCTTCGGCTGCGTGCCGGGCTTGGCGCCCGAGCCCGAACAGACGTCGCAGGTGATCGAAGTCGGAACCCTGATCTGCGCCGTCTTGCCGGTGAAGGCTTCTTCCAGCGTGATTTCCATGTTGTAGCGAAGGTCGGCGCCGCGCTCGCGTCCGCCGGCCGAGCGTCGGGCGCGCCCGCCGCCCATCATTTCGCCGAAGATGTCTTCGAAAATGTCGGAGAAGCCGCCGGCCGACGAGAAGCCGCCGGAGCCAAATCCGCCGCCGCCCATTCCGCCCTGTTCGAAGGCGGCATGGCCGAAGCGGTCGTAGGCCGCGCGCTTCTGGGGATCCTTCAAGGTCTCGTAGGCCTCGTTGATCTCCTTGAACTTCTTTTCGGCTTCCGTATCGTCCGGATTCTTGTCCGGGTGATATTTCATGGCGAGCTTGCGAAAGGCGCTTTTCAGCTCCTTCTCGTCAGCCGATCTGCCGACACCCAGGGTTTCGTAAAAATCTGCTTTTGCCATGGAGGTAACCGGCTCCGGAAAGGGCTCCGGCTGCACGATGGCAGCCGGATACTTGGGTCAACTATGGTCGAGGTCTCGCCATCAGGCAACCGGCTATCAGGCGGACTTCTTGTCGTCCTTCACTTCCTCGTAGTCGGCGTCGACGATATCGTCGTCCTTGCTGCCGCCTTCGGAGGAAGCGCCTTCCGCCTGCTGGGCCTCGTAGATGGCCTGGCCGAGCTTCATGGAGACTTCCATGAGGGTCTGCGTCTTCGCCTGGATGTCGTCGGCATCCGGTTCGGAGGCTTCGACTGCCGTCTTCAGCGAAGCGATCGCATCCTCGATCGCCTTGCGGTCGGTCTCGGAGACCTTGTCGCCATATTCCTTCAGCGACTTCTCGGTCGAATGAACGAGGCTCTCGGCCTGGTTCTTGGCTTCGACGCCCGCACGGCGCTTCTTGTCGGCTTCGGCATTGGCCTCGGCGTCCTTGACCATCTTCTCGATCTCGGCGTCGGAAAGACCGCCGGAGGCCTGGATGCGGATCTGCTGTTCCTTGCCGGTGCCCTTGTCCTTGGCAGAAACCTGCACGATGCCGTTTGCGTCGATGTCGAAGGTGACTTCGATCTGCGGCATGCCGCGCGGTGCCGGCGGCAGACCGACGAGGTCGAACTGGCCGAGCAGCTTGTTGTCGGCCGCCATTTCACGCTCGCCCTGCGAAACGCGGATCGTCACGGCCTGCTGGTTGTCCTCGGCGGTCGAGAAGACCTGGGACTTCTTGGTCGGGATCGTCGTGTTTCGGTCGATCAGGCGGGTGAAGACGCCTCCAAGCGTTTCAATTCCGAGAGACAGCGGGGTCACGTCGAGCAGCAGCACGTCCTTGACGTCGCCCTGCAGAACGCCGCCCTGGATCGCGGCGCCCATGGCGACCACTTCATCCGGGTTGACGCCCTTGTGCGGCTCCTTGCCGAAGAGCTGCTTGACGGTTTCCTGCACCTTCGGCATGCGGCTCATGCCGCCGACGAGTACGACTTCATCGATCTCGGCAGCGGTGACGCCCGCATCCTTGAGGGCTGCCTTGCACGGAGCGACGGTGCGCTGGACGAGGTCGTCGACCAGGCTTTCGAACTTGGCGCGGGTCAGCTTCAGCGTCAGGTGCTTCGGACCGGAAGCGTCGGCCGTGATGAACGGCAGGTTGATTTCGGTCTGCTGCGAGGACGAGAGCTCGATCTTGGCCTTTTCGGCAGCTTCCTTGAGGCGCTGCAGGGCAAGCTTGTCGTTCTTCAGGTCGATGCCGTTGTCCTTCTTGAACTCGGCCGCGAGATATTCGACGAGACGCATGTCGAAGTCTTCACCGCCGAGGAAGGTGTCGCCGTTGGTGGACTTCACCTCGAAGACGCCGTCGCCGATTTCGAGAACGGAGATATCGAAGGTGCCGCCGCCAAGGTCGTAGACGGCGATCGTCTTGCCTTCCTTCTTGTCGAGGCCGTAGGCGAGAGCGGCGGCCGTCGGCTCGTTGATGATGCGCAGAACGTCGAGACCGGCGATCTTGCCGGCATCCTTGGTGGCCTGGCGCTGGGCGTCGTTGAAGTAGGCCGGAACGGTGATGACGGCCTTCTCGACCTTCTCACCGAGATAGGATTCGGCGGTTTCCTTCATCTTCTGAAGGACCATCGCGGAAATCTGCGAGGGGGAATAGGACTTGCCGTGGGCCTTTACCCAGGCATCGCCATTGTCGCCCCTGGTGATCTCGTAGGGGACCAGACCCTTGTCCTTTTCGACGGTCGGGTCTTCATAACGGCGGCCGATGAGGCGCTTGACGGCGAACAGCGTATTGGTGGGGTTGGTGACCGCCTGGCGCTTGGCCGGCTGGCCGACGAGGCGCTCGCCATCTTCCGTGAATGCGACCATGGAGGGCGTGGTACGCGCGCCTTCGGCGTTCTCGATCACCTTTGCGTCCTTGCCGTCCATGATGGCGACGCAGGAATTGGTGGTGCCGAGGTCGATGCCAATTACTTTTGCCATTTCTTCTCTCTCCTTTAAGCGAACTGTCGGAACCCCGAGAGGCATTCCGCTGACAGTTCCTCGACTGGGATGGTTTCGCAGCATCGGCTGCGGTCATGCCGCGTATATAAGGACGGGTTTTTCCGACTGCAAGGCGAGAAATCGCCCGTATCTCAGCAAAAAGAAGACTTTGCCGACTCGTGTTGCGGAACTGGTTTACTGGCCCATGAGGATGTCGAAAAGCGTCGTCTGCCGCGGCTGGCGGGTGGAGCCGGTTCCGCCCACTTCGCCGGGCGGGATCGGGCCTCCGCCGACGTCCGCAGGCGGCACGGGAGCGCGTGAATCGTAGGGGCCGCGATATTCGCGATAGTCCCGGGCCGGCACGTCTGCAGGCGGCACGATATCGCCATAGGGATATCGCCCGACCGAGGCGGAATCCTGATCGGGTGGCCGGGGCGGCGGCGGATAGTCCGGGGGGAGTTCCTCTTCGGCACGGCGGGCGGCGCGGGGCAGGATGCCCGAGATGATGTCGCCGATCGTCGTCGGCGCGGCGTCGGGCTGGGCTGCGGGCGGCGGCAGTTCGAGCGCGCGGCCGGTGCCGAAGAGCGGCGTCGGCGTATAGCCTTTCATGGCGGCGGTCATGTATTCCTTCCAGGCTCTGGCCGGCAGCCCGCCGCCCGTCACCTTTTTCATATAGGCGCCGTCGTCGTTGCCGAACCAGATGCCGGTCGTCATGATGCTGGTGTATCCGACGAAGAGCGCGTCGCGGAAGGACTGCGTGGTGCCCGACTTGCCGGCCGCCTGCCAGCCGTCGATCCTCGCGGCCCTCCCGGTGCCCTCGTCGATCACGCGGTTCATCATGCCGTTCATCGTCGCGGCGACCGGCTCGCTGAGGACGCGCGGCGGGTTGGTGTAGTCTGCCTCGTAGAGCGCCTTGCCGTCCGTGTCGGTGATGCGCTTGACGATATGCGGCGTCGCCTTGTAGCCGCCGTTCATGAAGGACGCGTAGGCCGAGGTGAGCTCGACCAGCGAGACTTCCGACGTGCCGAGCGCGATCGAGGCGTTCGCCTGGATGTCCGACTCGATGCCGAGCCGGTGGGCGAGGCTGACCACGTTTTCCGGCCCCACCTCCATGACGAGTTGGGCGGCAATGGTGTTCAGCGACTGCGCGAAGGCGGAAGCGAGCGTCACCGGCCCCCGGTACTTCTGATCGTAGTTCTCCGGCGACCAGTTGCCGATCCTGACGGGCGCGTCGTTGCGGACGGAATCCGGCCGGTCGCCGGCTTCCAGCGCCGCGGCATAGACGAAGGGCTTGAAGGCCGAGCCCGGCTGGCGCTTCGCCCGTGCCGCGCGGTTGAACTGGCTTTCGGCATAGTCGCGGCCGCCGACGACGGCACGGATCGCGCCCGTGGCGTCGACGGAAACCAGGGCCGCCTGCGAGGCGTTGAGCTTGCCGCCTTCCTTCTTCAGCACGTCGTTCAGCGCCTTTTCGGCGGCTGCTTCGAGACGCAGGTCGATCGTCGTCTCCACGATCACATCGACTTTGGGCTCGCCGATCAGGCTTTTGACCTCGTCCACCACCATGTCCGCCGCATAGTGCTGCGCGCCGGACCAGTAGCTTTTCGCTTGGGCCGGGGTTTGCGACATGGCGGTCTTGAGGTCGCTTTCGGTGATGTAGCCTTCCTCCTGCATGGCGCCGAGCACCACCTGCGCACGGGCTTCGGCGGCTTTGGGATCGCGTGCCGGCGACAGGCGGGAAGGCGCCTTCAGAAGGCCGGCCAGCGTCGCCGCCTCGCCGAGGTTCACGTCGCGCGCCGACTTGTTGAAATAGCGCCGCGAGGCCGCTTCCACGCCGTAGGCATTCGAACCGAAGAAGACCCGGTTCAGATACATGGCCAGAATCTGGTCCTTGGTGAATTTCGTCTCCAGCCAGAAGGAGAGCAGCACTTCCTGGATCTTGCGCTCGAAGGTGCGCTCCGGCGACAGGAACAGGTTCTTGGCGAGCTGCTGGGTAATCGTCGAGCCGCCCTGGAGCGGCTGCCCGGTCAGGTTGTTGATCACGGCGCGCGCCAGTCCGAAGGGGTCGACGCCGAAATGCGAATAGAAGCGCCGGTCCTCGATGGCGATCACCGCCTGAGGCAGGTAGGGCGACATCTCCTCGAGCGCCAGCGCTTCGCCGCCGGTCGAGCCGCGATTGGCGATGACGGAGCCGTCGATCGCGGTGATCTTCATGTTCGGCGGACGGTCGGGAACGGCCCAGGTGCTGGCGGCCGGCATCTGCGCGCCGTAATAGAGAACGAGGCCGCCGCCGCCGATGCCGCCCCAGATGGCGAGCACCACGCACCAGTACACGAGGGTACGCAGCGGACCGAAGAAGCCACCTCCGCCTCCCTGGCGCCGAGACGCCGTCCTGCGGGAGGGGCGAGAACGTTCGGACCATTCCTGGCGTTCGGCGCGGTCGTCTTCCCTTGCGGCTTTCGATGGGCGTTTGGCAGTTCTTCCCGTGCCCACGATGCGTTCGTCCGCGTCGAGACGGAAATCGTCACTCGCCCGTGAACCCTCGAAGGACGGTTCCACGCGCCTGTCTGATCTGCCTCTGGCTGCCATGATGAGCCGGCGTACCCCCGTATCTCGCCTGTCAAAACAGGCTGTTACTCGATTGTCTGATCGCCCAAGCTTTCGCTGGACTCTAAATGCGGCGATTTAAGGAGGGGTAAAAGCAAGTTCTGGCGACGGCCGTATTCCGGAATGACTTGACTTCGGTGATTTTTTATGAGAACAAAAAGTGAACATATGGAGGTATCGATGACCAGAGCAGAACAGGTGATTGAACGTGCCATGACCGCCGTGGCGGCCTCCCGGGCCATCCGCGAGGCGGAAGCAAAGCGCCGGCGCGAGACGTTCCAGAAGATCCAGATCGCCAACCAGCGCCGCCCGAATGTCCCGAAGGGCATTCAACTTCCGCTGGATCTTCATTGAGGTTTTGCCGAAAGACTTGACTGTCGCCTGCAAAGCGAATGCATGCGGATATATTGACAAACGTTCCGATAGGCTGCTTCCCTTTTCTTTGGAAAATCCGATTGGCATGGAACTATGGAGGAAGATCCATGTTGTGTCGGATTCCACCTTGGAGGAGGGAGGAAATGATCAAGATCGTCGAGGCGGTGGTCCGCAATGGGGACCGCCGTATTCCGGTCGGGTTGGTCAGCATCAAGCAGGCGCTTGAAATGCCCGAAAAGGAAACGTTCGAATTCAGTCACCCCGCCTATGAAGCCGGGAAGACCGATATATTCGTAAACCGCGAAACCCTTTCGAAGCTGATGTAGCCGCACCGGGCGAAGAAAACCGGCAGCATGATGGCATCCGAAAACGCAAATTCGTGATTTCGGGTTCATGACGTTGCGGGTTACCTTTCTCCTGCAACCGAAGCGAAGGAGAATGACATGAAGACATTTCTCGTAATCGCCGCCGTACTTGGTCTCACGTCGTCCGCAGCCCTTGCGGAATGCGCCGGCCACGTCACGGCTTCCGCCAAGGTGGATAAGGAAGCCACCACGGCCAGCATCGCCACTCCGGCGCCGGATCAGCCCCGCGAACAGGCTGCCGTCCTGAAGCGCCAGCAGGCCGAAGGACAGACGGAAGCCACGGAATGATCGTTTCGCCCGCGCCGGTCCCCGCCGGCGCGGGTTTTCGTTCCAACCTGCCCGGGTTGCGGAACCTCGCGCTCCGCCTGGGGTTATCTCAAGCAAAGGAGATAGCCATGGCCAGAAAAGCTCTCGATGCCGGGTTCACCGGCGACGTGGCGCAGGAAAAAGGCGTCGCCGCCAAAGCGAAAACCGCAGTTCATCGCGTCAGGGACGAAGCCGGCTCGGTCGCCGCCCATGCGGTCGATCACCCGGCTGCCACCGGCTCGGCGATCGCCGCCGTCGGGCTCCTGAGCTTTGTGGTGGGCTATATGCTGGGTGTGTCTTCCGCCTCGCGCGACCGCCGCTGGTATCACTAGCGCCCTGCCGCCAGTCCACCATATCAGGCCGCCAGTCCACCACATCAGGCGTCCGATTGCGGAACCGACACCGGCTTCACTCGTTCGACTCCTTGAACAGACAGGGAGAAAACGATGCCCAATCGAGATCCTATCCGCAATCCGGGTTCCGAGACGCCCCGCGGTCCCCAGCCCGAAGGCGGCATTCCGGATCGCGTCCAGGAAAAGCCGCCGCTGACCCCGGCACAGGACCCGGGTGACAGCAAGAACCCGCAGGACCCGACCCTCAACCCCGCCCTTCTGCCGACCGGCGATCCGGCCGGAATGGCGTGATTCGATAATCGGCTGTCTCCATGCGGATTCGCGGGCGCGGGATGGGTATCATCCGGCGCCCGCTTAATATTGCATTCCTCCTGTTGCCAATCTATTAGGGAAGGCTCAAACTAGGGACTTGCGGCCGGGAGGCCCTTGGCTCAGGTTCCGGCGAGGCCGGCGCAAGACTGTCGCAATAGAAGCCGTTGACGAGGTCTCCGGCTCGTTGCCAACAGGTCTGCCGATCAGACGCAATACGGTCGGGAGGTTTCATGCCTACACAAATGATCCGCAAACCCGTCAATCCGGAGCAGCTCAGCCTGCTGCAGCAAGTTTTTGACCAGGCCTGCGCAGAACACCGGATCGACAAGGACAGCCCCGATGCCGAGGCGCTCGCGCTGATCCTTGTGAACTCCCTCCAGAAAGGCTCGGACGACAAGGAAAAACTTGCCGCGCTGGCCGAAGCCCTGGCCAAAAGCCGGTAAGGGTTACGTCTCGGAGAGGAACCTATCCCGCCTTCGAAAGTTGACCGATCTCTCGATACGATCAACCAGAAGGAGGCCGGTATGGCAGAACCCGTCAGGAACCTGAAGACACCCGTGAAGTCGGACACGCCGTCTTTCGACGCCGAATCCAGCGAGAACTTCAACAACGAGATCGTGACCCTACGCTCCGAGATCGCATCCCTTCGCGAGCAGCTCGCGCAAAAGACGGGGGCCGCATATGATAAGGTCGCCGAGCGTGCCAGCAGCGCTGCGAACTATGTCCAGCATGAGGCCTCTTCCGTCGCCGGCACGATCCGCGAACATCCGGCCGCCACGACGACCCTGTTCGCGCTGATCGGGGCGATCGGGTTCGCGATCGGCTATGTCGTCGCAACCGCTTCGGCGGAAAGCAAGCAGGCCTGGTATCGCCGCTATCTGAGCGATCGTTTCTAGGCGGCGGTATCGCCGGCCGGCGCGGAATCCTGGCCGACATCGACCCAGGCCGCTCCGGCCAGTTCCGCCATGCGCGCCGGACCGATGCGGACGGCGGCATTGATGGCGCCGGCCGCCGGCACCACTTCCGGAAATTTCTTCAGCGAAACGTCGCAATAGACCGGGATCGGGGAGGGAAGTCCGAACGGACAGACGCCGCCGACCGGGTGGCCGGTGAGCGCCGTGACTTCGTCGCCACCCAGCATGCGTGGCTTGGCGCCGAAACGATCCCTGAACTTCCGATTGTCCAGGCGGATAGTCCCGGACATGACGACGAGCGCCGTCATTTCGCCTGCGCGCACGCAAATCGTCTTGGCGATCTGTTCGGGCGCCACGCCATGGGCGGCAGCGGCAAGCGGCACGGTCGCCGAGCTTTCCTCGGTGACGACGATCTGGATGTCGGGAGCGTGAGCGGCGAAGAAGGCGCGGACGGATTCGAGACTCATGGGAGGAAAATGACCCGGGAAAGGAGGAATCGCAAGCGAGGAGGAGAGCTATGCGATTTTTGCAATGCTGCGCTGCGAAATCATGGCTGTTTTTTAAGCTGTAATCCTGTATGTTCAGATCATCGAAGGCGCACTCCTCCTCCCAGCGCCTTCGATGGGACCAACGACACCTCCTCCTCCCGGTTGTTGGTCAGTTTCAGAAGCCCGGCGCACCTCCTCCCGCGCCGGGCTTTCTGCGTTCTGGGGCTTTGAAATCATTGCCGGTTTCGCCCCGGTAAGCCGCATCTGCTCTCGGCGATCTTGACCTTTCGCCGGTAAGGCCTTAGATGGTTGCCCATCGATATTTGTTTGATAGCCAGCACGACACGCCTACCGGCGTTTGCGACGATCTTTCTTCAAATACGAAACTCAAACGTTCCAAAGCGGCTTTCGTGAGGAACAGTCGGTCATATTTGCAAGGGAAAGGCATCGTTATGGCGACCGGTACTGTAAAGTGGTTCAATGCAACCAAGGGCTATGGCTTCATTCAGCCGGATGACGGTTCGCAGGACGTCTTCGTTCACATCTCCGCTGTCGAGCGCGCCGGTCTCGGCCAGCTCAAGGACGGTCAGAAGATCTCCTACGAGCTCGTCAGCGACAAGCGCTCGGGCAAGGTTTCCGCGGACCGTCTCCAGGCGGCCTGATCTGACGGAGATCGCAGCAGGCGATCATCGCGATCTTTCGAAAGGCCGGTTCGTCCGGCCTTTCTGCTTTTTAGAATGATTTTAAGTTTTCCCCTTGTAAACGAAGACCATCGTCACCATTTACCGGTCAATGGCGTTTCCGACGCACCGCATGGCTGGGCTAAGAAGCCCGGCGGCCATGCGCGTAACGGCAAATACGGGCGACCGTGCCGTTCTGAGGCAGTTTCCATATCCGCGTTAACGGAATGTTTACCGGCCGGCAGGACGATGATCGCTAGAGCCGCGTTGATCCTCAGAAGATCGAAAAGCGGCCGCGTCGAAAACGCTTGTCCCATTTCGAGTGACCACGGATGTACTGGCACCAATGAATGGGGTGGAAAGGTCGGGCGTGCCCGGCCTTTTTGTTTTTCAGGCCCTGTCGCGAAAGCGGCGGGGCCTTTTTGCGTTCGGTCTTGAGGCTTCAGCCCGCGAGCGCCGCCATGATGCGCGCCCAGGAACGGATGCCCTTGTGGAAGGACTTGAGGTCGTATTTCTCGTTCGGCGAATGGACCCGGTCGTCATTCAGGCCGAAGCCGACGAGCAGGGATTCCATGCCGAGCATCTTCTGGAAATCCCCGACGATCGGGATCGAGCCGCCGACGCCGACGACGAGCGCCGGCTTCGACCATTCTTCCGAAAGCGCGGTCTTGGCTTTGGTGAGCACGGGGGAATCGTAGGCGAGCTGGATCGCCGGCGAGCCGCCATGCTTCAGGAACTCGACCGAGCAGTCGGCAGGGATTTTCGACTGAACATAGGCGCGGAAACTCTCGCGGATCTTTTCCGGGTCCTGATGGCCGACAAGGCGGAAGGAAACCTTGGCCGACGCCTTCGATGCGATCACGGTCTTGAAGCCCTGGCCGGCATAGCCGCCGCTGATGCCGTTGATCTCGCAGGTCGGGCGCGCCCAGATGAGTTCGAGCAGCGAGCGTCCCTTTTCGCCGGCAAGTTCGGAAAGGCCCACTTCGCCGAGGAAGTCGTTGCGGCCGCCGGTGAGCGCCTCCCAGGCCGCCTTGATGTTGGAGGGCGTCTCCTCCACGCCGTCATAGAAACCTTCGAGCGTCACGCGGCCGGTCTCGTCGTGGAGACCTGCGAGGATTTTCGAAAGGATCTGGATCGGGTTGGCGGCGGCACCGCCATACATGCCGGAATGCAGGTCGCGATTGGCGGCAGTGACGATGATTTCCTCGCCGACGAGGCCGCGCAGCGAGGCGGTGATCGCCGGCGTATCCGTGTCCCACATGCCGGTGTCGCAGACGAGCGCGCAGTCGGCCTTCAGCTCCGCCGCATTGGCCTCCAGGAAAGGCTTCAGCGAGGGCGAGCCGGACTCCTCCTCGCCTTCGAACAGCACGGTGACGCGCACCGGCAGCTTGCCATGCACGTCCTTATAGGCCCGGCAGGCTTCGACGAAGGTGAGCAACTGGCCCTTGTCGTCGGAGGAGCCGCGGCCGGTGACGATCTTGCGCCCGCCGCCGATATCCTTGACCTTCGGATCGAAGGGATCGTCTTCCCAGAGCTCGATCGGATCGACCGGCTGCACGTCGTAGTGACCGTAGAAGAGGACATGCGGCGCATCGGCGCTCGCCCCGGGATGATGGCCGACGACCATGGGATGGCCGGATGTATCGCGCACCGAGGCCTCGAAGCCGAGGTCCTTGAGTTCCGCCGCCAGCCACTCGGCCGCCTTGCGGCAGTCGGCCTTGAAGGCGGGGTCGGTGGAGATCGACTTGATGCGGACGAGGCCGAACAGCCGCTCCAGGCTTGCGGGAAGGTTCTGGTCGGCGCGGTCGAGGACGGGGGAAAGATCGGTCATGAAAGAAATCCTGTCTTTGAAGTGCGAGACCCTTGGAGCCGGAAGGCAAGAAGCGGCCGGTCGTTCTGCTGCGTAACGTTGTTAGCAAGCCTGGGGGCTCCGGCACAATGGCAAAGAGAGCTGCCGTCGAACGAAGAGCAGGTGGAAATGCTTCCGGCAGCGCGGGACAGCGGTCAGCCGAGACGCGGCCTGTTCGAAATGAGGCTGCCGATGAGGCAGAAGGCGAGGACGGCGATCGCACCCAGCGCCACCGTGATCGCGAGGGACCACATGATGCCGATCCAGGTCATGGAGAGGGCGAGCACGAAGGGCGCTACGGCCGAGGCGGTCAGCCGGGCTGACATCATCCTGCCCTGCAGTTTTCCGTAACCGTCGCTGCCAAAGAGAGTCAGAGGCAGGGTGCCGGTGACGATGCTGAGCAGTCCGTTGCCCATCCCGAAGACCACGGCGAAGGCCATGGCACCCGGAATGGAGGGGGCGGCCACAAGCAGGATCACGACGCCGCCGGGGATGAGGGCTGCGCCGATCATCGCGAGGTAAAGCGACGGCAGATTGCGTCCGAACACCATATTGATAAGCCGGCTAAGAACCTGCGACGGGCCGAACAGCGTCCCGACCAGGGCGGCGGTGGCGCCGAGACCGAGGCCCGAGAGCAGCGGCACCATGTGGACGAGCACGGCCGAGCTGACCAGGGACTGTAGCGAAAATCCGGTCACCATCAGCGCGAACCCGACATGCCTGAGGTCGGGGCTCAGCATCCCGGCGACCGGGCTCGGCGGGGTCGAAGACGTCTGTCTGCTTTTCCTGGCCCCACGGGAGAGCCAGGCATGCAACGGCAGGCAGACGAGGAGATTGAGCGCGGCAAACACCAGATAGACGTCCTGCCAGGAAAGCTGCGCATGGAGGGCCGCGGTGATCGGCCAGAAGATAGTCGAGGCGAAGCCGGCGATCAGGGTCAGATAGGTGATGCTGCGCTGCGCGACCTGCGGCCGGAGCTGCACGAGGAGGGCGAAGGCGGCGCCGTATTGCACCAGATTGGCTGCAACCTCGATTGCGATCAGGGCGATCACGAAGGAGGCTTTTCCGGGCGCCATGGCGCAGGCCAACAGGGCGATTGCGGCCGCCGCGGAGCCGATGGTCATGACCCGGCCCGCGCCGATCCGGTCGAACAGCGCGCCAAGCCAGGGAGCGGTCAACCCGCCGATCAGAAGCGCTGCCGAAAGCGCGCCGAAAATCCATTCGTTGGACCAGGCGAAATGCGTCGCCATGTCCGGCGCGAGGATGCTGAAGCTGTAATAGAGGGTGCCGTATCCGATGATCTGCGTGACGCCAAGCGCCGCAATGGCCGCGACCGGCACCCGTTCAGACAAGGCGTCTGCCTTCCGCGTCCAGAACCTGCTCGCCGTCCTCTTTGGCGAACGGGCCTTTATGCGTGTCGGGGAGAATGTCGAGCACGACTTCGGAGGGCCGCGCCAGGCGGGTGCCGAGCGGCGTGATCACGAACGGCCGGTTGATCAGGATAGGGTCCTTCAGCATTGCATCGAGCAATTGATCGTCCGTCAGGGCCGAATTGTCCAGACCCAATTCCGCGTAAGGCGTGTCTTTCTGGCGGATCGCCTGGCGCACGGTGAGGCCTGCATCGGCGATCATCCTGACGAGCCCGTCGCGGGTCGGCGGGGTCTTGAGGTATTCGATCACGGTCGGCTCGATCCCGGCATTGCGGATCATGGCGAGGGTATTGCGAGACGTGCCGCAATCGGGGTTGTGATAGATGGTGACGTCCATGGTCATTCGGCGCCTTTCATGTTTTCGAGCGGGCGGGCAAGCGGCGTTTTCTCCGCCAGAAGCCAGCCGGTGAACAGCAGAGCCGCCAGCCCGCCGGCGGCCTGGGCCAGGATAAAGCCGGGCAGATCGGCGGGGCGGATTCCGGCAAAAGTATCGCTCAAGGCGCGGGCAATGGCGACGGCTGGATTGGCAAAGGATGTCGAGGCGGTGAACCAGTAGGCGGCGGTGATATAAAGGCCGACCAGCCCGGGGATCGCCTCGGAGCGGAAGCGCAGACCAAGAAGGATCGTGAGCAGCAGGCCGAAGGTGGCGACCGCCTCCGCCAGCCACTGGCCGGGTCCGGTCCTGATGGTCGCCGAAGCCTGCAGAAGCGGCAGATCGAACATCGCGTGGGCGAGGATCGTGCCGGCAATGCCCCCCGCCACCTGTGCGGCGACATAGGAAAATGCCGCGCGGGCGGCAATCTCCCGTTTCAGGGCGAACACCAGCGTGACTACGGGATTGAAATGCGCGCCGGATACCGGGCCGAAGAGCGTGATCAGGACGATGAGGATCGCGCCGGTCGGAATGGTATTGCCGAGAAGCGAGATCGCCATGTCCGAAGACAGCCGGTCGGCCATGATGCCGGAGCCGACCACGGTCGCCACCAGCATGGAAGTGCCGAGGGCTTCCGCCGTCAGTCGGCGGGAAAGATCGAACATCGCCGTCAGCCTGCCTTCGGCAATTCGCGGCCGATTTCGTCGAGACGCTTCTGCAGCGCGAGCTTGTCGAGCGTTGCCATCGGCAGGCTGGTGAAGATGGAAATACGGTTGTTCAGCATGCGATAGGTTTCCGCGAATGCGAACCGCCGCTCGGGCTCTTCCCCTTCGGCGGCGGCCGGATCCGGCACGCCCCAATGGGCCGTCATCGGCTGGCCGGGCCAGGCCGGGCAGGTCTCATGGGCGGCGTTGTCGCAGACGGTGAAGACGAAATCCATTTCCGGTGCGCCCGGCGCGGCGAACTCGTCCCAATCCTTGGAACGGGCAAACGCGGTGCTGTAGTTCAGGCCTTTAAGGAGGTCGATGGTATAGGGATGCACCTCGCCTTTCGGGTGGGAACCCGCGGAATAGGCCTTGAACTTTCCGGCGCCGACGCGGTTGAGGATCGCTTCGGCGATGATCGAGCGGGCGGAATTGCCGGTGCAGAGAAACAGGACATTGTAGACGCGATTTGTCATTGCAGGTTCTCCTTGACCAGAGGGGTGCAGCAGGCCGCGACGGCTGCTGCTGGGGCGCAGATTTCCGGGTGTCCGGCGCAGCAGTCCTCCATCAGGAAGCGCACCAGCTCGCCGAGGGCATCGTAGTTGGCGCTGTAGATGATCGAGCGGGACTCCCGCTCCTGGGCGATCAGACCCGCGTGTTCCAGTTCCTTGAGGTGGAAGGACACGTTGGAGGGAGAGACTTCCAGCTTCTCCGCGATCGCTCCGGCCGCCATGCCGGCAGGACCGGCGACGACGAGCATGCGGACGATCTGCAGGCGGGTTTCCTGCGAGAGCGCACCGAAGGACGCCAGGGCTTGACGTTGATCCATAATTCAACAATCCTTGAAATATTGAAATAAGGAGTAGCGGAAATGAACGCGATTGACAAGCAGCTTGTGAAGGAGGACGTCAGCCTGGGTTTTCTTCTCGATGCGCTCGGAAGCGCCGGGGACCTGCCGCTGGTGTTCCATTACGACGGGCAACCGGTAAAGCCCGGCTATCATGTCACCGAAGTGAAGGCCGGGCATTTCTCGGCGCTCGATTGCGGCGCTAATCCCGAAGCCTGGTCGGAGATCTTCGTGCAGCTCTGGGATATCGAGGAAGGCGATCGTACCCATATGCCGGCCGGCAAGTTCGCGGCGATCATCCGCAAGGTATCCGAGCATGTCGAGCTTGACGGCACCGCCAGACTGACGTTCGAGGTGAGCGACGGCGTGCGGCCGATGCAGCTCTATTGCGCCTCGGCTCCGGTCCCGCAGGGTGGCGCCGTGCATGTGCATCTTGCGGCGCGGCCGGCAAGCTGCAAGCCGCGTGATCGCTGGCTGGTTGAGGAGACGGCAAGAACGGCCGCCTGCTGCGGCCCGTCCGTCGGAAACAGCGCATGCTGCCCGTGACCGGAATGGCCCTTTCGGCGCCGGAAACAACCATGAGAAAACGGCACGTAATCAGAGCTTCCGGGCGTTTTCGACGATCATCCGCATGTATTCGATCATCAGTTCGCGTTCGAAGCGTTTGAAACCGGCAAACAGGGCGGCATCCGCTTCGGCCGCCGCTTCCAGGGCCTGGGCTTCAAGGGCGCGACCGAGCGAAGTGAGCGTGATGACCTGCGCGCGCCGGTCGCTGGGATGAGGACTGCGCTCGATGAGCCCGTCGCGCTGCATGCGTGAAAGCGTGTTGGCGAGGGTGGCCTGCTCCACCTCCAGCTTGTCGAGGAGTTGTTTCTGTGTGAGCCCGTCCTCCTGCCAGAGTTCCAGGAGTACGGGGAATTGGCCGGGAGAAAATCCGAGTGCCGACGACCGCCTCTGCAAAGAGCGCGCGAAACCCTTGGCCAACTGACCGGCAAGGTAGGTGGCCGAATGCGAGCGGTCGAATCCCATGGCTGGTCTCCATCCCTCCCTGAACGAGCCTTTGCGGGCATTGTCTTGCAGATATATCGCACGCCATGCTTTCGCCAAGCGTGTGCGAAGACATTCGGGATGACAAGCCTTTTTGCGCTGAAAAAAGTAAAACCGCCATGGCCGGGAGGGGGACGGCCATGGCGGTTCTGATGGAAGGGCAAAGACCCGGAGAGGGGGATAGGTCTTTGCCCGGTCTGGCGCGGCGGGGGACAGGCCAGCTACCAGACTGCGGCGTGATCAATTCGCCGGTACTGCTGAAATGTGGGGCCGAATGCGGCATTTCAAGGGACGCGCTTATTACAAATCGGTAACGTTCCGGTGAGACGTCCGACACGCCATGAAGGCGAAGTTTTCATGGACGGATCAAGTGCCCCACGCTATTGATTTGGCCCATGAAAAAAGGCGATCATCTTTTCCTTGTCGACGGTTCCGGCTTCATCTTCCGCGCCTTCCATGCGCTGCCGCCGCTCACCCGCAAATCCGATGGCCTGCCGGTAGGGGCCGTCTCCGGCTTCTGCAACATGCTGTGGAAGCTTCTGACCGATGCGCGCGATACCTCCGTCGGGGTGACGCCCACGCATTTCGCCGTGATCTTCGATTATTCGGCCAAGACTTTCCGCAAGGACATCTACGACGCCTACAAGGCCAACCGCTCTGCCCCGCCGGAAGAGCTGATCCCGCAATTCGGCCTGATCCGCGAGGCGACCCGCGCCTTCAACCTGCCCTGCATCGAGACGGAAGGTTTCGAGGCCGACGACATCATCGCCACCTATGCGAGACAGGCCGAGGCGGCCGGCGCTGACGTGACGGTGGTCTCTTCCGACAAGGACCTGATGCAGCTCGTGACGCAGAACGTCCACATGTACGACAGCATGAAGGACAAGCAGATCGGTATTCCCGATGTCATCGAGAAATGGGGCGTGCCGCCGGAAAAGATGATCGACCTGCAGGCCATGGTCGGCGATTCGGTGGATAACGTACCCGGCATTCCGGGCATAGGGCCGAAGACGGCTGCTCAGCTTCTGGAAGAGTTCGGCGATCTCGACCAGCTGCTCGCCCGTGCCGAGGAGATCAAGCAGGTGAAGCGGCGGGAGAATATCGTCGCCAATGCCGATCTCGCGCGCCTGTCGCGCCGGCTCGTGTCGCTTCGCACCGACGTGCCGCTCGATCTCGATCTCGACGCGCTGGTGCTCGAAATCCAGAACGGCCCCAAGCTGATAGCCTTTTTGAAGGCTATGGAGTTCACGACCCTGACGCGCCGTGTGGCGGCTGCCTGCGACTGCAACGCCGACGAGATCGAGCCTGCCGTCGTGAAGGTCGAATGGGGCGAGGCCGCCCGCGGGCCGGACCTCGATACAGGTGCTGCAGCGCCCGTCGATACCGGCGAGGCCGCTGCCGAGGCGCCCGCCAACCTGCCCAAGGCGCCGGTCGCGAAGGGCGCGGAGGCCGCTACGCCCGCGGGACTTGCCCGAACGCGCATCGAGGCCTTTGCGAACGCCAAGCTCGATCCGAGCTGCTACGTGACCATCCGCGATGTCGAAGTGCTGGACGACTGGATCCGGGCGGCGCAGCAGACGGGTCTCGTCGGCTTCGATACGGAGACCACCTCGCTCGATCCCATGCAGGCGGAACTGGTCGGCTTCTCGCTGGCGATCGCGGATAACATGGACAATCCCTCGGGCCTCGACGTTCGCGCGGCCTACGTGCCGCTGACGCACAAGACGGGTGTGGGCGACCTGCTCGGCGGCGGGATGGCGGAAAACCAGATTCCGACGCGCGAGGCGCTAGCTCGACTGAAGCCGCTGTTGGAGGACCCGTCGGTCCTGAAGGTCGCCCAGAACCTGAAGTTCGACTATCTCCTGATGAAGCGCCACGGCATCGCCGTCGAGAGCTACGACGACACGATGCTGATGTCCTATGTGCTGGAGGCCGGCAAGGCCAATCATGGCATGGACGCTCTTTCGGAGCGTTGGCTGAACCACAAGCCCATCACTTTCAAGGATGTCGCCGGCAGCGGCAAGGCGGGCGTCACCTTCGACTTCGTCGATATCGACAAGGCGACCGCCTATGCGGCGGAAGATGCTGACGTGACGCTGCGCCTCTGGATGGTCCTGAAGCCGCAGCTCGCTGCGGCGGGCCTCACGCGCATCTACGAGCGGCTGGAGCGGCCGCTGGTCGCGGTGCTGGCGCGGATGGAGGAGCGCGGCATCACGATCGACCGGCAGATCCTGTCGCGGCTTTCCTGCGAGCTCGCGCAGAAGGCGGCCGCCTTCGAGGACGAGATCTATCAACTGGCGGGCGAGAAGTTCACCATCGGTTCGCCGAAGCAGCTCGGCGACATCCTGTTCGGCAAGATGGGCCTGCCGGGTGGTGCCAAGACCAAGACCGGCCAGTGGTCCACCTCGGCGAGCGTTCTGGAAGACCTCGCTGCCGCCGGCCACGAGCTGGCGCGCAAGATCGTCGACTGGCGCCAGCTCACCAAGCTGAAATCCACCTATACGGACGCCCTGCCGGGCTACGTTCATCCCGAGACGAAGCGTGTCCATACCTGCTATTCGCTGGCATCGACCACCACCGGCCGTCTGTCGTCCTCCGAGCCGAACCTGCAGAACATCCCGGTCCGCACGGCGGAAGGCCGCAAGATCCGCACGGCCTTCATCTCGACGCCCGGGCACAAGCTGGTCTCGGCGGACTACAGCCAGATCGAGCTGCGCGTGCTTGCCCATGTGGCGGATATTCCGCAGCTCCGCCAGGCTTTTGCCGACGGCATCGACATTCACGCGATGACCGCTTCGGAAATGTTCGGCGTGCCGGTGGAAGGCATGCCGAGCGAGGTGCGCCGCCGCGCCAAGGCGATCAATTTCGGCATCATCTACGGCATTTCGGCCTTCGGTCTCGCCAACCAGCTGTCGATCGAACGGTCCGAAGCGGGCGAATACATCAAGAAATATTTCGAGCGCTTCCCCGGTATCCGCGACTATATGGAAAGCACCAAGAGTTTTGCGCGCGAGAACGGCTATGTGGAGACGATCTTCGGCCGCCGGGCGCATTATCCGGAGATCAAGTCCTCCAATCCGTCCGTCCGCGCCTTCAACGAGCGCGCCTCGATCAACGCGCCCATCCAGGGTTCGGCGGCGGACATCATCCGCCGTGCCATGGCGAAGATGGAACCGGCGCTTGCAAAGGCGCGGCTTTCGGCCCGCATGCTGCTGCAGGTGCATGACGAACTGATCTTCGAGGTCGAGGACGACGAAATCGAGCGGACGCTGCCGGTGATCATCTCGACCATGGAACAGGCGGCGATGCCCGCGATCGCCATGAAGGTGCCGCTGAAGGTGGATGCGCGGGCGGCCGCCAACTGGGACGAGGCCCACTGAGCGCGATTGCCCTCGATCCCTTTGGGCTCAGGGGTTATCTTGCCGTTGGGATGCAGTTGCGGAGGGCCGCGACCATCGCCTGGCCGGCTGCCTCGATCGAACCGCTGTTGTCGATCGTCACCACCCGATAATCGCCGGAGACGGTGAGCGAACTCCGCTCGAGCCGGCGGAGGATTTCCTCGCGCGTTTCCCGGCCGCGAGCCTCCAGCCGGGTGGCGAGAACGTCCGGACGGGCGGTGACGTTGATCACGACGAGGCACGGATAGGCTGCCTTGAAATGCGGCAGGGCGGAACGGGAGCCGTTGGCGACGACGAGCCGGCCTTCGGCGACGGCTTCCTTCGTCTCGGCAGGAATGCCGTAATGCAGCCCGTGGGCGCCCCAGGACACGGCGAAACGCCCGGCCTTTTCAAGCGCTTGGAATTCCGCTTCCGATACGCCGTCATGGTCTTCGCCGCCGGCTGCAGCGTCGCGGGTGATGATCCTGCGGACGAAGACGACATCGTCGCGGCCTTCGAAGAACCGGGCGGCATGCGCCATCAGCGTGTCCTTGCCGGCGCCGCTCGGGCCGACCACGGCGACCATGCAGCCACCTGAGGCCGGTTTCGTCTCTGCCGGTCCCGGATCCATCAGGCGACCCGCCGGCCTTCGCGCCAGACGGCACGGGCGACCGGGACGCCCTGAACGCGGTGGACGCGGACGAGATCGGCGCGCAGGCCCGTTTCGATCCGGCCGCGGTCGTTAAGGCCGACGGTGCGGGCCGGCGTCGCGGTGACCATGGCGAGCGCCCTCGGCAGCGAGATGCTCTCCACTTCGTCGGCCAGCACGAAGGGCGCGTGCAAGAGGCTCAGCGGCACGTAGTCCGAGGAAAGCACGTCGAGCACGCCGCGTTCTGCGAGATCGCGGGCGGCGATATTGCCGGAATGGGACTTGCCGCGCACGATGTTCGGCGCCCCCATCAGCACGCTCATGCCCGCTTCGTGCGAGGCCTTGGCGGCATCGAAGCTGGTCGGGAATTCCGCCAGCCTGACGCCGTTCCCGATCGCTTCGTCCACATGGTTGAGCGTGGCGTCGTCATGGCTTGCGACGGTGATGCCGCGCTCGGCGCAGACCTGCGAGATCGCGATGCGGTGCGGGGTCGAGTTGCGGGCCGATTCTCCCTGACGCTTGGCCACGAAGGCGGCGAAAGCCTCGTCGCTGAGGCCGCGCTTCTTTTGATAATAAAGGGTGTATTGGTCCATCGTCTGGAACTGACGCTGGCCGGGAGCATGATCCATCAGCGAGACGAGCCGGACATGCGGGTCGTTCTCGAAATCGGCGAAATGCTCCATCACGTTGTCGGCGGAGACTTCGCAGCGCAGGTGGATGAAATGCTCGGAGCGCAGGCGGCGCTCGCGGCCGGCGGCCTGAATGGCATCCGCCATCTCGCGCATCTCGCCCCTTTCGAAACCCCCGTCCTCGTCGGCGCCCATGCGCAGGCAGTCGAAGACCGTGGTGATGCCGGATGTCGCGACCTGGGCGTCGTGGGCCTGGATCGCGGCCGTGGTGTTCCAGCGCACGCCAGGGCGCGGCGAATAGTGCTGTTCCAGATGGTCGGTATGCAGTTCGACCAAGCCGGGAATCAGGTAGTCGCCCTCGAAGTCTTCGCCGGTCCGGACGCTGCCTTCGCAGATGTCGGCGATCCTGCCGTCGCGGATCTGGACGGAGCCGTGGATCGTGCCGTCCTCCAGCACGATGCGGGCGTTGGTGAGCACGAGTTCGGCGGTCATGATGCGATCTTTCTATTTTCGGAAGCAGGCGCAAGCGCAAGCCAGCGATGGACGATGAAGGGCGCGCCCCGTTCGGGTTCGATGAAGAGGGCCAGGCCGTCGATGGCAAGCGGCGCGTTCGTGAAGGCTGAGAAGCGGCGGTCGAGCTCCCGGCGCATGACGGGCGCCTGTTCCGCCGGCACCTGGCCGGTCAGCGTCATATGGAAGCGGAACTCGTCCATGACATAGGGGTAGCCCCAGCGCTCGAGATTGGCGCGATGCTCAGCACTCAGGTTCTCCGGCTTGCGGCGCGCAATATCCGCTTCCGATAGCGGCGCTCGGAAAGGTTCGAAATCCTTAACGACGCGCGCGGCGAAATGCTGAAGCTCCGGATAGACCGTATCGGGAACGAGCGCGAAGAAGCGCCCGAGCTGACCGACGATCATATTCGGAATATCGAAAGCGGAGGTTTCGACCGCAAAACGCTCGAATGCGGCGATGAGTTCCGCCTCGGTCCGGTCCGGATTGAGCTCGAAGGGCGCCTTCAGGGTCGCGTGGAAACCGTAGCGGCGCGGATCGTCGGTCAGCTCATGGACGATGTCGCTGGCAAGCCCCTCGACATCGGGTGTCGGAAACGTTTCGCCGGTGAAGGCGTCGCGGCCGAGCCAATGCGTTGCCGCTTTCGTCAGCGGATGGTTTTCAGCGGGCGAAAAATACAGAGCGTAGCGCAAGACAGGATTCCGGAATCAAGAGGGGCCGGTGGAAGAATAGCCTCCCGCCGCACGCCGAAACAGGACCTCCGGCTAAAAGATTTCCATGACAGAATGATGATGGAAACGGCTTCTCAGTGGCTCTTTCTTCCGATGAGGCGGGAGCGCAACGCATTGGACATATTGTCGAACACGAAAACGACCAGAAGGATGAGGAGCACCATATAGGCGACCTTGTCCCAGTCGGCGTTCGTCTTCATCGATTCGAGCAGCTTGAGGCCAATTCCACCGGCGCCAACGGCGCCGATGACGGTCGCGGAGCGGGTATTCGACTCCCAGAAATACAGCGATTGAGAGACGAAAACCGGCAGAACCTGCGGCACGGTGCCGTAACGCTGGACGATGACGGGAGAGGCGCCAACGGATTTTACGCCCTCGCGCTGCTTGTCGTCCGCATTTTCCAGCGCTTCGGAATAGACTTTGCCGAGAGCGCCGGTATCGGTGAAGAAGATCGCCGCGATGCCGGGGATCGGTCCGGGGCCGAAGGCGCGGGTGAAGAACAATGCCCAGATCAGCATGTCGATCGACCGCAGGAAGTCGAAGACGCGCTTCATGCCCCAGTTGACCGGCTTACTGCGGGTGATGTTGCGCGCCGCGATGAAGGCGAGCGGGAAGGCGATCAGCGTCGCGAACAGCGTGCCGACAAAGGCCATGACCAGCGTCTGCATCAGCTTAGAGAGAATGTCGGCATGCTGCCAGCTCGCATTGTTCAGGAAGTTGTCGAGCGCCAGGGATGCGTTGGACTGGTTCGGGTCGAGCCGCTCTCCGGAAAACATCAGCCCTGCGACTTCGGGAAGGCTGCGGCCCCAGAAGGGCGATTGCGTATCGAAGAAGAAATTCGCCCAGCCGAGGAAACGACGCTGGATATAGACCTGGCTGGAGCGGATTTCCGCTTGGCCCTCGAAGCCGAAATAGACCATCACCTTGTTGCCGTCCTGCTCTATCGCCGCCGGTGCGCCGGGCGGGAGGACGGCCTGGTCGGAGGTTATCTCGATAGGATAGGATCTGCCGTCGAGATAGACGTCGACGCGGGCGGGGGTGATGTCGAGCCGGTCGCTGCCGCCGAAGGAGACGGTGTAGCCGCCACCCGGCATCGGCTGCATCCATGGGATATTCGCCCCTTGCGGATATTGCCCGCGGCTCGTCCACTGCGGTACGACCTGGCCGTTCTGGAAGCGCAGGCGCGGCTGGGCGCGCCAGGAATACCAGTCCTGCAGATAGATCGACGCGCGATCCCAGTTGCCGTTCACGAAGGTCGGAATGACGTTGAAGAACGCGAAGCAGAAGGCGAGATAGACGACGACCACGGCGGCAGAGATGGCCAGCCCCCAGCGCTGCATGAAGCTGCGGTGGAAGACTTGCGGATAGGCTGCCAGAAGGCGGTCGCGCTCAGCGGCGTTGATGGTCGGAACGGATGACATCAGGCTGCTCCTCGGCCGAATTCGAAGGATTGGTGACCGATCAGCCGGCGGCGCAGCCAGGCGGAGAACTGATCGACGCAGATGACGGTGATCAGGAGAAGGATGATGATCGCATAGGTCTTGGCCGCATGGTCGCGGCCGATCGACAGGCTGAAGACCTCGCCGATGCCGCCGCCGCCGACCGCACCGATGATGGTCGAGGCGCGCACGTTGATCTCGGTTCTGAGCAGCGTATAGGAGACGAAGTTCGGCAGAACCTGCGGCAGGATCGCGAACCGCACGCGCTCCACCCAGCTCGCACCGGCTGCCCGCAGGCCCTCGTCGGGCTTCATGTCGGCATTCTCGACCACTTCGAAGAACAGTTTCCCGAGCGCCCCGACCGTGTGGATCCAGACGGCGATGATCGCCGAAATCGGGCCGATCGAAAGGATGGCCGCGAGAAGTCCGGCGACGACGATCTCCGGGAAGGCGCGCATGATTTCCATCACGCGGCGGACGAACCACCGCACTGCCCGCGACCCGACCATGTTGGACGCGGCGAAGAAGCAGAGCACGAACGCGCCGCTGGCGCCGAGAATGGTCGAGACGATCGCGATATTGATGGTGATCGCCAGCTGATAGAAGAAATTCGGGATGTAGAAGCTGTCGGTGATCCAGATACGGTCGCTGGTATAGTCGTATTTGATCGATCCGTCGGCATAGGGCGACGGCAGGTCGAACATCGCGCGGAAGATTTCCAGCGGACTGTCCGGCACGAAGCTCTTCATGAAATCGAAAAGATAGGGAAGCCGCTCGAAGAATTTGCCGGAGTTGGCGCTATTGGCAAAATCGAGCGAGGCGCCGAGCACGATCAGGAAGACCACGATCGAGACGATGGTATAGATGCGCCGGGTCCGCACCTGGCTCTGGTAATGGTCGAGGATGGTGCGGGAGCTTGCCTGTAGCCCGCTCGGGTGATCGGCTCCGGCCGCGTGCGCCATGTGGGGCTTCCTTCTTAAACGAGCGGCGGCATCGTCATGATGCCGCCGCAGGAGTGTTCAGGTGAAAGATCAGCCGCCGATGACCGACTTACGGGCGTCGATGATCGTCTGGTAGAAGCTCTGGTCGACCGGCGCCCAATCGACATAGCCGCCGCCCGTGAAGTTGTCGAAGCAGGCCTTGTCCGTCTTCGGCAGTTCGGCGAAATAGGCGGTGACCTTCTTCTGGATGTCGGCCGGCAGCTTCTGGGAAACCATCAGCGGGCCGTTCGGGATCAGCGGCGACTTCCAGACTTCGACGATATCGTCCATGTCGAGCAGGCCCTTGGAGACCATGATGTGCAGGTTGCCGGAGGAGTAGCCCTGCGACCAGTCGCCGGTGCCGGAGCCGAACGTGGTGCCGACGTCGAACTTCTTGTCGAGAACGCCGAGAACGAGGTTTTCATGGCCGCCGCCGAAGTCGGACGAAGCGAAATACTGCTTGACCGGCATGCCGATGTCCTTGGGCAGCGAGACGTTCGGGACGAGGTAGCCCGAGGTGGAGTCCGGATCGGCGAAGCCGAGCTTCTTGCCCTTGGCGTCGGCGAGCGTCTTGATGCCGCTATCCTTGCGGGCGACCATGATCGAGTAGTAGCCGGTCGAGCCGTCGGCCTGCTTGGTGGTCAGGACCGGGGTGACGGCGTTCGGGTCCTTGAGGTAGATCGAGGCGTAGGAGGAAGCGCCCATGACGGCGAGGTCGATCGTGCCGCCGAGCAGGCCCTGGATGACGCCGTTGTAGTTCGGCGACGGGAAGAGCTGGACTTCGGAAACGCCTGTGGCCTTGATGAGGCCCGGCTTGACGCACTCGGTGCGGCGAACCTGGTCGGCTTCGTTTTCACCGCCGTCGAGGCCGATGCGCAGGACCTTGACGTCCTGGGCGGCAGCGTTGCCGGCGAGAGCAGCGACAGCGATCGTCGCCATCAGGATCTTGCGGAATGCAGACATGGAAGTCTCCTTTAGTGACATGGTTTTGTCAGTGTTACGGCCGTCGTCCCCCTCGGCCGTAAAGGGGTCAGCGCGCGACGGCTGCTTCGGCCATCGCGCCGGAAAGAACGACATCGGCGCGCTTCGTCGAGGCGAGACTGGTCGATGTCATGGACTCGTCGATACCAGCCCCGTCTTTGTCGGAACCGTAGATTTCACGGACGGCCGTGGCATCGAGAGCCTGCGGCGGGCCGTCGAAAACCACGCGGCCGCCGGCCATGCCGATGATGCGCTCGCAATAGTGCCTGGCGGTATCGAGCGTGTGCAGGTTGGTGATGACGGTGATGCCTTCGCGTTCGTTGATGTCGCGCAGCGCATCCATGACGATCTTGGCATTGAGCGGATCGAGCGAGGCGATCGGCTCGTCGGCGAGCACCATTTTCGGCGCCTGCATGAGGGCGCGGGCGATCGCGACGCGCTGCTGCTGGCCGCCGGAAAGCGTTCCGGCCGGCTGCAGCGCCGTCTGCTCGATGCCGAGCCTTTCGAGCGCGGCCATCGCCATGACGCGTTCGTCGCGGCTGAAGATTTTCAGGAGGCTCATCACTGTCGAGCGGTGATTGAGGCGGCCGAGCAGCACATTGGTCATCACGTCGAGGCGCGGCACCAGATTGAACTGCTGGAAGATCATCGCGCAGTCGCGCTGCCAGTTGCGCAACGAGACGCCTTTCAGCGCCGAGACCTCGACGCCGCCGAAATGGATGGAGCCGGCGCTCGGCTCCTGCAGGCGGTTGATCATGCGCAGGAGGGTGGATTTACCGGCGCCGGAACGGCCGATGACGCCGACCATCTGGCCTTGGGGAATCTCGACGTTCACGGCGTTGACCGCGATACGATCGCCGAAGCGGCGGGTGACATTCCTCAGCTCGAACTTCATGCTCTCTTGCCCGTCCAATCCTGTTATACCGTTTCGATTAGCGGGGCTTCGTGAAGCCTGAATGTCGGTTTTATGTCGGTATTGTTACAATCCCCCGATGTTCGTAACGGTTATGTTACGACGCATGGCGCGACAGGAATTCCTCCGCCGAAAGTGCCCGGAAATCCTCAAGGGCAGCCCTCAATTTCCGATGGTCCCAATCCCACCAGGCGAGCCTGTCCATCGCCTCGCCGACCGCTTTTGTGAAACGCTCGCGGATGAGCTTTGCCGGCACGCCGCCGACGATCGTATAGGGGGCGACGTTCTTCGAAACGACAGCGCCGGCACCGATCACCGCGCCATTGCCGACGGTGACGCCCGGCAGCACGGTCGCGCCGTGGCCGATCCAGACGTCATGGCCGATGACGACGCGATGGTCTCTCCGCCATTCGAAGAAGCTCTGCTCGTCTTCGGCATCGTCCCAATAGTTCGCGGCACGATAGGTGAAGTGGTGCAGCGTTGCGCGCCAGGTCGGATGGTTGGTGGCGTTGAGGCGCACCGAAGCGGCCATGTTGACGAACTTGCCGACCGTCGCGCACCAGATCGAGCCGTCCTGCATGATGTAGGAATAGTCGCCGATCTCGGCCTCGGAGATACGGCAGCGCTCGGCGACTTCCGTATAGCGGCCGAGCGTGGAATTGGTGACGCTGGCGCTCGGATGGACCAGCGGCTCGATGCCAAGTTTCTTGCTCATGCCGCAACCGCCTTTCGGGGAGAAAACTGCGCCACGTCGAGAATGCGGTCGGCGACGGCCTCGCGCACTTCCTCGTCGTGGAAGATGCCGAGGAGGGCGACGCCCTCGCGCTTCTTTTGCGTGATCATCTCGACGACGACCCGCCGGTTGACGGCGTCTAGCGAAGCGGTCGGCTCATCGAGAAGCAGGATACGGTGGCTGGTGATGAAGCCGCGGGCGATGTTGACGCGCTGCTGCTCGCCGCCGGAAAAGGTCGCCGGCGGCAGCGACCAGAGCTCCCGGGGCAGGTTGAGTTTCGCGAGCAGTCCGGAGGCTTTTTCCCTTGCCTCCGGAGCCTCGACGCCGCGGGCGACGAGCGGCTCGGCGACGACATCGAGGGCCGCGACGCGCGGCACGGTGCGCAGGAACTGGCTGACATAGCCCATCGTATGCCGGCGCACGTCGAGAATGGTGCGCGGATCGGCGCCGGCGATGTCGACGAGCCGTTCCTTGTGGTCCACGAGGATCTGGCCGGCGTCGACGGCATAGTTGCCGTAGAGCATTTTCAGGATCGAGCTCTTGCCGATGCCGGAGGGGCCGCCGAGAACGACGCATTCGCCGCTGGCGACGGAGAAATTGACGTCGTTGACGACCGGCAGCCGGATGCCGTCGCGCAGGTGCATGATGAAGCTCTTGAAGACTTCCGAGACGACGAGGGGGGTGGCCATGACGATATCTCCCTCAAACCTGCAGGATCGAAGACACGAGAAGCTGGGTATAGGGCTCGCGGGGGTCGTCGAGCACCCGGTCGGTAAGCCCGTGCTCGATCACGTGGCCGTCCTTCATCACCATCATCCGGTGCGATAGCAGGCGCGCGACAGCGAGATCGTGGGTGACGACGATCGCCGACAGGCCGAGATCGTTGACGAGGCCGCGCACCAGGTCGAGCAGGCGCGCCTGGACCGACACGTCGAGGCCGCCGGTCGGTTCGTCCATGAAGACGAGGCGCGGGCCGGTGACGAGATTGCGGGCGATCTGCAGGCGCTGGCGCATGCCGCCGGAAAAGGCGCGCGGCTGGTCGTCGATACGGTCGGTGGAAATTTCCACCCGGGTGAGCCAATCGCTCGCCGTCTTGCGGATATTGCCGTAATGCCGGTCGCCGATCGCCATCAGCCGCTCGCCGACATTGGCGCCGGCTGAAACCGTCATGCGCAGCCCGTCGGCCGGGTTCTGGTGCACGAAGCCCCAGTCGGTGCGCATCAGGAAGCGGCGCTCCGCCTCGCTCATATGGTAGAGGTCGCGGAAATTGCCGTCGCGCATGCGGTACTCGACGCTGCCGGCCGTCGGCATGAGCCGCGTGGAAAGGCAGTTGAGCAGCGTCGTCTTGCCCGAACCGGATTCGCCGACGATCGCGAGCACCTCGCCCGGCCAGAGCTCGAAGGACACGTCCTTGCAGCCGATGCGGTTGCCGTAGAATTTCGAGACGCCGCCGACTTTGAGAAGAGGGGTGTCGGTCATGGCAAGGCTCTCTTTGTCGATTGGCGTCCAAAAACCCCCTCTGGCCTGCCGGCCATCTCCCCCACAAGGGGGGAGAGGACCCGCGGCCCGGCCCTGTCTTTTTTTTTCGCAAGGCGGCGCGGCTGGTTAAGCCCCTCCCCCTTGTGGGGAGGGGTTGGGGAGGGATTTTTGCAAGAAGATAACCTCATTCCGCAGCCTCCCTGCTCGTCGCAAGCATCTCGCCAATATGACCCTCTTCCCGGCGTTCCTCGCAATGGTCCGTATCGGAGCAGACGAACATGCGGCCGCCCTTGTCGTCGAGAACGACCTCGTCGAGATAGACGCCGTGTGCGCCGCAGAGCGCACAGGGCTGCTCGAACGTCTGGATCTCGAACGGGTGGTCTTCGAAGTCGAGGCTGACGACGTCGGTATAGGGCGGCACGGCGTAGATGCGCTTCTCGCGGCCGGCGCCGAAGAGCTGCAGCGCCTCGGACCTGTGCATTTTCGGATTGTCGAACTTCGGCGTCGGCGAGGGGTCCATCACATAGCGGCCGGCGACCTTCACCGGATAGGCATAGGTCGTGGAGATCCGTCCGTTGCGGGCGATGTCCTCATAGAGCTTCACATGCATGAGGCCGTATTCTTCCAGCGCATGCATCTTGCGCGTCTCGGTCTCGCGCGGCTCCAGGAAACGCAAAGGCTCCGGGATGGGCACCTGGTAGACGAGCACCTGGCCTTCGCCAAGCGTCTGTTCCGGGATGCGGTGGCGGGTCTGGATGATCGTCGCATCCTTCGTGCGGGTGGTGACGGCGACATCGGCCACCTTCTGGAAGAAGGCGCGGATCGAGACCGCGTTGGTGGTGTCGTCGGCGCCCTGGTCGATCACCTTGAGCACGTCGTCCGGGCCGATGATCGAGGCCGTGACCTGCACGCCGCCGGTGCCCCAGCCGTAGGGCATCGGCATTTCGCGCGAGGCGAAGGGAACCTGGTAACCGGGGATGGCGATCGCCTTCAGGATCGCGCGGCGGATCATCCGCTTCGTCTGCTCGTCCAGATAGGCGAAGTTGTAGGTGGCGAGATCGGTCACTCGGCGGCCTCCTGCATGTCCTTGCCGCTGCTGCGGGCGGTCTCGATGTCGGCGCGCATCCTGCGGACAAGCGCGAGTTCGGCCTGGAAATCGACGTAGTGCGGCAGCTTCAGGTGTTCGACGAAGCCGGTCGCCTGCACGTTGTCCGAATGGGAGATCACGAATTCCTCGTCCTGCGCCGGCGCTGTGATGTCTTCGCCGAGTTCCTCGGCGCGCAGCGCGCGGTCGACCAGCGACATCGACATCGCCTTTCGCTCGCTCTGGCCGAAGACGAGGCCGTAACCGCGGGTGAACTGCGGCGGCGCCTTGGACGAGCCCTTGAACTGGTTGACCATCTGGCATTCGGTGATGCGGATGCGGCCGAGCGGGACGGCAAAGCCGAGTTCGGCGACCTCCAGTTCCACCTCCACCTCGCCGATGCGGATTTCGCCGACGAAGGGGTGGGTGCGGCCGTAGCCGCGCTGGGTGGAATAGCCGAGCGCCAGCAGGAAACCCTCGTCGCCGCGCGCAAGCGCCTGCAGGCGCAGATCCCGGCTCATCGGGAATTCCATCGGCTCGCGGGTGAGGTCGCCGGCCTGGTGGTCTTCGGCGAACTCTCCATCGGGCTCGATCAGGCCCTCATGGGCGAGAATGTCCGACACCCGCATGATGCCCTCGTCCGAGGCTTCCTTGCGCATCGGTTCCTCGACCTGTTCGTCGGCCAGAAGCGAAGGATCGAGCAGGCGGTGCGTATAGTCGAAGGTCGGCCCGAGAAGCTGGCCGCCGGGCAGATCCTTGTAGGTCGCCGAAATTCTGCGCTCGATTTTCATGGCCGTGGTGTCGAGCGGGACCGAGGTGCCGAAGCGCGGCAGCGTCGTGCGATAGGCGCGCAAGAGAAAGATCGCCTCGATCAGGTCGCCCCGCGCCTGGCGGACGGAAAGGGCCGCAAGCGCCCGGTCGTAGAGGGAGGCCTCGGCCATCACCCTGTCGACCGCAAGGCCCAGTTGCTCGACGATCTGCCCGATGGTGACGGAGGGAAGCGAGCGCTCTCCCCGGCGCCGGTCGGCCAGCAGCCGATGAGCGTTGGTGATGGCGGCCTCGCCACCCTTGACGGCAACATACATCCTTCATTCTCCTGCCCTTGTATCCCGCGTCTCTTGCAGATGCCGGAAAGGGGTGGTCACTTTGGTCCAGGACCGAAAATCAGCCCCGGTTCACTGGATCGCGATTCTTGTCGTCCGAGGCAGGCACAACAGGTTCTTGCCGGCGGTCAGGATGACGTCGACGCCGCGCGGGAACAGCGCCCGGTTGTCGGCCCAGAGCCGCGGGAAGACTTCGGGCAGGCCTTTCACCTCGACGGTCGTCGCCTGCTGGATGCCGGGGCCGGTCAGCGTGAGCGCCTGGCCTTCGCCGAGTGCGGCGATTTCGATGACGAGCGTCGTGGAGCGGTCCGGATATTCCTGCGTACCGGCCGCAAAGAGACCGAAGGAGACGAGTGCTGCGCCTGCCTCCACGAAAGCAAAGCGGGCTTCCGCCTTCTCGCGGGTGATCGGCGCTCCGGTGTGGAAGCCGATCCACTCGCCGGCGGCAGACTTCGCAAGGCCGGCGCTGAGCCATACCGGGGTCTCATGGTCGCAAAGCGTGAGCGCGATCGCTCCGGCCGCTCCTCCAAGCGGCTCGGGCTGACCGGCGTCGGGAGCCACTGTGCGGATCGTGCCTGGGCGCGCCATGCCGTCCATCAGCATGCGGAAAACGCTCTGGGATTCGAATACCGGCGTTCCGAACCCGCCGGAAAGGGCCTGCGCCTTGATGTTCATCAGTCCTCCCCCCGTACCATCGTGAAGAAATCGACGCGGGTGGCCGCCGTTTCCTCTGCCTTTTGCCGATCCTCCGCCGCGATGCGCGCCTCGATCGCGCCGAGCAAGGCGGTCTCCACGAAATCGCACGTCTCGGTTTCCTGCCAGAGGGCGTCGAAAACGGCCGCGAGCCGCACTTTTTCCTTGTCGGTGCCGAGCGCATGCGCGTGTCCTGCCGTGCCGGAGGCAAGCAGCACCGTCGCGCGCGTCACCGTCGCCTCGCCGAGGTTGAAAGGCGCTCCGCCGCCGCCGATGCGGCCACGCACCATCACGAGCCCGGTTTCGGGTCCGCGAACCGGTTTCACATCCGGTTTTGTCGGAAGCCTGTCCCATGCGGCTTGCAGCTCGCCGGTCGTCGCGCGCGCAAGAAGCCCCGCGGCGCGGCGGCGACCGGCGGTGTCTGTGTTCGGCCCGATTTGTTCTGCCAGGTCCATTGCCAAGCCCTCAAATGTCTATTAATATAGACAACCATACAAATCACATTATTCATAACTCTCGGATATAACAAGCGTGTGACATGGACGCGGGACAGATAAACGTCCAACGGCAGAACGGAGTGGCTCTCTGGCGGCAGATCGCCGACCGCATCCGTACGTCGATCTCCGACGGTGAATATGACGCCACCGGCAAGGTACCCCCGGAATTCACGCTTGCGGCGCAGTTCGGCGTCAACCGCCACACTGTGCGGAGCGCGCTTGCCGCCCTGGCCCAGGAAGGCATCGTCCGCCCGGTGCAGGGACGCGGCACGCTGATTGTCCGCAAGGAGCGTCTCAATTTTCCGATTTCCCGGCGCACCCGGTTCAGCCAGGGGATCGGCGATCAGGCACGGGAGAAGGAGGGGCTGCTCCTCCGTTCGGCGGAAGAGCCGGCATCGGCCGATCTTGCGGCGCGCCTCAATATTCCCGAGGGCGCCGTGGTCATCCGGCTGGAGGCGCTGAGGAAGGCGGACCGGCGCCCGGTCTCCCGCTCCACCAACTGGTTTCCGGCCGAACGGTTTGCCGGCATCAAGGAGGCCTATCAGGCGAGCGGCTCGATCACCGTCGCGTTCCGGACGCTGGGCCTTTTCGATTACCTGCGTGTTTCGACTGAGATCACCGCGACTCATGCCGATGGGGCGGATCTCGCCGATCTGCAATTGTCGCCGGGCGCCATCATTCTCGTGGCCCGCGCGCTGAACACCGATCCGGAGGGCGTTCCGGTGCAATACGCCGTCAGTCGTTTCCCGGCCGATATGGTTCAGTTCACCATCGAGAATTGATCAGTCACTCGGTGGCCATTGGCGCGCAGTGTGGATGACATTGAGGATGCGCACAGCATCCTCCTTGACGTCATAGATCAGTAAATAGCTGGGATGGGCGAGCAGTTCGCGCGTATCTGTGACACGGCCTGCGCGGCCGGATAGCGGATGGCGCGTCAGTTGATCCGCTGCTTTCCTGAACTGATGATCCATGGCAACGGCTGCGATCGGATTTTCACGTCGGATGTAGTCAAAGATAGCTCGACGGTCGAGACGGGCTTGCCGTGTCCAGAAAAGCTTCATTGAGCAGAGGACTTTCGCACCTCTTCGCGTAATGCAGCGAACTCGGCTTCAACGTCCTCTCCCGAGATCAGGTCGCCGGCATCGGCTGAAGCAATCGCCTTCTGTACCTTTTGGTGAAACCATTTATCGTATTCTGCAGCTTGCTGCCGCTGGACATAATCACGCATGAAAGCACGCAACAATTGTGCGTCGGTTTGATCCTGTGCTTTCGCTGCTTCGCTGAATGCCGCCTTCAGCTCTTCCTCGACGCGAAACGTGAATGTCGCTTCAGCCATAGCTCGATCCATGTATTTGTAGTGCCTAAACACGATAACACATGGATCGTTCAAAGCTAAGATTCAATGCGCGCCGGACATGTCGCCGAGGACGTCCTTGGAGACGACGGTCGAGTCGGCGTTGAGTTTGTAGACCATCGGTACGCCGGTCGCGAGGTTGAGCTTGAGGATCTCCTCCTTGCTCAGCCGATCGAGCACCATCACCAGCGCGCGCAGCGAATTGCCGTGAGCCGCGACCAAGACCTTCTGGCCGCGCAGCACGCGGGGCAGGATTTCCGTCATGTAATAGGGCCAGACGCGGGCGCCGGTGTCGCGCAGGCTTTCGCCGCCGGGCGGCGGCACATCGTAGGAACGGCGCCAGATATGCACCTGCTCCTCGCCCCACTTGGCGCGTGCGTCGTCCTTGTTGAGGCCGGAAAGGTCGCCGTAGTCGCGTTCGTTGAGCGCCTGGTCGCGGATCGTCTCGAGGTCCGGCTGGCCGACCTTTTCAAGCACGATGCGGCAGGTCTCCTGGGCCCGCTTCAATGCGGAGGTGAAGGCGATGTCGAATTTGATGCCGGTGTCGGCGAGCGCCTGGCCGCCCGTCTCTGCTTCCCGGATGCCGAGGGGGGTGAGCTCCACGTCACGCCAGCCGGTGAACAGGTTTTTCAGGTTCCAGTCGCTCTGGCCGTGGCGAACAAGGACAAGGGTTCCGCTCATGCGATCAATTCCTCCGGGATGATGTTCAGGAAAGCCCGAGCACGTCGAGCATGGAATAGAAACCGGGCTTCTTGTCGCGTGCCCAGAGCGCCGCCGCCACCGCGCCGCGCGCGAAGATCGAGCGGTCGCGCGCGCTGTGCGAGAGCGTCACGAGCTCTCCCTCCGCCGCAAGCATGACGGAGTGGTCGCCAACGACCGAGCCGCCGCGCAGCGTCGCGAAGCCGATCGTGCCGGCGGGCCGCGGACCGGTATGGCCGTCGCGCACGCGAACGGATTGGCTGGCGAGATCGATGCCCCGCCCCCTGGCCGCCGCTTCGCCGAGGAGCAGCGCGGTGCCGGACGGCGCATCGACCTTGTGCTTGTGGTGCATTTCCACGATCTCGATGTCCCATCCCGCAGCAGGCAGGGCTTTCGCTGCCTGTTCGACGAGCACGCCGAGCAGGTTGACGCCCAGGCTCATATTGCCGGATTTGACGACGCGCGCATGACGGGCGGCCGCCTTGAACTTTTCCTCGTCCTCCGCCGAGCAGCCCGTGGTGCCGATCACGTGCACGATACGCGCCTGCGCCGCAAGGCCGGCAAAGGTGACGCTGCCCGCCGGCGCGGTGAAATCGAGCACGCCTTCGGCATCGAGGAACGCCTTGAGCGGATCGGTGGTGACGGGAATGCCGAGCGTTCCGACGCCGGCAATCTCGCCCGCGTCCTTGCCGACGAAGGCTGATCCTTCTCGTTCGATGGCGGCGTGCAGCGTCACGCCGCCCGTTTCGTGGATCACGCGGATGAGGGCCTGGCCCATCCGGCCCGCCGCGCCAACCACCACGAATTTCATGTCATTTGCGGTCATGTCCGGCGCAGTCCTTATGTTCGTCAGGCGCTCTCTTCGGGCGATTGCAGATTGTTGAGACGAGCGTAAAGACCGTCCTTGCGCTGCGCAAGCACCTCGTGGGTGCCTTCTTCCACGACGCGGCCCTCATTCATGACGATGATCTTGTCCGCCTTGACGACCGTCGAGAGGCGATGGGCGATGACGATCACGGTCCGCCCGCGCATGGCGGTGTCCAGCGCCTTCTGCACGGCGGCTTCCGACTCGTTGTCGAGGGCGGAGGTCGCTTCGTCAAGGAGCAGGATCGGCGCGTCGCGGACGAGCGCCCGCGCGATCGAAAGACGCTGGCGCTGCCCGCCGGACAGCGTCACGCCGTTCTCGCCGACCGGTGTGTCGTAGCCCCACGGCTGAGCGAGGATGAAATCATGCGCGTAAGCCAGCCGCGCGGCTTCTTCGACTTCCGCATCCGTCGCATCCGGACGGCCGTAGCGGATGTTGTCGCGGATCGTACCTTCGAAAAGATAGGGTTGCTGCGAGACATAGGCGAGCTGGTGGCGCAGCGATGCCTTGGTGACGTCCGCAATGTCCTGTCCGTCGATCAGGATCTGGCCTTCGGTAGCATCGTAGAAGCGCGGGATGAGGTTGATGATCGTCGATTTGCCGGCGCCTGATGGGCCAACCAGTGCCGTCGTCTTCCCGCCCTCCGCGATCATATCGACGCCGTGCAGGATGGGGCCGCCGCTGGCGTAGGAGAAGACGACGTTCTTCAGTTCGATGCGCGCATGAGTGACGACGAGGTCCTTCGCATCGGGCTTTTCGCGCTGGTGCGGCTGCATGTCGAGCAGCGCGTAGATCATCTGCGCATTGACGACAGCGCGGTCGAGCTGGACCTGCAGCTTGGCAAGCCGGCGGGCCGGGTCGTAGGCCATCAGAAGCGCGGTGACGAAGGCGAAGAAGGCCCCCGGCGGCACGTCGTTGTAGATCGACCGGAAGGCGGCGTAGGCAAGCACGCTGGAGATCGCCAGCCCCGCGAAGGTTTCGGTGAGCGGCGAGGTGCGTTCCGAGAGACGGGCGATACGGTTGGCACGCCGCTCGGCCGTGCTGATGATGCCGTTGACCTTCCGCTCGAGCTCGTTCTCCATGGTGAAGGCCTTGACGATGGCGATTCCCTGGGCCGTTTCCTGCATCGCGCCGAGCACGCGGCTGTTGACCTCGACCGCTTCCCGGGTTGCGGCGCGCAGGCGACGCGAGACGTAGCGCAGCGCATAGAGAAGCGGCGGAGCGACCGCGAAGACGATCAGCGACAGGATCCAGTCCTTGGCGACCATCACCCCGATCAGCGAGATCATCGTCAGGAAGTCGCGCGCCGTCGAGGTGACCGTCAGATTGAGCACGTCGCGGATGCCGTTGACGTTCTGGCTGATCTGTGCGGCCAGATGCGCCGATCGTGCCTCCGCGAAAAAGCCGACCGAAAGCGTCATCAGATGCGAATAAAGCCGGCGCTGATAGCGCGCGACGATGTTGTTGCCGATCTTCGCCAGCGTCACCGCCTGCCCGTAGGTCGCCAGGCCGCGCAGGATGAAAGCGGCGAGGATCGCTCCGCAGATCAGCCAGACGACATCGGCGCGCCGGTTGGCGAAGGCTTCGTTGACGACGGATTCCATGATCCAGGCGGTGAACGCCGTGGTGCCCGCCACAACCACCAGACAGAAGATTGCGAAGGCATATCCACGGATGTGGTCCCGGCCGTTTTCGGCGATCACCCGCTTCAATACGGCAACGACCGTGTTCGGATCGACTTGTCGCTTTTTATCCTTGGCAGCTCTCAAAAGGGTTTCCCGTTTCGGCACGGACGCCGACATTTCCTTGTGCGGCGCGTATTAAACGCTGAAAGACGCTTTTGAAAGCCGCCAGGACCAAGATTCGGGATAGCTGTTGCATTCCGGCATGGGTAAGACAGGGGTTGGGACTTTCCAATCTCGATTACCGCTCGCCTTCCTGGTTACGAACCGCGGAGAACTTTGGCCATGGTGGTGGTGAGTTCGCCCTGGCTGAAACTCTGCACGTCCTTATAGGTCAGGCGGCCGGAAGCTATGGCATTGTAATACCGCTGGCAGACGATCCGCGGATTTTTGGTGTCGGTGGCATTTGCAAACCATCCGAGCGCCTCGCGCATTTCGGCATTCCAATCGAGCGGCTTGCCGACGCAATCTTCAATCGCTTTCGCTCGCAATGTCGGGTTCGATTTCAATGCCGCTACGATATCCTTGAACTCTTTTTCAGTCGTGCAGCTCGCAAAGCCTGCGCAGATCGCGACAATGCCTAGCGCACGAAAAATATTAGAAAACATGCGGATAGCCCCTTGATGATGGGGAACCGTGTCCACCAAAAAGGCCGGAAAGGCAAGAGGTTACTTGAGCCAGCGGCGGCCATCCATCGCGATCCCGTAGGCTGCGGGCGTTCGGGCAAAGCTTGCGAGGCCGGCGAGTGCTGCCTGCGGATGGGTCACCACGAAGGTCGGGATCGTGCCCATCAGTTCCGTATGCGGCGCCTTGTCCTCGAAGGCGGCGCGGAACTCGGGGCCTTTGAGGGCCGGGATGATCTTCTGGGAAATGCCGCCGGCGAGATAGACGCCGCCGCGCGCCATGAAGATCAGCGCCATGTCGCCCGCCACGCGGCCGAGATAGGTGGCAAAGAGCGCAAGCGTTTCGACGGCCTGCGGGTTCGCGCCGCTGAGGCCATGCGCGGTGATGTCGGCAGGATCGGAAAACGCCGGCGCCAGCCCGTCGGCGGCGCAGACGGCCTGATAGATGTTCACGACACCGCGGCCGCTGAGGATCTCTTCGGCGGAAACGCGGCCTTCTATTCTTCTGAGATGCGGAAAGATCTCGAAATCCCGCTCCGAGCGCGGACCGACATCCACATGGCCGCCTTCGCCGGGCACCGGGAACCACATGTGCCGGGCATAGACGAGGCCGGCGACGCCGAGGCCCGTTCCCGGCCCGAGAACGACGCGGGAGGCCATGTGCGGCTCGCTGTTCTTGCCGAGCGCCTCGCGGTATTCGTCCGGGAGCGCTGCGACGGCAAGCGCCTGCGCCTCGAAATCGTTGACGACCAGCACGTCCTCGAAGCCGAGGTCCGCGATCATCGCCTTCGGCCGTACGATCCAGTCGCAATTCGTAAGGTCGATCTCGTCTCCGTCGATCGGTCCGGCGATGGCGAGAATGGCAGACCGCGGCTGCACGGAGGTCTTGTCGAGCACCACGTTCTGGATCGCTTCGTCGATCGTGGGGTAATCGGCGGTCCGGACATTCGGGAACGGCTTCGGCTCCGCATAGGCGTCGATGAGGATGGAGAAGCGGGCATTGGTCCCGCCGATATCGCCGATCAGGATCGGAAAGGGCAGCTTTTCGGTCTTCATGCCATCGGCCATCGGGGAGCTCAGTCCTTCTGAAAGTCGATCAGTTTCTCGGCGGTGGCGCGGTTGAGCGCCATCGGTATGTCGTAGACGGTCGCAAGCCTTGTCAGCGCCTTCACGTCGACGTCATGGGGAAGCGCGCTCAACGGGTCGATGAAGAAGATCAGCATGTCGACCTCGCCGGTGGCGATCATCGCGCCGATCTGCTGGTCGCCGCCGAGCGGTCCGCTCTTCAGCCGCGTGACTTCAAGCTCCGGACAGGCATCCTGGACCCGCCCGCCGGTCGTGCCGGTCGCGACGATGCGGAAGCGCGACAGCGCCGCCTGGTGGTGGCGGGCGAAATCCGCCATGTCGTCCTTCTTCTGGTCGTGCGCGATGAGCGCGATGCAGGGCTTGGCCGACATGTCCTTCGTGTCCTCGCCAGGAACGGTTTCAATCGATTTGCACTGCTTCTAGCGTGCCGCTTCGTCCTTGGGAAGGTGGCGGAGAGGCCGGCGCTTTCAACAGCCGGCCTAAATCGTGATTATTGCAGCGGGCGCGGTGTCGGGATCGGCACGGCCATGGATGCCGACAGGGGCTCGCCGATGATCGCCTCGATATTCTCTGCAGGGGAAGGCGCGGCAGGCTGGGACGTATAGGCCATGGCGCTGCCGCCGAATGTAGCATCCTCTTCCGGGCGGGAAGGGGCGGCCAGCACGGCCGCGCAGGCCTTCGGCAGATCGGACAGCATCACCGGACGCGGCTTGACCGGCTTCTTGTTGGGGTCGGGCTTCGGCGGCGCCCAGGGCTCCTTGGTGAACCACCAGGCGAGCGACTTGTCGCAGCCGTCGCCCTTGGCGACCGGAGCCTGCCGCTGGCAGTTCGCTGCGCCTGCGGGGCAATGGATGCGGATGTGGAAATGCTCGTCGTGGCCGTAGATCGGCCGCACCTTGCCGAGCAGGCTGCGGTCGCCGGTCCAGGTCTCGCAGAGCTTCTTCTTGATCGCCGGATTGACGAAGACCCGCTCCACCTGCGGGTAACTTGCTGCCTGCATGACGACATTGGCATGGGTATTCGTCCAGCGCCGCGGATCGACGGTCAGGAATTTGCTTTTGTCGAGCATGGAGGTGAAGGGCAGGTCCTCGCGCTGCTGTGCGGTCAGGGGCTGGGCGGGCTTCGGCGTGAACCATATGTCCGCATCGAGCCCGATTTGATGCGAGGCATGGCCAGTGAGCATCGGACCGCCGCGCGGCTGCGAGATGTCGCCGACGAGTATGCCCGATCCCCAGCCGAGCTTCGCGGTGTCACGGGAGAACCGTTCCAGAAGCGCGATCATTTCCGGGTTGCCCCAGCGGCGGTTTCGCGAAAGCCGCATCGCCTGCCAGGTGGGCCCGTCGGTGGGTAGCGCCATGGCGCCCGACATGCAGCCCTTGGCGTAGAAGCCGAGCGGCTCCGCCTCGGTCCTGCTTGGCAGCTTCACGGCGCCGAAGATCTGTTTTGCCGGCGTGCCTTCCTGCGCCCCGGAGGTCCCGGCGAAAGCGCCGCAGAGAAAAACGGCTGCAACAAGCCGTAGAATTTTACCAGAAATCGATGCCATGCCGTCCACCGCAAATCACGTGATCACCCCGAATCTACCGTGAAACGGAATTTTGGTGAAATGGAGATGCGGGAGGATCTTCGTTTTTGCGGAGATAAACGCCGGATAAAACGGATGTGAGCGGGGAACTCCTGTTTTTTGCCTGCTTTTGCCTTATGCTTCGCCGCAACAAAGAACTCGAAAAGGGGTAGCGAATGGTCTTGGCTCGGCTGAAGATAGGCTTCGCAATCGTTCTGGCGGCGGTCGTCGCAGTATCGTCCGCTTCGGCTCAGGAGCCGAAATGGCGCCATGGCATGGCCATCGTCGGCGACCTGAAGCTGCCGGAGGACTTCAAGCAGCTCCCCTACGTCGATGCGGACGCGCCGAAGGCCGGCGAGCTTCGTCTGGCTGAGGAAGGCACGTTCGACAACCTCAACCCCGTCATCGACCGGGGTGCCCCGGCGGCGGGTCTCGGGGTGATCTTCGATACCCTCATGAAGCGGTCCGAAGACGAGGTCTTCGGCACCTATGGCCTTCTGGCGGAGGCAGTGTCCTATCCGGACGACATGTCGTCGGTGACGTTCCGTTTGCGGCAGGAGGCGAAATGGCCCGACGGCCAGCCGGTCACCCCGGAGGACGTGATTTTCAGCATGGAGAGGCTGAAGGAACACAGTGCCTTCTATTCCGGCTATTACCGCCACGTCACCGGCGTGGAGAAGACCGGCGATCGCGAAGTGACGTTCCGCTTCGATGAAAAGAACAACCGCGAGCTGCCCTCCATCGTGGGTGACTTCCCCGTTCTGCCGAAACATTGGTGGGAAGGTCAGGATGCGCAGGGCAAGCAGCGCGACATTTCCCGCACGACGCTTGAGCCGCCGATGGGGTCCGGCCCTTACAGGATCGCATCCGTGCAGCCCGGTTCCGGCATACGCTATCAACTGCGGGACGACTATTGGGGCAAGGACCTGCCGATCAATATCGGACAGAACAATTTCCGGACGATAAGCTACACCTATTTTTCCGATTTCGAGGTCGAGTTCGAAGCCTTCCGCGCCGGCACCATCGATTATCGCCAGGAAAACAGCTCGAGCCGCTGGGCGACGCGCTACGATTTCGATGCGGTCAAGAACGGCCGCGTCACGAAGGAAGCGCTGACGAACCCCTTCAAGGCCACTGGCATCATGCAGGCCATGGTGCCGAACATGCGCCGGGATATGTTCAAGGATGCCCGCGTTCGCCAGGCGCTGAACTATGCCTTCGACTTCGAGGACATGAACAAGAATCTCGCCTATGGCGGCCTGAAGCGCGTCGACAGTTTCTTCTGGGGGACGGAGCTCGCATCCTCGGGCCTGCCGCAGGGCCGCGAATTGGAGTTCTTGCAGGAACTGAAGGACAAGGTGCCGCCGGAGGTCTTCACCACGCCCTATGCAAATCCGGTCGGCGGCGATCCGCAGAAGGTGCGCGACAATCTGCGCAAGGCGGTGGGCCTGTTCAAGGAAGCCGGTTGGGAACTGAAGGGCAACCGGATGGTCAATACCAAGACCGGCCAGCCGATGAGCTTCGAGATCCTGCTCAACAGTCCCTCGCTGGAGCGCTCCGTCAACCCGTTCGTCGCCAGCCTGAAGAAGATCGGCGTCGATGCGCGCATCCGGACGGTCGATGCCTCGCAATACATTAACCGGACCAGAAGCTTCGACTACGACGTGATCTGGGCGGTGTGGGGGCAGACCATGAATCCCGGCAACGAACAGGCGGAATATTGGGGTTCAGAATCCGTGAACCGGCAGGGATCGCGCAATTATGCAGGGATTGCCGATCCGGCGGTTGACGCCCTGATCCGCAAGATCGTCTTCGCGCCCAGCCGGGAGGATCAGATCGCCGCGATCAAGGCCATGGATCGCGTGCTCCTGGCCAACCACTACGTCGTCCCGCTCTTCTATTCCGGCGAGGCGAAGGTCGCCTACTGGAATACGATCAGGCATCCCGACAAATTGCCGGAATATGGGATAGGGTTCCCCGACATATGGTCGGCAAGGCAGGCCTCCAACTGAGGAGGCTTGCGCCACGCACCCCCAACTGGTCCAAATGACCGGATTGATTCGCACAAAAAATAAGGAACGCCGATTGATCCTCGCGCAGACACGCGGTGAAACACAGCCAGCGACGACAGGCAGGAAATTCTGATGGGCGCCTATATCATCCGCCGTCTCCTGCTGATGATACCGACCATCGTCGGCATCATGGCGATCTCCTTCCTCGTCGTGCAGTTCGCGCCGGGCGGCCCGGTAGAGCAGGTGATCGCCCAAATCCAGGGGCAGAATGCCGGCGACCGGCTTTCCGGCGCCGGCAATGATCTTGCGATGCAGGGCGGGGGAGAGGAGTCCCGATACCGCGGCGCCCAGGGTCTCGATCCCGAGTTCATCAAGAAGCTCGAACAGCAGTTCGGCTTCGACAAGCCGCCGCTGACCCGGTTTCTCGAGATGATGTGGAATTACATCCGCTTCGATTTCGGCGAGAGCTTCTTCCGCAACACGTCCGTCCTGGATCTGATCATCGACAAGTTGCCGGTTTCGATCTCGCTCGGCTTCTGGATCCTGATCGTATCCTACCTGATCTCTATCCCTCTCGGCATTCGCAAGGCGGTGAAGGACGGATCGACCTTCGACGTCTGGACCTCCGGCGTCATCATCATCGGCTATGCCGTTCCGAGCTTCCTTTTCGGCATCCTGCTGATCGTGCTCTTCGCCGGCGGCTCCTTCCTCGACTGGTTCCCGCTGCGCGGCCTCGTCTCGGACAATTTCTCCGAACTCTCCTGGTGGGAGAAGATCGTCGACTACTTCTGGCACCTGACGCTGCCGCTGATCGCGCTGTCGCTTTCCGCCTTCGCGACCACGACCTTGCTGACCAAGAATTCCTTCATCGACGAGATCAAGAAGCAGTATGTGACGACCGCCCGCGCCAAGGGCCTCAACGAGCGGCAGGTGCTTTACGGTCATGTCTTCCGCAATGCCATGCTGATCGTCATCGCCGGTTTTCCGGGCGCCTTCATCTCCGCCTTCTTCACGGGCTCGCTCCTGATCGAGAACATCTTCTCGCTGGATGGGCTGGGAAGGCTCGGCTACCTCGCGGTCATCAACCGCGACTACCCGATCGTCTTCGGCACGCTTTACATTTTCTCGCTGATGGGCCTCGTCGTCAGCCTCATCTCGGACCTGATCTACACCTGGATCGACCCGCGCATCGATTTCGAGCGGAGGGATGTCTGATGGAGGCTCCCGTCGCAAAGACTGCCGCCGATGTCGCCCCGCCGCAGAAGCGTCCCTGGATTTCGCCCACCAATCGCCGGCGGCTCGCCAATTTCCGGGCCAACAAGCGCGGTTACTGGTCCTTCTGGATCTTCATGGTCCTCTTCGTGCTCAGCCTGCTCGCGGAATTCATCGCCAACGACCGGCCGATCGTCGCCTCCTATAAGGGCGAGATCCTCTATCCGGTCTTCGTCGATTATCCGGAGGAGAAATTCGGCGGCTTCCTGGCGACCACCGACTACCGCTCGGACTTCATCCAGCAGGAGATCGAGGCGAACGGCTGGATGATCTGGCCGCCGATCCGCTATTCCTACCAGACGGTCAATTCCAACATCCCCCATTCGGCACCCACCGAGCCGTTCTGGCTGATGGAGAAGGAGGACCGCTGCAAGGCCTATCCCCAGGGCGACCAGGACCCGAACTGCATCCTCGGCAACTTGAACTGGCTCGGCACCGACGACCAGGCGCGCGACGTGACCGCCCGGATGATCTACGGCTTCCGCATCTCGGTCCTGTTCGGCCTCGCGCTGACCATCTGCTCGGCGCTGATCGGCGTCACCGCCGGTGCGATCCAGGGCTATTTCGGGGGGTGGACGGACCTGCTGTTCCAGCGCTTCATCGAGATCTGGTCGTCCATGCCGGTGCTCTACATCCTGCTGATCATCGCATCGATCCTGCCGCCCGGCTTCTTCATCCTGCTCGGCATCTTGCTCTTGTTCTCCTGGGTCGGTTTCGTCGGCGTCGTGCGCGCGGAATTCCTGCGGGCGCGCAATTTCGAATATGTCCGGGCGGCCCGGGCGCTCGGCGTCGGCAACTGGACGATCATGTTCCGCCACCTTCTGCCGAACGCCATGGTCGCGACACTGACCTTCCTGCCGTTCATCCTGTCGGGTTCGATCGCGACGCTGACGTCGCTCGATTTCCTTGGGTTCGGCCTGCCCCCGGGCTCGCCGTCGCTGGGGGAAATGATTTCGCAGGGCAAGAACAACCTTCAGGCGCCATGGCTCGGCTTCACCGCCTTCTTCACCATGTCGATCATGCTGTCGCTGCTGATCTTCATCGGCGAGGCCGTGCGCGACGCCTTCGACCCCAGAAAGACGTTCGGGTGAGCCGATGACAGACCCCCTGCTTTCCATCCGTGATCTGTCGGTCGCCTTTCACCAGGGCGGGGACATGTCGCTCGCGGTCGACAAGGTCTCTTTCGACATCTTTCCGGGCGAGGTGATGGCGCTGGTCGGCGAATCCGGCTCGGGCAAGTCGGTGACGGCCAACTCCATCCTGAAGCTGCTGCCCTATCCCTCCGCCAGCCATCCCTCGGGCGAAATCGTCTTCGACGGCAGGGACCTCTTGAAGGCCTCGGAACCCGAGCTGCGCCGGGTGCGCGGCGACGACATCACCATGATCTTCCAGGAGCCGATGACCTCGCTCAATCCGCTCCACACGATCGAAAAGCAGGTCGGCGAGATCCTTGAGTTGCATCACGGCATCACCGGCCAGACGGCGCGCACGCGTACGCTGGAACTCTTGAACCAGGTAGGCATCCGCGAGCCGGAAAAACGGCTGAAAGCCTATCCGCACGAGCTTTCCGGCGGCCAGCGCCAGCGCGTCATGATCGCCATGGCGCTTGCCAACCGCCCGAAGCTCCTGATCGCGGACGAGCCGACGACGGCGCTCGACGTCACGGTCCAGGCGCAGATCCTCGATCTCCTGCGCGGTCTCAAAGGCGAGCACGGCATGTCCATGCTGTTCATCACCCATGACCTCGGCATCGTCCGCAAATTCGCCGATCGGGTCTGCGTCATGACCAAGGGCAAGATCGTCGAGACGGGCACGGTCGAGGACGTTTTCACCAATCCGAAGCATGCCTACACCAGGCATCTGCTCTCGTCCGAACCACGCGGTGAGCCGCCGCCGCTCGATCCCTCCAAGCCGGTGGTGATGGAAGGTAAGGACATCCGCGTCTGGTTCCCGATAAAGAGCGGTCTGCTTCGCAAGGTCGTCGATCACGTGAAGGCGGTGGACGGCGTCGATCTGACGCTGCGTGCCGGGGAGACGCTCGGCGTCGTCGGCGAATCCGGCTCCGGCAAGACGACGCTCGGGCTGGCGCTCGCCCGCCTCATCTCGTCGGAAGGCCGCATCGCCTTCATCGGCAACGAGATCGACAAGTTCTCCTTCAAGGAGATGCGGCCGTTCCGCGACCGGCTGCAGGTCGTCTTTCAGGATCCCTACGGGTCGCTCAGCCCCCGCATGTCGGTCGGCGAGATCGTCGCGGAAGGACTGAAGGTCCATGAAAGTGCGCTTTCGGCCGATCAACGGGATGAGCGCGTCGCCTGGGCGCTGACGGAGGTCGGCCTCGATCCGGCGACCCGCTGGCGTTATCCGCACGAATTTTCCGGCGGCCAGCGGCAGCGCATCGCGATCGCCCGCGCCATGGTGCTGAAACCGCGCTTCGTCATGCTCGACGAACCGACCTCGGCGCTCGACATGACCGTGCAGGCACAGGTGGTCGATCTATTGCGCGACCTGCAGAAGAAGCACGATCTCGCCTATCTTTTCATCAGCCACGACCTCAAGGTGGTGAAGGCGCTTGCCAACCATGTCATCGTCATGCGGCTTGGCAAGGTGGTGGAGGAGGGGCCGGCGGAGCAGATCTTCCAGGCGCCGAAGGAAGACTATACCCGCGCACTGATGGTCGCCGCCTTCGATCTCGAAGCCGTCGAAACCGCGGCCATCAGCCAGTAATCGTCAAAGGCCAGTCACTAAAGGCCAGTCACTAAAGGTAAGTTCATGTCTGCGAAGAAGCCGGTGGTCGTCGACCTCAAGTTCGAACGCCGCGAGGTGGATGCCGCGCTCGCCAATGCTTTTGCCGGCCGGCCGGTGCTGCATGCCTCCGATTCCGGTCGCGACCTTTCGGAAGCGCGTTACGCCGTCATCTGGAAGCCGGAGCCGAACCTCTTTCAGCGGGCGCCGAAGCTGGAAGTTCTGTTTTCGGGTGGCGCGGGCGTCGATCATATCCTCGCCATGCCCGGCTTGCCGGATATCCCGATCGTCCGTTTCGTGGATGAGAGCCTGACGACCCGCATGAGCGAATGGGTGGTGCTGCAGGCCCTCAGCCATCTGCGGCAGGTGCCGGCCTATCTGAAGCAGCAGCGGGAGCGTCGATGGCGGGAGCTTTCGCAGCCGGAGGCCAAGGACCTCACCGTCGGCGTCATGGGCCTCGGCGTGCTCGGCCTGGATTCGGTGAGAAAGCTCAAGATCATGGGCTTCGACGTCGTCGGCTGGTCGCGCAGCAGGAAGACGATCGAGGGTATCGAGACTTTCGATTCCGACGGGTTGAGCGCCTTCCTGGGCAAGGCCGATATCCTGGTCGGCCTCCTGCCCCTGACGCCGGATACGCGCGGCATCTTCAATGCATCGCTGTTTTCCCGGCTTCGGCAAGGCGGTGCGCTCGGCAAACCGGTCTTCATCAATGCCGGCCGCGGCGGCAGCCAGGTGGAGGCCGATCTCATCGCGGCGCTTGAAACGGGCGTTCTCGGAGGTGCGTCGCTCGATGTCTTCGAGAAGGAACCGCTGCCGGCGGACAGCCCGCTCTGGGCGATGGAGAACGTCATCGTCACGCCGCATGCCGCTTCGGCTTCCGACGTGCGGGCATTGTTCCGCAATGCCGAGGCGCAGATCGATCGTTATGAGGCGGGTGAGCCGCTCCAGCACGTGGTGGACCGCAAGACCGGTTACTGAGACGGCGCGGAACATTCATTTCCTTGAGATCGTTCCTTGTGCATGAGCCGGCGTAATCCGGCCCTCACAAGGAGCGAAATCATGAATACCCGTTTCGATCCCAAGGACGCCGAAAACCGTGATCCGAACCGGATAGGCTCGCCGGCCGAGGAGCCGATGAGCGCCACGGAGGCACGTCAGGGGCGCTGGGGCGCGCCGGTGCTGATGGTGCTGGTTGCCGGCCTCATCCTCGCCATGCTCGCCTGGGGCGGCGCCGAATGGTGGGGCGAGGCCACCGCGCCGCCGGCCGAACAGACCGCGACGCCGCCGGCGGGCAGCACGACGCCGGAAAATCCCAACGCAGCGCCGGGTGCCGATCCTGCAACGCCTCCGGCTCCCACGCCGCCCGCACCGGGCGCGCCGGCCAACAACAACCCGTGAGCCCCCGTGAACCGGGTATCCCTTCGGCCGCGATACGCCGCGGCCGAATTGCGGCTGGACTTCATCTGGTTTTTTTTCGATAAAACTGCCCGGAGGTTGAGCAGCCGTTGCCTCCAGCGCATCGCAGTCGGCGGAGCCGGTCCTTGAGGGATCGGGGCAGGGGCAGGCATGACCAAGACCGATATCGCAACCAGGGTTTACAACCACACCTGGAAGCTTGACCCGATCATCCGCAGCCTGATCGATACGGACTTCTACAAGCTCCTGATGCTGCAGATGATCTGGAAGCTCTATCCGGAGGTCGACGCGACCTTTTCGCTGATCAACCGGACGACCAGCGTCAAGCTTGCGGAGGAGATCGACGAAGGCGCACTTCGCGAGCAGCTCGACCATGCACGAACGGTCGGCCTTTCCAAGAAGGAGATGATCTGGCTCGCGGGTAACACCTTCTACGGCCGCAAGCAGATCTTCGAGCCGGAATTCCTGAACTGGCTCTCCACCTACAAGCTGCCGGAATACGAGCTCTCCAAGCGGGATGGCCAGTACGAGCTTACCTTCCACGGTAAGTGGACTGACACGACCATGTGGGAAATCCCGGCACTCGCCATCATCAACGAACTGCGCTCGCGGTCCGCCATGCGTTCGCTCGGCTATTTCACGCTCGACGTCCTTTACGCCCGTGCCAAGGCGAAGATGTGGGAAAAGGTCGAGCGGCTGCGCATGCTGCCGGGCCTGCGGATATCCGACTTCGGCACCCGCCGCCGCCACAGCTTCCTCTGGCAGCGCTGGTGCGTCGAGGCGCTGAAGGAAGGCATCGGCCCGGCCTTCACGGGCACCAGCAATGTGCTGCTCGCCATGGATTCCGATCTCGAAGCGGTCGGGACCAACGCGCATGAACTGCCGATGGTCGCCGCGGCCCTTGCCCAGACGGACGAGGAGTTGCGCAATGCGCCCTACCAGGTTCTGAAGGACTGGAACCGTCTCTATCACGGCAACCTGCTGATCGTTCTGCCGGATGCCTTCGGCACGGCTGCCTTCCTGCGTGACGCGCCGGATTGGGTGGCCGACTGGACCGGTTTCCGTCCGGACAGCGCGCCGCCCATCGAAGGCGGCGAGAAGATCATCGCCTGGTGGAAGAAGATGGGCCGCGATCCGAAAAGCAAGCTCCTGATCTTCTCCGACGGGCTCGATGTCGATGCGATCATCGACACCTACAAGCATTTCGAGGGGCGGGTGCGCATGAGCTTCGGCTGGGGCACCAACCTCACCAACGATTTCGCCGGCTGCGCCCCGCGCGAGATCGCAGGCCTCATGCCGATCTCGATCGTCTGCAAGGTGAGCGAGGCGAACGGCCGCCCGGCCGTGAAGCTCTCGGACAATCCGCGCAAGGCGACCGGCGATCCCGCCGAGGTGGAGCGCTACCTGAAATTCTTCGGCCAGGAGGACCGGGTCGATCAGGCGGTGTTCGTTTGATCCCGCGGTCACTCGCCGCCGATGCGGGGAGTGAAGAAGCCAGTCTTGCGTTTGTATTGCCGGTATTCGTCGGCCAGTTGCGAGGCCTCGAAATTGCGCTCCTCCATTCTCGCCGCGGTCACGTAGAGGATCGCGAAGAAGATCACCGGAAATGGGGACCAGATCGACCAGCAGGCGACCGCCCATCCGGTCCAGAACATCAGATAGGAACTGTAGAAGGGATGGCGGAGATAGCGGTAAGGGCCTTCCGAGACGATGCCGTGCGGCAGGGTGGGATCGAAGGCGAAGCGCAGGCTCGCCCGGCGTGAAGCCCAGATCGCCCACCAGAAGAGCGCGGCGGCGGCGATCTCCAGGATCAGGCCGACGACCTGTGCCCAGAGCACCTGCGGTCCCGTCCAGGTCAGATAGAGGAAAAGCACTGCGGTCAGGATCACGCCGGCGGATACGAGCCGGGCTTTCCAGGTCATGCCGGCGGATGTGAAGTGGTTCTTGAGCGACCAGGTATAGAAGCCGATGATCGTGAGACTGGTAATCGTGATGACGACATCGAATATGGTTTGCATATAGCTCTTATCCCCGCAGCCGCCGAAAGCTAACGGTCCATTCATGCTGTTGCAAGACGGATCGATGCTTCTTTCCGGCGTTTAAGGGTTTCTTTGCGAAAGAGGTACAGGCTTCCCGCGAACCTGGCCGATGGCGGCGGGCGGCAGCGTGAAAACGATGGAACATAGACTAGATACCCGGCATGGGCGCATCCATGTGAGCGATACGGAAGGCACGGGCCTGCCGTTGCTGTTCCTGCATGGATCCTCCACCTCCCGCCATGTTTTCGAGCGGCAATACCATCCGAGGCTTCTGGAGAAGGCGCGCATCCTGGCGCTCGACCTGCCGGGACATGGCGCATCCGACGATGCGCGGGATCCCGAGCGCGCCTACATGCTGACCGGTCTTGTCGACACCGTCGAGGACGTCCTCGCCAATCTCGGCGTCCGCCGTCTTGTCGTATTCGGCTGGTCGCTCGGCGGTCATCTTGCGATCGAGATGATGGCCCGCAGCCATTCGGTAGAGGGGGTTCTGATCGCCGGAACGCCGCCGGTCGCTCCCGGCTTGATCGGCATGCTGCGGGGTTTTCATCCCTCTTTCGACCTCATGCTCGCCTCGAAGCCCAACTGGTCGGAACGGGACATCGACCGCTTCGAAGATAGCTGCTTCGGCCATGCCGCGACGCCGGATATCCACGCGGGGCTCCTCCGTGCGGACGGCCGGCTGCGGGCGGTGGTGTCCCGAAGCCTGCTGCACGGCGACGGTCACAACCAGCGCCGGGCGGTGCTGGAAGCCGGCGTGCCGGTGTTCCTGGTCAACGGCGCGGACGATCCGTTCATCCGCCAGAGCTACATGGCCGGCTTCGAGGATCGCACCCGCGACCATTGCGTCGAACTGATCGAAGGCGCCGGACACGCATCGTTTCTCGAGAAGCCGGAGGCATTCAACGCGATTCTGGAGCGCTTTATCGATACGGTCGTCGCAAGACGCGCCATGCGCGCCCCGCGGGTGGCATCGTCTTCCTGAGACGTTGCGATCAAAAAAGCGGCATCGGATCCGCGGTTGCCATTGCCAAGAGGCGGGGGGAATCTATTTGCCTCCTTAGACTCGGGAGGATTTTGGCCGTGGAATACCGTTTCCTGATCGTCGAAGACAGCTTGCTGGTGGCGATGGATATCGAAGATGCGATCCACCGCAGCGGCCATGACGTGGTCGGCATTGCGCCTGACATGGCGATGGCGCTGAACTACACCCGTGATACGGATATAGCCTTCGTCGACGTCCGCCTTGCCGATGGCGAAACCGGTCCCGAGATCGCGCGCGCACTGGCCGAATACGGTATCGTGGTGATCATGATCACCGGCAATCCCAGCCTGGTGGCGTCCGATTCCTCCGGTATCTTGGGCGTCATGCCGAAGCCGCTCACCGACGAGGCTTCGATGGACCTGATCCAGTTCGCCGTCGACCGCAAGAACGGCCGCCCGGGAACGCCGCCCGCAAGATTGCGGCTTTTCCATTGAAATCTTACCTCTTCCGCCGTCGAAATAGCTGTCCAATCCCAGGATGACAGTTTATGGGATCGATTACAGATCGCAGCGGGCTCATAGATGCGTTACTTCATTACCGGAACGGCAGGCTTTATCGGTTTCCACGTGGCGCGGCGCCTGTTGGAGGAAGGCCACGAGGTTCTGGGCTTCGACGGCATGACGCCCTATTACAGCCTGCGCCTCAAGGAGGCCCGCAACGCAGCGCTGGTGCAGTTTCCGGCATTCCGTCCGGTTGTCGGCATGCTGGAGGACAAGCCGCTCCTCGAAAACGCCGTCGCCGGTTTCAAGCCGGATGTCCTGATCCACCTCGCTGCCCAGGCCGGCGTGCGCTACAGCCTCGAGAACCCCAAGGCCTATCTGGATTCCAATCTGGTCGGCTCGTGGAACATTCTCGAAATCGCGCGAAACCATGGGATCGGCCATCTCATGCTGGCCTCGACCTCCTCGGTCTACGGCGCCAATCCGGAGGTCCCCTTCCGCGAAACCGACAAGGCCGACGAGCCTTTGACCTTCTATGCGGCGAGCAAGAAGGCGATGGAACTGATGGCCCACAGCTACGCGCATCTCTACAAGGTCCCGACCACCGCATTCCGCTTCTTCACCGTCTACGGCCCCTGGGGCCGGCCGGACATGGCGCTCTTCAAGTTCGTCAAGGCGATGATCGAGGATCGCGAGATCGAGATCTACGGCGAAGGCAGGATGAGCCGGGACTTCACCTATATCGACGATCTGGTGGATTCGATCGTCGACCTGTCGCGGATCCGGCCGGGCGAAGACAATCGCGTCGCCGGGATCGACACGCTGTCCCATCAGGCGCCGTTCCGGGTGGTCAATATCGGCGGCGGCCAGCCCGCCGGTCTTCTGGATTTCGTCGAGACCATCGAGCGGATCATGGGAAAGCCCGCCAAGCGCAAGATGCTGCCGATGCAGAAGGGAGACGTGCCGAGGACCTTTGCGAGCCCCGACCTTCTCGTCGCGCTCACCGGCAGGAAGCCCGAGACGGGCCTGGAAGAGGGCGTGAAGGCCTTCGTCCGGTGGTACCTGGACCATCGGGACGAGATCGGCTGATCCAACGCGAAGCTCTGAGACGGCCGCGAGCGCGACGGTCGGCTCAGCCTCTCCCGAATTCGTCGACGATGCGGATGATGTCGTCCTCGCCGAGATAGGAACCGGTCTGGACCTCGATCATTTCGAGCATGATCTTGCCGGGGTTCGCCAGCCGATGCACCTCGCCCTGCGGAATGTAGGCGGATTCGTTCTCGCGGACGATCTTCGTTTCCTCGCCGATCGTCACCTCCGCTGTGCCCTTGACGCAGATCCAGTGTTCCGAGCGGTGATGATGCTTCTGCAGCGACAGCTTCTTGCCGGGGGTGACGAAGAGCCGCTTGACCTGGAAACGGTCGCCGTTGAGCACCGAGGTATAACCGCCCCAGGGACGGTATGAGGTCGGGTGGGTTTCGGTGAGCGCGGCGGTCGCTCGTGTCGCGGCGAGCTGCTTGACCAGCCTGCCGACATCCTGGCTGTCTTCCAGGCGCCCGACATAGACGGCGTCCTCGCTGGCGATGACGGCCACCCCGTCCAGCCCCTGTACGGCCAGGTGGCTGGTGCGCGACATCACGAGCGAATTCCTCGTATTGACCAGCGTCGCCTTGCCGGACGCGACATTGCCCGCCTCGTCGCGGGTGCCGAGCTTCCAGACCGCATCCCAACTGCCGAGATCCGACCAAGTGAAGGAGGCGGGCACGACCGCCGCATTGGAGGTCTTCTCCATGATCGCATAGTCGACGGAGATATCCGGGCTTGCTGAAAAGGCGTCCTGATCGAGGCGGGTGAAGTCGAGGTCGCCGGCGGCCTTGGCGACGGCGGCGCGCGCGGCCTTCTCGACTTCGGGTGCGTAGACGGTCATTTCCTTCAGCACCTGGCCGGCCTTGAACATGAAGATGCCGGAGTTCCAGGCAAATCCGCCGGCTTCGAGCATGCGCTCCGCCTCCGGCAGCGCCGGCTTCTCGACGAAGCGCCTGACCGCATGAGCGCCTTCGGGGAGCCTTTCGCCGATCTCGATATAGCCGTAACCGGTGGCCGGCTCGGTCGGGGTGATGCCGAAGGTGACGAGCCTGCCGGAAAGGGCGGTTTCCTGTGCGGTGCGGATCGCGTCGAAATAGCCCTGGTCGGCGACGATCTCGTGATCGGAGGCGAGTACTTGCAGGATCGCCTCTTCGCCGAAGCGGCCGGCGGCGAAAGCGGCCGCGGCGGCTACGGCCGGTGCCGTGTTGCGGGCGACGGGTTCGAGCAGGATGCCGGAAAGCTTGACGCCGAGTTCGCGGGCCTGTTCGGCGACCAGGAAGCGGAAATCCTCGTTGGTGATGACCACCGGCGCCTCATAGAGCGCCTGATCCGAAACGCGCGACAGCGTCGCCTGGAACAGCGTCCGGTCGCCGACGAACTGGATGAACTGTTTTGGTGCGCCGGACCGCGACAGTGGCCATAGCCGCGTCCCCTTGCCGCCGGCCATGATGACGGGGATGATCTTGGCGTTCATCTTCTAAGCTCCAGCTCGTTCGGCGGGCGGCGTCCTGTCCGCCAGCCAGGCTTTGATCAATTCCAGCCCCAGGCTCAACAGGTCCCTGGCAGCCGCTTCCGTTTCGGCCTCTACATAACAGCGCATCTCCGGGGCATTGCCGGAGGGCCGCAAATGTACGATCCGCCCATCCGTAAGTGTTACCCTGAGCCCGTCGATATCGCTTTTGGAGGAGACGGGGGCAATCGGCGCCAGGAAGGCGGCGAGATTGTCGTCCGATTGGCGTAAGTGCGCCATCAGCGCGGCGCTCGCTTCGGTCGGAACATTCTCCAGCCGGTCGGCGGCGGCAAAGGGCAGACGGAATCCGCCGACGATCTGCGACAGCGGCGCCTTCTCCCGCGCGGCAAGCGAAAGTGCGGCAAGCACCGGCAGAAAGCTGTCGCGGGTCGGCAGCGGCTCGAGCACCTTGCCGTTCACCCCAAACGGCGAGGCGGTCAAAAGCCCGCCATTCGCCTCGAAGCCCATGATGCCCGTCTCGCCCGCCTTCAAGGCGTCGAGCATGCCGGCGATCACGTAAGGCGAGCCCACCTTGGTGCGCAGGACGGAAAAATTGCCGGCCTTTTCGAGGCCCGAATTGGAGGTGACCGGCGTCACCACGACCTTCGCCTGCAGAAGCTGTGCGGCAATCAGACCGAGCAAATCGCCGCGCAGCGGCTCCCCCGTCTCGTCGGACACCAGCGGCCGGTCGCCGTCCCCGTCCGCTGAGACGATCGCGTCAAGCCCGTGTTCCCTTGCCCAGCCCTTGAGGAGATAGATCGTCTCAACGGAGACGGCCTCCGTATCGACGGGGATGAACCGTTCGGAGCGGCCGAGCGGCACGACGCTTGCGCCGTAACCTTCAAGGACCTGGACCAGAAGATCGCGGGCGACGGTCGAATGCTGATAGATGCCGACCTTCAGGCCGGCAAGCGCGCCTTTTGGCAGCAGTCCGGCATAGCGGGCGGCAAACAGCGCCTCGGCTTCCGCCGACCGGTCCGGCGCCTCGCCGGGTGTGACGTCTATCTCGCCTTTGTCCAGCTCCGCGGCAATTGCGGTGATCCGCGCCTCGTCCTGCTTGTCTATCTCGCCGTCGGGCCGGTAGAACTTGATGCCGTTGCGGTCGGCGGGGATATGCGAGCCGGTGACCATCAGCGATGCGGCTTGAAGCTTCAGCCCGTAAAGCGCCAGCGCCGGCGTGGGCACCGCGCCGCAATCGACCGGCGACAGCCCGGCCCGCTTCAGCGCTCCGATGCAGGTCGCCGCAATTCCCGGGCTCGAGGCACGGAAGTCGCGCCCCACAAGCACAACATCGCCTGCTCGCGCCGCACCCGTCTCCAGAAGATGCTGAGCAAACGCCGCCGTATAAAGCGAACTCGCACGACCTTCGAGCTCGCTCACAAGTCCTCGAACCCCGCTTGTCCCGAATTTCATGAAATACCCATAAAGAAATATCAGCCCTGATCGTCCTAGTTTATTTTATGTAAAAATAAAGCCGAAGCTAGAGATACCGTTAATCGGCGGCCGTTTGTACAAGCGGTGCTTGAACGGCCATCGAACTCGCCGCATCGTCCAAGGCGCGCGAACGGAGCTTCATCTCGCTCGCGTCGATTGGCCGCCCGTCCGCAATGGTGCTATTCTCTTCGCGCGATCAGGCCCTATCTGACTTGCCTGACGTTTTGATGTCGGCCGGACACGGCTGCCCGGCTCTGCAGGGATGGAGGCCGTTTTGGGAAAGAATTGGGGAGCGAAGATCGCAAAAACAGCCGTTTTTGTCACTCCGCTTGCCGGCCTGATGCTTGTCATGGGCTTCGGTGAGCAGGTCGATGATGATTCGTGTCCGGGAAGCCTTGCCTTCGAGAAGTCCCAGCAGATCGTGGAGCAGCGTCCGGGCGTCGTCGACATGGCCTGGCGAGATTTCCGTTGGGTCGATGACTGCCGCTTCGCCCTGGGCGGCTATGCGGACGTCGCAACCGATCGGGGCGTGAACCGCACGGATTTCGAACTCGTCGTGGCGTTCGATCCGCAGACTCACCGATGGCAGCAGATCAGCCTCTCAATGACGCAATAGGGCCGCCATATCGATGCTCGGATTGCGATCGCCGCAGCGACGTATGCACTTCTCGAATGCGCTCCACAAAACCAACATCATTTCCGGCCAAGGAGTGATCGGGGTCCTCTAGCCTTGGCTTATGGCGCCCCTATATCACCCGCTCGGAGGGGGCGATCATCGTTCGGCACTGAAGTTATCCATCAGGGAGGAGAATATAGATAGGGGGCTCAATGACCGTAGTGCCCAACAGGCAACCCGTGTCTTTCGGATGCGGTTCACAAGCAAGAGCTTGCACATCGTACAAGCGAAATCGGCTGCTTGCGGCAATCTCGCCTGGTCGTATCGGACTGCGGCTCGAAAGGGAGCCGAGAACTTGCGCGAAAGAAGGTAGCTACGGAACGACGCTGCCCACATATGCCCGCTATTGCATCGACGAGGCCAGCCATGAGCATTGCTGACCGGCTGGTGACGGGAAGTCTCTGGGTCACCTTCTCCAGGGTCATTGTCAACGGATTGTCGACGCTCAGTACCATTGTTCTGGCGTGGTATCTCCTGCCCTCGGATTTCGGCTTGGTGGCACTCGCGACAACGATGCTCGCCATCGTCACGACAATTACCGAGCTTTCCCTCAACGAAGCGCTCATTCGTCATGAGGATCCAGGGGAATCCCATTTCAGCGCGGCTTGGACACTGGCGGCGACGCGCGGCCTGATATTGTGCCTCTTGTTCGCCGCATTCGCCTATCCGGCGTCTCTCATCTATGACGAGCCGCGCCTGTTCGACGTTATCCTCGCCTTGAGCCTCAGCCTCTTTATAAACGGCCTTGCGAATCCGCGAAGGGTCATGCTCCAGCGGGAGCTGATTTTCTGGCAGGAGTTCGTATTGAACGTTGCCCAGAAAGTTGCCGGGTTCGTGGCTACCGTCGGCATAGCAGTCGTTTATCACAGCTACTGGGCGCTCGTGATCGGCACTTTGGTCATGCAGGCGACGAATGTTTTGACCTCCTACCTGGTCTTGCCGTTCCGTCCCCGTGTCACCTTCTCCCATATGCGGGAGTTCTTTTCGTTTTCGATCTGGATTACCGCCGGCCAGATCGTCAACACACTCAATTGGCGGTTCGATTACCTGCTCATAGGCAAGCTGCTGAATGGCTCCGCCCTCGGCTATTATTCGCTCGGCGGGCAGCTCGCGATGACGCCCACGCGTGAAGCAACGGCGCCGCTGACCGCCACCATCTATCCCGCGTTCGCCAATGTCCGCCATGATCCGCAGCGTCTGGCGGCCGCCTATCAGCGTACGCAGGCGCTCCTGACGGCCGTCGCATTGCCTGCCGGCATAGGGATGGCAGTCATCGCAGATCCCCTCGTCAGGCTGGTGCTCGGCGACAAATGGCTTCCCGTGATCTTCATCATCCAGGCGCTCGCCTCGGTTTACGCGCTGCAGACGTTGGGCTCTCTCAATCAGCCTCTTGGCATGGCGCTGGGGCATACCCGGACCCTCTTCATCCGTGACACGCAGATGCTTCTCGTGCGGATTCCGGTGATTACGATCGGCCTGGTGTTCTGGGGCCTGCCGGGGCTGATATTCGGCCGGGTGCTCACCGGCCTCTTCAGCGCTTTCGTCAACATGATCATCGTCAAGCGGTTCATCAATGTTTCGGTCGCGGCACAGTTATGGGCAAATTTCAGGGCGCTTGCCAGCTCGGCCATCATGGCCGCGGGCGTCTCGCTTGCTGATCGCTACATGGGAGTTGAGACAACGCAAATGGCGCTGGTTCTGCAGCTCGCAGTCCTCGTTTGCCTTGGAGGCGTTCTCTATTGCGGCTCCAGCATCTTTCTCTGGATGGTCATGGACCGTCCGAATGGTCCGGAGACCGAAGTGAGGAATATCGCCTCCAAGGTGCTCTCCAAAGTCAGTCACGCCTGATCGCAGGCTTGTTTCTTAAAGTGTCGAAAGAGAGGTACGATGTCAGGAGTTCAGCAATCCGAACTTATCACCAGGCTGCAGGACAGAACTCACGATTGCTTGAAGAAGTTCGTCAAGCCTGAGGAGCCGATAGCGATACTGGACTTTCCCGATATCAGGAATTGCGGGGATTCTGCGATCTGGCTGGGGGAAATGGCTTATCTGCAGCATCGGTACGCAAAGCGGCCCGCCTATGTGTGCACGACCGACGATTTTTCGCCCGATGAACTCAAGAGCGCGGCCCCAAATGGTCCCATCTTCATTCATGGGGGCGGCAATTTCGGAGATGTATGGGTGTTCCACCAGGATTTCCGGGAGCGGGTGATGGAGCTGTTTCCCGACCGCCAGATCGTCCAGTTTCCGCAATCGATCCACTACAAGTCCCCCGAACGGCTCGAGCAAAGCAGGCGCGCCATCGCCAGACATAAAAATTTCGTGCTCCTGGTGCGCGATGAGGAATCGTTTCAGTTCGCCCAGGAAAACTTCGATTGCCAGGTGTATCTGTGCCCGGACATGGCCTTCTGCATCGGCAGCATAGAGCCCGATGCGCCGCAATTTCCCGTCCTGGCGATGCTCCGTCAGGACAAGGAGCAGGTCGGCGCGGTCGATTTCTCCGCCTATCCCGACATTCCCAAGGAGGACTGGATCACCGAGAACCGTTCAAGGGTGCGTGTTGCAAAGGCGCTCGGCGCGGCATCTGCACTGCTGCATCTCAGCCCCTCCGAAATGCGGCTGCGCAAACTGGATGCCGCGGCCAACAACCGCTTCCAGCGCGGCATCCGGCAGATTTCCCGCGGCAAGGCCATCGTCACGGATCGCCTGCATGTGCATATCTGCTCGCTTCTCATCGGGCGACGCCACGCGGTGCTCGACAACAATTACGGAAAAATTCGCCGGTTCATGAATGCCTTCTCAGGGGGGACGGATCTATCCTACAAGGCAACTTCGCTCGATGACGGCATCAGATGGGCAAGGGAACAGGCGAGTGTCGCGGCTTGACCGAGCCTGAAGATCGAAACCGGAGGCTGTCATGAGTGTTGTAACCTTCATCATTCCCGTGAGGCACCAGGATAACGCGCGCGACTGGAGCCTTCTGAAGAAAAATCTCACGCAGACCGTCGCGTCCATCGCCAATCAAACCAGTCCCGACTGGCGAGGAATAATCGTTGCCAATAGAGGCGCCGATCTTCCCGCGTTGCCGGATAAGTTTTCCGTGACGTGGGTGGACTTTCCCCCGAACGACATCCATGAGCGAGGCAATGCGACCGAGGCGGATTTTCTCGACTCGTTCCGCGCCGACAAGGGCCGCCGTGTCCTTGCCGGCATGCTCGATGCCCGTGACGGCCGCTTCTTCATGATCGTCGACGACGACGATTTTGTGAGCGCCCGCATCGTCCAATACGTTTCCCAGCACCGGGACGAGAACGGCTGGATCATTGACAAGGGCTACATCTGGGACGACGGCGGCACGCTTCTTCTCTGCCGCGACCAGTTCAGCCACTATTGCGGGACTTCGCTGATTATTCGCTCGGATTTGTACGGACTGCCGTCAAAGGCGGAGGATGCTTCGATTGAATGGATCAAGGATATGCTCGGCAGCCACGTCCGCATCACACCGGCTTTGGCCGCGCGCGGAACGCCATTGAGTTCCCTGCCTTTCCGGGGTGCCGTATATCGTGTCGCCCACAAGGGATCGCACAGCAAGGCTCCGAGCCTCATCGACATGTATTTCCTGAACAGGAACGTTCTCAAGCGGCCTGTTAACGCCATAAGGAATCTGGCGAGGTTGCGGCTGCTGTCGGCGGAACACAAGAGAGAGTTTTTCGGAGTTTCGGAATAGGTTGTGCAGCTGGCCAACTTCGCTTTCTGCGTCACGCTGCCCATGCTATGGTGAAGACCTTGGGGTGGAGATTGAGCAGCATGGCAAAGCTTGTCTTCGGAATGAACCAGTCCCTGGACGGTTACGTCGATCACCTGGAGATGCGGACGGGTCCCGCGCTCTTTCGTCACTGGATTGAGCACGTGCGCGGCCTGACCGGCAGCGTATACGGTCGCCGCATGTACGAGACCATGCGTTACTGGGATGAAGACCGTCCTGAATGGAGTGACGAGCAGCACGAATTCGCGGCGGCGTGGCGGCGCCAACCGAAGTGGGTCGTGTCGCGCTCGTTGAAGTCAGTCGGCCCCAACGCCACACTTGTCGAGGATGATGTCGAGGCGGTGATACGTGGCCTGAAGGCTCGGCTCGCGGGCGAGATTGCAGTTTCCGGACCAGACCTCGCACGAAGCCTGACCGACCTTGGTCTTATCGATGAGTATCGGCTCTACTTCCATCCCGTCGTGCTTGGTCGCGGCAAGCCGTTCTTTGCCGGCCCGCGACCGCCGCTCCGCCTTGTTTCCACCGATCATGTTGGCGAGGACACGGTCAGGCTGACATACGTTCCCGCGTGATCGCGCGGCTCGCCCGGCGGACGGCGGGTCTTGTGGATTGCAGTCGTTGGCTGATCAAACCTGAGCCAGCAATATCTCGGTCAGAGCCTCTGGCTTCAGCCGTGCTACATTGTGCCCGCAATTCAAGGCAAAGGCTGACCATTCCAGCTCGTCGCTTAAGCGTCGATAAAGGTCAAGGAACGGACTTCCTTCCCATCCGTGTGCGCCGACGAAGGTCTTGCGCGGCACCTCACGCCAACGTCCGCTGAGGTTGATTGATTGGAGAAAGGCCCCGATCGGATGCGGCCGGCATCGCGGGTCAAGATTGGGAGGCGGCGCGCAGTTCAGTCCGTCAGCCTTTGCGCCCGCGACGAACATATCTCGGAAACGGGGCGTCGTCAGCGACCAGACGGAGTCGCCGGAATCAGGCACATAGGCGTCTACATAGACCAATGCGCGGATCCGCGATGGCTCGGCATCAGCTGCGCCGCTCACGATCATCCCGCCGTAGGATTGTCCAACAAGGACCAGGTCGTCGCGATGCGACTTCACAACATCAACGACCTCACCTATGTGAGCTTCAAGATTGGCCGTTGGGGCGGGAGCGTCGCCGAGTCCCGAGAGAGTGATCGGCAAGGCTTTGTGCCCGTGCGCGGTAAGCATATCTGCTACCTTTTGGTAGACCCAGCCGCCCTGCCAGCCTCCGGGGATCAGGACAAAAGTGGCCATCTTATCCACTCCTGGCTTCGAGACTTCTTCGGCCGAAATCAAGACCATTGTGCCGGCTGATTATGCTGGTTGAAGTCATATGACCGTGCTGAGTGCCTGTAAAGGGCCGAATACTTGTGGTTAAGGGGCGTCCGGCCCCGGTTTCGAAATCCGCGTTGAATGGCCTGGGCGGATAAGCGACGGTCTGCTTTGAGGGAACAATGACGGGAAACTGCCGTTAGGCAAAAGGTCAGAAACGGGAGGTAGTTTTGATCCACCATGTCTCGGTTGGGACCAATGATGTCGAACGCTCAAAGCGCTTCTACGACGCCGTTTTGCCCATTCTCGGCATTGTTCCGATGGCCGAGGACGAGGGTGGACTGGGCTACGGAAGCGGCACCTTTCACTTCAGCGTTCAGGTTCCGATTGACGGAAAACCTGCGACCGTGGGCAACGGCACTCATATCGCCTTTGCCGTCGAGGACCGTTCGATGGTCGATCGATTTTACGCGGCAGCATTGAAACATGGTGGCAGGGACGATGGCGCTCCGGGGCTGCGGCCGGATTACGATGCCAATTATTATGGGGCTTTCGTCCGCGATCCGGACGGCCACAAAATCGAGGCAGTAACCTACTCCGCAAAATAGTCGCCAACGGAGGCGCACATGCCGACCCTTCCATATGCAATTGTCGAAGCCCCTTCCACGCTGGGTTTGGCGACCGGCGGTGTGGAGCACTTAGCCGACCAGCTCTTGGGCCTTGGTCTTGCGGAGCGCATTCATGCGCGCCGCGCCGCGCGGCTGAGGGTGCCTTCGAAAGACCCGGCGACCGACCCCGAAACCGGCACCCTGAACGCTAAGGCAATTGCGGCGTGGTCGCCCAAACTCGCCGACGCCGTGGAAGCGGTGCTTGATGCCGGCGAGTTTCTGGTGGTGCTGGGCGGCGATTGCACGATCTTGCTCGGCTCGATGCTCGCGCTTCGACGGCGCGGCCGCTACGGCCTGTTCTTTATCGACGGCAACGCCGATTTCTTCCAGCCCGAGGCGGAACCCAATGGCGAGGGCGCTTCGATGGACCTCGCCTTCGTCACCGGTTACGGTCCGTCGCTCCTGACCGACATCGAAGGTCGCGGCCCTTTGGTCCGCCCTGAAGACGCTGTCGCGTTCGCATATCGCGATCACGAGGATCAGGAGGAATACGGAAGCCAGCCGCTCCCAGAGGAGCTCAAAGCGCTTGACCTTCCCGCCGTGCGCGCGATGGGCATCGAGGCTGCCGCGCGCGAAGCGATCGCCCACCTGACGCGTCCGGAGCTGGACGGCTTCTTCATCCATCTTGACGCCGACTGCCTCGACGACGCCATCATGCCGGCTGTCGATTTCCGTATACCGGGCGGGTTGTCGTGGGACGAGCTAGGGGCCGCGCTTCGGGTTGCCTTGGCGAGCGGCAAGGCAATCGGCCTCGAGGTCACCATCTATAACCCGCGCCTTGATAAGGATGGCAGCGCCGGGCGCGGCCTGGCCGACGTACTAGCTGCGGCGCTTGGAACGACAGCGCCATGAACACGGCGAGCAACGTCTACTTTCGGGCTCGGGCTGCGGCGGCTTTCGGGGAGAGGCATGCAGAAGTGGACCTCAGACTGATCGGTTGTCTAACGTTCATTCCATTTCGATGCTCTCAGCCGAAAAAACTTACGCCCGTATGGCACGGCACATACTGCCGATGCCTTCCTATTGACTCCTTATATATCCCTAAATTATAGATACTGGGAGCAATAGGGAATATTAGTGATGTCTGGTGACTTTCTGACAGTGGATGCGGCTGCGGACATGCTCCACCTGCATCCTAAAACCGTCTTGCGTTTCATTCGTGAAGAGCGCTTGCGGGCCACCAAAGTCGGAAAGCAGTACCGGATCCTGCGGTCCGACCTGAACGCGTTTGCTGGCCCGAACCCGACACGGACTACTTGTGAGGCTAGAGCAACCAGCATCGTTGATATCGAAGAAGTCGATGCCGCTCTGCTGCAGCGCCTATCTGCTGTTCTGCTGGGGGCATCAAATGGAAAGGAGCCGCCGGACACCCCCATCTCGCTCAATATTGCGCACGACCCCACTCGCCGCAGCGCAAAGGTGATCATCATCGCTTCGACGGCCGATGCCGCGATGTTGCTCAAGCTCGTCGCCGTATGTTTGGAGGGCTGACCATGATCTACGAGACGGAGGGCGGCGATTGGTAATGAACCAGTAGGGCAGCCTTCGGCGTGATCGACCGCATCCGGCTCCAAACGCGGGCTAGATCACCGGCGGCAATGACAATCACTCAACGGTGGCAGCGGGGTTTCTCGCCGAGTCACGACGGACAACGGTGCGCACATGAGCACTCTCGACATAGATTTTGCCAACACGAACCCCTCGGTGCGACTGAAGGCGGCCTTGTCGGCTGGGCTAAATCCCTCGCTTCGTGATCTGGACGCATTGATAGACCGGTGCACAGTGGAGCCTGACTTTCAGGTACGCGAGATGCTGACCTGGGCGTTGATCCGGCTGCCGGCCGAGATTGTCGTGCCTCGTCTTGTGGCAGAACTTGCGAGCCATGAGGCACAGGCCAGAAGCCAGGCCTTGCACACACTCTCCAAGATACGGGATATTTCGACCTGGCCAGCCGTTTCTGCCCGTCTCGATGACGAGGATCAGGACGTCGTACGTACGGCTTGGTATGCTGCTGTGGCGCTCGTGCCGGAAAGCGAGCGCGGCTGGCTTGCCAGAAAGTTCGCCGAGCACCTTGGGCGGGGCGAAAGGGAAATTCAGCTTAGCTTGAGCCGAGCCCTCGTTGCGCTGGGGGAGGATACGATCACACCTGTCATCGCTGCCGCTGCCGAACACAGCGACGAAGCGGTTCGACAGCACGCAGCGGCAACGAAGCGGCTAATCCACGATCCCAATTCTGGGTTTACCCATTCGCTTAACCAGGCGCGCCGCGAGGTCGCCATGGGCCGTACTAAGTCGACAAAGGGCTAGGATCGGACAGGCTTTGGTTAACGTGTAGTTCTCCAAGTAGCAGAGGTATACTGTTCAAAGCGGCCATGCCTACGGCAGCACTTGGGACTTCGCATCGACACTAGGAATGGCCGCAATGGGTCGCTTGCCGCCGTGGCCGATGTTCAAGATAAATTGGGTTATTGCGTATAGTCAGCGACTCTCAGTGCCGCTTGATGCGAGTGCGGTGATCGGCAGCAATAGCGAGCTATTGAGGGCTATCGGCGGTGAATGGCGGACAGAGAGGGATTCGAACCCTCGATACGCTTTCACGTATACACGCGTTCCAGGCGTGCGCCTTCAACCACTCGGCCACCTGTCCTTGAAAAGGGCTGCACGCGGATCAAGGCAATGCAGCGGTCGGGCGCGATATATACCGATGAATTCCGAAGGATCAACCGGAATCTGAACGATTTTTGACAATGGTTTTGGATGAGGGCCGCGAAACCCCGACCGTCTCGTTGTCAAGCTCGAGCGCTAGGACTATCTCTTCCGTGGCGAGCGGCCGCTGCCGGATGCACGCGGAGCCGAACAACGAACGGGCATGTTCAGGATGAGAATAGTCGAGGGGGTCTTCCGGTTGTTGAGCGCGCTTGCGCTGCTTGCGGCGATCGTCGCCGGCACGCTCGATTCCATTCAGTCCGTCTCCGCCTCCTCCGTGCGGCTCACGAGCCTCGGCAACGCCTGGCTCAATCTCGCTCCCGAAAGCCTGACATTCGCCGAGATCTCCGCCGGGACCTATATCAGTCCGGACATCTGGCGGCCGTTCGTCGCGCCGGTGCTGGCGCAGCCGGCTTTCGCCGTGTTCCTGGTCATCGCGCTGATCTTCTGGATGGCGGGATACCGCAGGCCCCGTTTCGCCGGGCGGTTCTCCGCCTGAAGGCACGTCGGGAGGAACGATGTCTCCGATCGTCCGCCCAGGCGATAGCCGTCTCCATACCTCCTCAAGCTGTCGTTTTGTGCAGGTTTTCACCGGCTTTGTCGAAGTTTTCGGCAGGTTGTGCGTTTTTTACCAGTTGAAAAAAATCTCGTGAATTTTTCCGAAACCCGTGCAAGAGTGCCCGAAGCCAGACCCTCGGGAAAAGAGGGCGGGTGGCCGCAGACATGCCCGGGGAACGGGCTTGCGGGAGGATCTAACAACTAAAAAACAGGGCGCACGATGAAGAAAACCCTTTTGAGCCTTTTTGCCATGGCGGCCATGTCGGCGACCGCGCTTGCCGCGGACGTCAAGCCGGCGCTGGTCTACGGCACGGGCGGCAAGTTCGACAAATCCTTCAACGAGGCGGCCGCAGCCGGCGCCGAACAGTTCAAGAAGGAAACGGGGATCGAATACCGGGATTTCGAGCCGACCAACGACACCCAGGGCGAGCAGGCCATCCGCAACTTCGCAAGCCGCGGATACAACCCGGTCGTCGCCGTCTCCTTCGCCTGGACCTCGGCCATGGAAAAGGTCGCGGCCGAATATCCGGACACCAAATTCGCAATCGTCGATTCCGTCGTCGATCTGCCGAACGTCCGCTCCATCCTCTATAAGGAAGAGGAAGGTTCCTATCTCGTCGGCCTTCTCGCCGGCATGGCCTCCAAGACCGGCAAGGTCGGCTTCGTCGGCGGCATGGATATTCCGCTGATCCGCAAGTTCGGCTGCGGTTATGTCCAGGGCGTCAAGGCAGCCAAGCCCGACGCGCAGGTCTTCCAGAACATGACGGGCACCACCGGCGCGGCCTGGAACGATCCGGTCCGCGGCGGCGAACTCACCAAGAATCAGATCGATCAGGGCGCCGACGTGGTCTATGCGGCGGCCGGCGCGACCGGTCTCGGCGTGCTGCAGACGGCTGCCGACAACAAGAAGCTGTCGATCGGCGTCGATTCGAACCAGAACCACCTGCATCCGGGCTCCGTCCTGACGTCGATGGTCAAGCGCGTCGATCTTGCCGTCTACAATGCCTTCAAGGATACCAAGGACGACAAGTTCACGGCGGGCATTCTGGCGCTCGGCGTCAAGGAGGACGGCGTTGCCGCCGTGATCGACGACAACAACAAGTCGCTGATCACGCCGGAGATGCAGGCAGCCGTCGATAAGGCCAAGGCCGACATCATCGCCGGCACCGTCAAGGTACACGACTACATGTCGGACAATTCCTGCCCGAACTGAGTCGACGATCGGAAGGGCGCATGGCGGTGGCAATCGCCATGCGCCCTTTTGCATATAGGCGGAAAGGCGGACAATTGAGCCTAGATTCTCCGAAAGAGCCAGCGATCGAGCTTGTCGGCATCGACAAGAGGTTCGGCACGGTGCATGCGAACAGGAACATCAATCTGACGGTCGCCAAGGGGTCGATCCACGGCATCATCGGCGAGAACGGCGCCGGCAAGTCCACCCTGATGTCGATCCTCTACGGCTTCTATCAGGCCGACCAGGGCGAGATCCGCATCTTCGGAAAGCCTGTCGCGATCCGCGACAGCCAGGCGGCGATCGCATCGGGCATCGGCATGGTGCATCAGCATTTCATGCTGGTCGAGAACTTCACCGTGCTCGAAAACGTCATGCTCGGCGCCGAAGGCGGCCAGTTGCTGCGCAAGGGCGTTGCTAGCGCCCGCAAGGAATTGAAGCGGCTTGAGGACGATTACGGCCTGGAAGTCGATCCGGATGCGGTGATCGAGGAACTGCCGGTCGGCAGTCAGCAGCGCGTCGAGATCCTGAAAGCGCTCTACCGCGGCGCGGAGATCCTGATCCTCGACGAGCCGACCGGCGTGCTGACGCCGCCGGAGGCCGACCACCTCTTCAAGGTCCTCCGCGTGCTGCGCGATCAGGGCAAGACGATCATTCTCATCACCCACAAGCTGCGCGAGATCATGGCGATCACCGATACGGTCTCCGTCATGCGCCGGGGCGAGATGGTCGCGACCCGCAAAACGGCCGAAACGACGGTGGAGGAACTCGCCGAACTGATGGTCGGCCGCCGCGTGCTGCTGCGCGTCGAGAAGGGCGAGGCCAATCCTGGCAAGGTGCTCTTGTCGGTCCGCAACCTGACGGTGAAGGACGGCCGCGGCGTCACCATGGTCGACGACGTTTCCTTCGATGTCCGCGCCGGCGAGATCGTCGGCATTGCCGGTGTCGCCGGCAACGGCCAGTCGGAGCTTCTGGAAGCCATCGCCGGCATCCGCAAGCCCGCGTCCGGCGAGATTTTCATCGACGGCAAGCCGGCTGCCGGCATCGATCCGGCGGGCTTGAGGGATCTTGGCCTCGCACATATCCCGGAAGACCGGCACCACATGGGCCTGGTCCTGAAATTCGAGGAATACGAGAACTCGATCCTCGGCTATCACCGCGACGACCGTTATGGCCGCGGTGCGATGCTCGACCTCGACGCCATCCGCAGGGATGCGGAGGAGAAGATCGCCAAATACGATATCCGCCCGCCCAATCCGCGGCTGAGGACGGCCAATTTTTCCGGCGGCAATCAGCAGAAGATCGTCGTGGCGCGCGAGATCGAGCGCGACCCGAAGATGCTGATCATCGGCCAGCCGACCCGCGGCGTCGATATCGGCGCGATCGAATTCATCCACAAGCGCATCATCGAGATGCGCGATGCGGGCAAGGCGGTGTTGCTGGTTTCGGTCGAGCTCGATGAGATAAGGTCGCTTTCCGACCGCATCCTGGTGATGTTCGCGGGCAGGATCGTCGGAGAGAAATCGGGCGAGGCGGGCGAGCAGACGCTGGGCCTGATGATGGCCGGAATTGCGGCATGACCTGCAGGGGACCGATCTGTTTGAACGACGAAATGACTGAAGCCGTGACGGCGGCCGGGCGGACGAGGCAAGAAGCATGACCACCGCATCCGTGCCCCTACCCGCCTGGATCAATTACGGCGTCATCCCGCTGCTCAACCTCGTCCTCGCCTTCTTCTTTTCTGGACTGGTCGTCTGGGCGATCGGCGAGAACCCGTTCGAGGCGCTGCAACTGCTGTTGATCGGCGCGCTCGGCCGCGGCGAGGGCATCGGCTTCACGCTGTTCTATACGACGAGCTTCATCTTCACCGGCCTTTCGGTCGCGGTCGCCATTCATGCCGGCCTGTTCAACATCGGTTCGGAAGGCCAGGCCTATCTCGGCGGCCTCGGTGCCGCGCTCGTCGCGCTGTCGCTCGATCGCTACGTGCCCTGGTACGTCACCATGCCGTTCGCGGTGATCGGCGCGGCGCTGTTCGGCGCGGCCTGTGCGGCCATCCCCGCCTGGCTGCAGGCCAAGCGCGGCAGCCATATCGTCATCACCACCATCATGTTCAACTTCATCGTCTCGTCGCTGATGAACTACGTGCTGGTGCGGCTGTTGATCGTGCCCGGCAAGATGGCCCCGGAAACCCGCACCTTTCTCGAAGGCGGGCAGTTGCCGAAGCTCGACTGGCTGATCGCCGTTTTCGGCGGCAGGCTGGGGGCTGCACCCCTCAACTTCTCCTTTTTGATCGCGCTCGTCATGTGCTTCCTGGTCTGGGTGCTGATCTGGCGCACCAAGCTGGGCTACGAGATGCGCACGCTCGGCATCAGCCCGAGTGCCGCGAGCTATGCGGGCATCCGCTATTCGAAGATCGTCATGATCACCATGCTGATCTCCGGCGGCCTTGCCGGCATGATGGCGCTGAATCCGGTCATGGGAGCGTCTGCCCGCCTGCAGATCGAGTTCGTCGGCGGCGCCGGCTTCGTCGGCATCGCCGTGTCGCTGATGGGCCGCAACCATCCGGCCGGCATCATCCTCGCGGCGCTGCTCTTCGGCATCCTCTACCAGGGCGGCGCGGAACTCTCCTTCGACATGCCGCGCATCACGCGCGACATGATCGTCGTCATCCAGGGCATGGTCATCCTTTTCGCAGGCGCGCTGGAATACATGCTCCGCCCGGCCATCGTCCGGCTCTACCAGCAGGTCACCGGGAAATAGGCTCATGGACTATTTCGATATTTTCATCAGCATTCTCGGTTCGGCGATCCGCCTGTCGATCCCGCTGCTGTTCACGGCGCTGGCCGGCCTCTTCTCGGAACGCGCCGGCATTTTCGATATCGGGCTGGAAGGCAAGATGCTCGCCTCCGCCTTCGCGTCCGCCTGTGTGGCCTATTACACCGGCAATGCCTGGGCGGGCCTCGGCGCCGGCATCCTGACGGCAATCGTCTTTTCGATGGTGCACGGCTTTGCCTCGATCACCAACCGCGGCAACCAGATCGTCTCCGGCGTGGCATTGAATTTCGTGGCGGCCGGCCTGACGATCGTACTCGGCCAGGCCTGGTTCAACCAGGGCGGACGAACGGGGCAGGTGCCGCCCGAGGGCCGTTTCTCGGGGATCGTCCTGCCGGGCGCGGATATGATGCGAGACGTGCCGATCATCGGCCCGCTCTATGCCAATGTCATCTCCGGCAACAATATCCTCACCTATATCGCCTTTCTGATGGTGCCGGTCTCCTGGTGGGTGCTCTACCGCACGCGCTTCGGCCTGCGCCTGCGCGCCGTCGGCGAAAATCCGGGTGCAGTGGATACGGCCGGCGTTTCCGTGAGCTGGCTCAGATACCGCGCCCTCATCGTGACGGGCTTTCTCGCGGGTTTCGCGGGCACCTATCTGGCGATCGCGCAATCGGCCGCCTTCATCAACAACATGTCGGCCGGCAAGGGATATATCGCGCTCGCGGCGCTGATCTTCGCCAAGTGGAAGCCGGTGCCGGTCATGTTCGCCTGCCTGCTCTTCGGCTTCCTCGACGCCTTCGCGAACTTCATGCAGGGCAAGTCCCTGCCGCTGATCGGCGAGGTGCCGGTACAGATTTTCCAGGCGCTGCCCTATATCCTCACCTGCGTGCTGCTCGCCGGCTTTATCGGCATCGCCCGTCCGCCCAAGGCCGGCGGCGTGCCCTATGCGAAGGAGCGCTGACAAATGTCTCACGACCTGTTCGAAGCGGCCCGGGAGGCCATGGGAAAGGCCTACGCGCCCTATTCGAAATTCCCGGTGGGAGCCGCGATCCGCGCCGACGACGGCAAGGTCTATTCCGGCGCCAATATCGAGAACCTCTCCTTCCCTCAAGGCTGGTGCGCCGAGCCGACGGCGATCGGCGCGATGATCATGGGCGGCGGCAGGAAGATCGTCGAACTGGCCGTCATCGCCGAAAAGCTGCCGCTTTGCACGCCCTGCGGCGGCTGCCGGCAGAAGATCTCGGAATTCGCCTCTGCGGATACGCGCATCTACCTCTGCGACGATGCGGGCGTGCAGAAGACGGTCACCATGGCGGAGCTGCTTCCCTACGCTTTCGAGACGGATGTGATCCGATGAAGAAAGTCGTCGATCTGCTCGTCGATCGCCTTGCCGGCCTCGTGCCGCGCCATGCGATCGTGCTTGGCTCCGGCCTCGGTTCGCTGGTCGACGAGGTGACGGATCAGGTCCGCGTGCCCTATGGCGCGCTGCAAGCTTTTCCGGCAAGCGGCGTCACCGGCCATGCGGGCGAACTGGTCGCCGGCTATCTTGGGTCGGAGCCCGTGATCATGCTTTCCGGCCGCGCCCATTATTACGAGCATGGCGATGCCAAGGCCATGCGCTTCCCGATCGAGGTCATGAAAGGCCTCGGCGTCCAGTCGCTGATCCTGACGAACTCGGCGGGCTCGCTTCGGGAAGACATGCCGCCCGGTTCGGTGATGCAGATCGCCGACCACATCAACTATTCCGGCATGAACCCGCTGATCGGCGAAAGCGGCGACGGCCGCTTCGTCGGCATGACCAGTGCCTATGACGCGGATCTGGCGCTTGGCATGCGCGATGCCGCGATCCGCTGCGGCATCCCGCTGTTTTCCGGCGTCTATATGTGGTTCTCCGGCCCGAGCTTCGAAACACCGGCCGAGATCCGCATGGCGCGCATTCTGGGCGCCGATGCGGTCGGCATGTCGACGGTACCGGAAGTGATCCTCGCGCGCTATTTCGGGCTGAAGGTCGCGGCCGCCTCCGTCATCACCAATTTCGGCGCGGGCATGACCGGCGCCGAATTGAGTCACGAGGAGACCAAGGACATGGCGCCGGTCGGCGGGCAGCGCCTGGCGGCCGTTCTGAAAGAAATGTTCGCGTGATTACACGATAGATTTCAAACGGATACGTTCCGTGTGGCGGTCTGCCCGCCCGCCGCGGGTTGCATCTAATCGTTTGAACGATAAATATACCGGCTCGATTAAGCCGGGGAGGCACACAGAATGGAACTCCTGAGCCCACGCGAGGCTGCAGCCTTCGCGCTATCGCTTCTCGACCTGACGAACCTGCGCGACGATTGCGACAATGCCGCGATCGAGAAACTGTGCCTGCGCGCCCAGACGCCATACGGCCAGACAGCGGCGATCTGCATCTGGCCGCGTTTTGTCGCCCATGCGCGTGCGATTCTGGGTCCCGACCACGCGGTCCATATCGCCACCGTCGTGAACTTCCCGTCGGGCGACCTGCCGGTGGCAACCGTCGTCGGGGAGACGAAGAAGGCGATCGAGGATGGTGCCGACGAGATCGACATGGTCATTCCCTATCGAAAGCTCATGGCGGGCGACGAGGCTGCCGTGACCGAGATGGTCGAGGCCGTGCGCGCCGCCTGCCCGAACGCCTGCCTGAAGGTGATCCTCGAGACCGGTGAGTTGAAGGACAGCGCGCTTGTCCGCCGCGCTTCGGAACTGGCGATCGCCGCCGGCGCCGATTTCATCAAGACCTCGACCGGCAAGGTCGCGGTCAACGCCACGCTGGAAGCCGCGGACATCATGCTGCAGGCGATCCGCGACTCCAGGAAGCGGGTCGGCTTCAAGCCGGCGGGTGGCATCGGCACTGTGGCGGATGCGGATCTCTATCTGCGGCTTGCGGAAACGATCATGGGGCCGAACTGGATCATGCCGTCCACCTTCCGCTTCGGCGCCTCTGGACTGCTGGACGATATCCTGGCGCTCCTGAGCGGCAGCACCGCGGCCCGCGCCTCCAGCGGCTACTGAGACGATGATCCCGCAGGAGATCATCCGCCGCAAACGTGACGGAAAGGCGCTTGCCGCCGAGGACATCGCCGCTTTCATCGGCGCTCTCACGAGAGAGGAGATCACCGAAGGGCAGGCGGCCGCCTTCGCCATGGCTGTTTTCTTTCGGGGCATGTCCCGCGATGAGACCGTGGCGCTGACGCTGGCGATGCGTGATTCCGGCACCGTCCTGAATTGGGACGGTCTCGGCCGGCCGGTGGCGGACAAGCATTCGACCGGCGGCGTCGGCGACAACGTTTCCCTGATGCTGGCGCCCATCGTTGCGGTCTGCGGCCTTGCGGTTCCAATGATTTCCGGCCGTGGGCTGGGGCATACGGGCGGCACGCTCGACAAGCTGCAGTCCATTCCGGGCTATAACGTCATGCCCGACGAGGCCCTGTTCCGGAAAGTGGTGGATGAGGTCGGCTGTGCCATTATCGGGCAGACGGCCGATCTCGCGCCCGCCGACCGGCGGCTTTATGCGATCCGCGACGTGACGGCGACGGTGGAATCCGTGCCGCTGATCACCGCCTCCATCCTGTCGAAGAAGCTCGCGGCCGGTCTCGGCAGCCTGGTGCTGGACGTGAAGGTCGGCAACGGCGCCTTCATGGAAAGTCTGGAAGAGGCCGAGGCGCTTGCCCGCTCGCTGGTCGAGGTGGCGAACGGCGCCGGTGTGAAGACGGCGGCCTTGCTGACCGACATGAACCAGCCGCTCGCCGATGCCGCCGGCAATGCGCTGGAAGTCGTCAACTGCCTTGATTTCCTGGCGGGGCTCAAGGCCGGTACGCGGCTCGAAGCGGTTGTCCTGGCCGAGGCAGCGGAAATGCTGATGCAGGCGGGCATCGCCGGCAGCCTTGCCGAGGCGGAGGAAAACGCCCGCCTGGCGCTGGAATCCGGCGAGGCGATGGAGCATTTCGCCCGCATGGTGCATGCGCTCGGCGGGCCGGCGGATTTCTGCGAGCGGCCGAACGCCTATTTGGAGCGCGCTCCCGTGCGGTTGCGGGTGCCGGCGCCGCGCGGCGGTTATCTCGCCGCCTGCGATACCCGCGCTCTCGGCCTTGCCGTCGTCGAGCTCGGCGGCGGCCGCAAACGCGCAGCCGATCCGATCGACCATCGTGTCGGCATTAACGAGCTTCTGCCCTTGGGCACGCAGGTTTCGCAAGGCGAGCCGATCGCCGTCGTACATGCGAAAACCCAGGAGGATGCGGAGCGGATCGCCGGGGACCTGGCGCGCGTCTATGCGATCGCCGACATGGCCCCCGCTGCCCCGCCGGTCGTCATCAAGCGTATCGGCTGACGTAGATCAGCGTCGGTTTCGTCCCTCGCGGACGCAAGCTTGTTACTTCGTCCCGTACATGCGGTCGCCCGCGTCGCCGAGCCCGGGCACGATATAGCCCTTCTCGTTGAGGTGGCTGTCGATCGCGGCGGTATAGATCTTCACGTCCGGATGCGCGCCCTGGAAATTCTTGATGCCTTCCGGCGCGGCGAGCAGGCAGAGGAAGCGGATGTTGTGGGCGCCGCGCTCCTTCAGCTTGTCCACCGCCGCGATCGAGGAATTGCCGGTCGCAAGCATGGGATCGACCACGATGATGAGGCGTTCGGCAATGTCTTCCGGTGCCTTGAAGTAATATTCGACGGGCTGCAGCGTCTCGTGGTCGCGATAGACGCCGATATGCGAGACGCGTGCCGAAGGCACCAGTTCGAGCATGCCTTCCAGAAGCCCGTTGCCGGCGCGCAGGATCGAGGCGAAGACGAGCTTCTTGCCTTCGACGACCGGCGCCTGCATTTCGGTGAGCGGCGTCTCGATCGTCTCCATGGTGAGTTCGAGATCGCGGGTCACCTCGTAGCAGAGCAGCATGGAGATCTCGCGCAGCAGACGCCGGAAACCGGCGGTCGAGGTTTCCTTCTTGCGCATGATCGTCAGCTTGTGCTGCACCAGCGGGTGATCGATGACAGTGACGCCGTCCATGAGCTTCCCCTCGTTCTTGCCTGTGTCTCTTCTCTTTTGAGGAAAAAGGCAGGTTTCGCAAGCCGCCTGAAGCGTTTCAGCCCCTCATCCCCAATCTCGGCAGTTCAAGCCTGCGCGTCGAACCGGGCCAGCAGCTTCGTCCGCGTCTTTTCGTCCACGAAGGCCGCCTCGATCGCCGTGCGCGTCATGGCGTCGATCTCGGCATCGGAGAGACCCATGTCCCTCGCGGCGATCTCGTATTCGCGTTCGAGCGACGTATGGAAGAACGGCGGATCGTCGGAATTGAGGCAGACGCGCACGCCGGCAGCTTTGAGCCGTTTCAGCGGATGGCTGCCGAAATCCGGAAACACCTTCAAGGCGATGTTCGAGCCCGGGCAGACCTCCAGCACGGTGCCGATCTCGGCGAGCCGTTCCACGAGCGCCGGATCCTCGATCGCCCGCACCCCGTGGCCGATCCGCGACGGCTTCACGAGATCGAGCGCGTCGGAAACGCTGAAGGCGCCGCAGACCTCGCCCGCATGGACGGTGAGGCCGAGCCCCGCATCGCGGGCGATGTCGAAGGCGCGGGCATAGTCGGCGACGCGGCCCATCCGCTCTTCGCCGGCCATGTTGAAGCCGGTCACCAGCGGGTTCTTCGCTCTTGCGGCATATTCGGCGGCGGAAATCACGCGGTCCGGCCCGAAATGCCGTTCGCCGGTGACGATGATGCGCGCCTCGATGCCCGTCTTCTCGCGTGCCGCGTGGATGCCGTCCGCGACGCCGGCGAGATAGGCGTCGGCGCCGAGGCCGATCCGGTCGCCATGGTCCGGCGAAACGATGATCTCGCTGTAGATCGTGTTGGCTGCGGCAAGTTCCAGAAGATAGGTCTCGGTGAGCAGCGCGTAATCGTCGGCCGTCCTGAAAAGCGCTGCGACGGCGTCGTAGCAGACGAGGAACTCGGAAAAATCCGACCAGATATAGGCGCCGTCGCGCAGGATATGGCTCGTGTCGACGCCGTATTTGCGTGCCTGGGCCTTGGCGAGCGCCGGCGGCGCGGCCCCCTCCAGATGGCAGTGGATTTCGGCCTTCAGGAGCTGCGCGGTCCTGGAGTGCCCGCTCGAAGCAAACTCTGTCAAAGGAAACTCCGTCCGTGCGGGCCTGCCGGGATCGACAGATGGGCGGCGATGGTCTCGGCGATATCCGCATAGGTGGGCCTGATGCCGATCGAGCGGGAGCGGATGCCCGGGCCGAAGGCCATGATCGGCACGCGTTCGCGGGTATGGTCCGTGCCGCGCCAGGTCGGATCGCAGCCGTGGTCGGCGGTGAGGATGACGAGATCGCCGGATTTCAGCCTGCGGTGGATGTCCGGCAGCGCGAGGTCGAAGGCTTCGAGCGCCGCCGCATAGCCCGGCACGTCGCGGCGGTGGCCGTAGAGCATGTCGAAATCGACGAAATTGGTGAAGACGAGATCGCCGTCCGCCGCTTCGTCCATGGCGGCGAGCGTCGCTTCCATCAGGGCCGCGTTGCCGTTCGCCTTGATGACGCGGGAAACGCCCTGATGGGCGAAGATGTCGCCGATCTTGCCGACCGCATGCACCGAACGGCCCTCCTCGACGAGCCGGTCGAGAAGCGTCGGTTCCGGCGGGGGGACGGAGAAGTCGCGCCGGTTGCCGGTGCGCTCGAACGTTTCGGACGTCTCGCCGGTGAAGGGTCGCGCGATCACCCGTCCGATGTTCAGCGGGTCGAGCAGGCCGCGCACCACCTGGCAGAGCTCGATCAGCCGCTCCAGGCCGAAATGCTTCTCATGCGCGGCGATCTGGAAGACGGAGTCGCTCGACGTGTAGCAGATCGGTTTTTTGGTGCGGATATGCTCTTCGCCGAGCCTGGCGATGATCTCGGTGCCGGAAGCGTGGCAGTTGCCGAGAATGCCCGGAATGTCGCCCTCCCGGCAGATTGCCTCGACGAGCTCGGGGGCAAACGCATCGCCCTCGCTCGGGAAATAGCCCCAGTCGAACATGACGGGCGTGCCGGCGATCTCCCAATGGCCGGAAGGCGTGTCCTTGCCGCGGGAGATCTCGTCTGCCGCGCCGTGCAGGCCGAAGACCCGCTCGGGCATCGGCATGCCGATCGGATAGTCGCCGGTGGCGAGCTTGGCGATTTCCAGAAGACCGAGGGAGGACATGTTCGGCAGGTGCAGAGGGCCTTCCCTCAAGCCCGCCCGGTCGCCGATCCCCGCGGCGCAGAATTCCGCGATATGGCCGAGCGTGTTGGAGCCCAGATCGCCGTACTCTTCCCCGTCGCGGGCGCCGCCCACGCCGAAGGAGTCGAGAACGAATAGGAATGCGCTTGCCATGGTCACCCGAAGTGTAGATATCGTCCGCCGCCGTCTTCCGACCGGCGTGAATCGAGACTCATATAACCGCAGGCTTAAATTGGCAAAGGGGCGGCGTGTCGGCGGCGTTCAGCAATTGGTGCAGGCAATGCTGCTTCCGAGGCGCTGGCGGTAGAAATATTCCCGCGCAATGGTGATGTTCTGCAGGCTTGTCGGCATCGCGCCCGACATGAACATCAGCAATTCGTGGGAGACCGAGACCTCCGAACGGATGAGGAAGGAATTGGCCGCGCGCATTTCCGTCGGGACGTTGACGGGCGAGCCGACCGCATAGGGAGGCGTATTGGAGCCGTTCCACGACCAGGCGACGGTGGGATTGCCGCTGGCGTCGAGTGTCACGCCGGTGATCTTGATGCTCAGGTCGTCCGCCGCATAGGGGAAGAAAAGGCTGTTGGTCACATCCTGTGTCGTCGCCAGGAATGCTTTGTCCACGCTCGTCTGCTGGGTCACGAGGTCGGCGATCGCGCTGGCGCTGCGGGTGACCCGCTTGGAAACGCTGAGGCCGATCGTGATCTCGAAGGAGGTGATGTAGAGGCTGAGGAGCAGCGGCGCGATCAGCGCGAACTCGACGGCGCCGACGCCGCGCCGGTCGGAGGCGAGCCTTCTGAGCCGCGCCAGGAAGCCCTCGGATGACGCCCGCAACTGGAAGTCCTGCTTTTCCATCACGGATAATCCTCGTTCCGGAAGGCGGATGTCTCCACGATCAGAAAGTAGCTCGGGTGGCTGCCGCCGGGCCGCACGTTGCCGACAAAGGGCCTGATGAGATCGGTGATGACGTCCCAGTGATAATAGGCGCGCACCATGTTGACGCTCTTGGCAGGTCCCGGCGCATAGCCAAAGGAGGAGGGGTCCACGTCGCCGGTCGCGTCGAAGGGAATGCTGCGCGGTATGTCGGCAAAGTTCGGGAAGCTGCGGACGTCGAGTTGAAGCTTGTCCGGAGTGGCGATTTCCTGCTCGCTGCATCTGATCATGATCGAAATTTCGTCGCAGAAGGCGCGCCGGAATTGGGTCGCGTTCGTGTTGGCGGCGGTGATGCTGCCGGTCCTGACCTTGCGTGCCATCGTATCGACGGCGTTTGCCACCACCTGTTCGCCCGTATAGGCGATGAAGGTCTCGACGGTCGCGAAGATGATCATGAAATAGGGAATGGCGAGCAGCGCGAATTCTATCGCCGCGGCGCCGTCGCGCGAGCGGAAGATCCGCCGCCACGCCGCCTTGCCCTTAGCAGGCACGGCGGCTCCGCTTCTGGTATCGTCATGATCCTGGCACATGGTTTCCGTCCGGCAGCCCTTTGAGTGCCGCGGATCGTACGGGCGGATTGTTGAGATTCCGTTGCTCGGATCGTCGGGAATTTAGCGGTCTGTCCCCGATCAGGGCGAAGCGTTGTTCTGGAACTCCGCGTGCTGCTCGCAATTGGGCGTGCAGGAGAGGATGGAGCGGTCCGTCTGCCGGAAGACGCGGACGGTATTGCCCTCGTCGATGGAGACGAGGATGCGTTCGTCGGCGATCGCGTTGCCCTCCGCGTCGAGCAGGACGAGATTGGTCGTGCCGAAGCTGCGGCCCGTCAGAACGATCGTGGTGGAATCCGCAACGGTGGCGTCGGCGACGTTCGAATTGCCGACGATGACCTTGCTGACCGGCCTGTCGAGCTTCAGCACGCGCGCGTGATTCATAAAGACGCGCAGGAGATCGGTCTCCTGCTCCTGCGCCGCAGCCTGCCCGGTACCGGCAAGGACGAGGCCGCAAAGGGCGACAAGTCGGACCATGACGGTACGGAACGGCATTGGGGCGGCCTTGGGTGCGGTTGTTGTGCGCCAAGAATGGATGCGATTGGTGAATGAACGGTTAAGTGGCACATTCGCGTGCTCTTGATCTCTTCTTAACCTTTTCCGATTGCCCGGAACCCCGATGGAAAAGTCCGGCGTTTTTTGGCGTCCAAATGCCGGTTAAGGTGCTACGGAAAAAGTTATATTAGCGAATTGAGAATGGCCGGGCGCCGCATGAAAATGCCGGCATTTTTCTTTGCGTTTCATTTACTACGCAACCGGGCAATCGCTCATTAACCGGTTGTTAACAGCATTCCTTAAGCCGATGGCAATCGTCCGTCGGTAGGTTGTCCCCATCCGAACAGCGGAAACAGTTGTCGGGAAGTGCTGAACAACAAATGTCGAACTAGGAGAGTTCCATGTCCAAGATTTTCGCCCGTTTCCTGAAAGATGAATCCGGCGCGACCGCCATCGAATACGGTCTGATCGCTGCGCTCATCTCCGTCGCCCTGATCACCGGCGCCACCACGCTCGGTACGCAGCTTGACGCTACGTTCACTGCCATCTCCGGCGAGATGACGACTGCGGCAGGCGCCGCCGGCAACGCCGGCAACTAAGCCTGTCAGTTTGACCGCAATTCGAAGCCGCCCATATCGGGCGGCTTTATGCGTTCCATGTCGGGTAGGTTCTGGCCGTCACCGACAGCCACACTCAAAGAAAAGAGGGGATGCATGGCAAACATGGTGGTTGCGGCTCTGGTTTTGAGCATTCTCCCGCTCGGGCTGGCGATCGCCGCCGTCAGCGATCTATTCACCATGACGATCCCCAATCGGGTGTCGGCCGCTCTTCTGGCGGGCTTCCTCGTCCTTGCACCGCTTGCGGGCCTGCCATGGCCGGAAATCGGCATGAGCCTCGTTGCCGGCCTTGCCGTCTTCGGCGTCTGCTTCGCGCTGTTTGCAGTCAACGTCATGGGCGGCGGCGATGCCAAGCTGCTGACTGCCGCGGCCGTCTGGTACGGCTTCAATACGTCGCTTCTCGCCTTCCTGGTCACCGTCGGTTATGTCGGCGGCGCCGTCACCCTGGTTTTCCTTCTGCTGCGCTCCCGGTCGAACTGGGTTCTGGCCATGGGAATTCCTCTGCCGGCCTCGATGGTCACGGCCAAAAAGATCCCTTACGGCATCGCGATCGCCATTGCGGGCTTCCTGACCTTCGGGCAGGCGCCGATCTATTTACTTGCCATGAATGCTTTCCGTTAAGCATCTGGCGGGCGGAAAGATTGCGTTAACCAGAATTGTAAGCTTCTCATTAACTATAATTACACCATTGAAGGCCATTCTCCGGAGGAATTAAGCCCCTCAAGGAATGGCCATGAAGCCGACCCGTATCATCATTCTCGCGGTAGCCGTGGTGGCGGCGGGCCTTGCCGGCCTGCTGGCGGTGCGCATTTCCGGCAAGAAAGCCCCGGAACTGGTGGAAACCGTCATCCAGAGGGAGCCGACGGTTAAGGTTCTCGTGTCCGCCGAAAACCTGCCCGTCGGCAGCCGCCTGAGCGACAAGGCCATGGAATGGATGTCCTGGCCGAAGAACGGCGTGGTGGAGGGCTTCATCACCGATGCGGCGCGGCCGAATGCCGTCGCCGAACTGCAGGGCGTCGTGGTGCGCATGCCGATGTTCAAGGGCGAGCCGGTCCGCGCCGAAAAAATCGCCGATTCGTCGAGCCGGGTCATGTCCTCGCTGCTGCCGTCCGGAAAACGTGCCGTCGCCACCGAGATTTCGGTTGCGACCGGCGCCGGCGGCTTCGTTCTGCCGAACGACCGCGTCGACATCATCATGGTGCGCCAGAACAAGGACGGCGGCGGCTACATCACCGAGAACATTCTGAACAACATCCGGGTGCTGGCGATCGACCAGCAGATCCAGGAGAGCGAGGACGGCAAGAAGGCGGTCGTCGGCACCACGGCGACGCTCGAACTGACGCCGGATCAGGCCAAGGTCATCGCGGTCGCCCAGCAGATGGCGGAGCGGCTGACGCTCGCGCTTCGCTCGGTGGCGGATTCGCAGGAAGCCGATACCGCGGCGGCGGATTACCTTCTGCATGGCGGCGACGGCAAGGCGGATATCCAGGTCATAAAATCGGGCGCCCTGGTCAAGGAAACGGCGGTGCAGGCGAGATGAGCGGGGGCATTCAAGTGAGCGGTCTGAAACGCAGGATTCGTAGCTCGGCGGCGGCGGGCGTGGCTTTCTGCCTCGCCTTTTCCGGTGTTCCGGTCCATGTCGCTCCGATCGATCTCGCGCCGGCGCAGGCTTTTGCCACGGATACCAGCGTCGTGCGCATCATCGACGGCGGCCCGGGCGTCCGCAAGCGGCTGCAGCTCGGCCTCAACAAGGCGCTCGTCGTCGATCTTCCGGCCGATGCCCATGACATTCTCGTCGCCGACCCCACCATGGCCGATGCCGTGACGCGTACCTCCCGGCGCATCTACCTCTTCGGCAAGACCGTCGGCCAGACGAATATCTTCGTCTTCGGATCCCACGGCGAGGAGATCGTCAGCCTGGACGTGGAGATCGAGCGGGATATCTCGGGCCTGCAGCAGAACCTGCGCCGTTTCCTGCCGGAGTCCGATATCAAGGTCGAGATCATCTCCGACAACATCGTGCTGTCCGGCACTGTCCGCACCCCGCAGGATTCGGCCCAGGCGGAAAGGCTCGCCAACGCCTTCCTGAAGGGCGGTGAAGCGACGACCCGGAACATCACCGTGCAGGGCAACAACGGCGACGGCGACATCTTCGCCGAAGACCGCCAGGTCTCCCAGATCGTCAATCTGCTGACGATCGAGGGCGAGGATCAGGTCACGCTGAAGGTGACCGTCGCGGAAGTGAGCCGCCAGGTGCTGAAGCAGCTCGGCTTCAACGGCTCCGTATCGGGATCCGACGGATCGATCGCTTTCTCCAATCCGGCCAATCTGGGCAATGCGGTCAACACTTTCGGCATGGCGAACCTGGCCGGTACGATCGGCAATATCAGCCTTGCCACCTATATGAACGCCATGGAGCAAGCGGGCGTCATGCGCACGCTCGCCGAACCCAGCCTGACGGCGATCTCCGGCCAGCAGGCGAAATTCTACGTCGGCGGCGAGTTCCGCCTGCCTGCCGAGCAGGAGGTGAGCTTCGACGAGGAAACGGGGCGCCCCGCGGTCACCCGGACGGTCAACTCGGTGGATTACGGTATCGAGCTCAACTTCAAGCCCATCGTGCTCTCTCCGGGCCGGATCAGTCTGAATATCGAGACGAACGTCTCCGAGCCGACCTACGAGGGCTCGGTCACCACCGGCAACGGAAGCTCGCTGCAGATCCAGGGCAACACCTACATGTCGATCCGCAAGCGCGAGGCCTCGACCACCGTCGAGCTGCCCTCCGGCGGCTCGATCGTCATCGCCGGTCTTGTGCAGGACAATATCCGCCAGGCCATGTCCGGCGTCCCGGGCATTTCCAAGGTTCCGGTCCTCGGCACCCTCTTCCGCAGCAAGGATTTCATGCGCAACGAGACCGAACTCGTCATCATCGCGACGCCCTACCTCGTTCGTCCCGTCGCCCGCAGCGAAATCGCGCGGCCGGATGACAACTTCAATCCGGAAAACGACGCAGCCACCTTCTTCCTGAACCGCGTGAACAAGATCTACGGCCGCAAGGAGCCCGTCGCGGCGGGCCGGTATCACGGCGCGGTCGGCTTTATCTACAAGTGAGCGGTCATTGGCCATGGAAACGCAGAAAATCTCCGCCGAAGGACAGGATGTCATGACCAGGAGCCCGACCAGGTCCCGCCGCCGCAGGATCGCCGCATTGGGCGCGCTCGCGGCATCCGCGATGCTTCTCTCGGCCTGCGGCAACGGGCAGCTCACCACCGGCTCGATCCCCGACGACTACCGCACCCGCCACCCGATCGTGCTGGCGGAGGGGGAATATACGCTCGATGTTCCGATCGCGTCGGGCGATGTCCGCCTGACCACCGGGATGAAGGACACGGTGCGCGGTTTCGCCCAGAATTTCCTGGCGTCGCCGGCCGGCGTGGTCCAGATTCAGGTGCCGCACGGTTCCTACAATGCCGGCGCGGCCCAGCGTCTGGCGGGCGACATACGCCGCACGCTTGCCGACGCGGGCGTCAAGCCGCACAAGATCCTGATGACGGGCTATGCGGCCGCTCCCACCGGCGATGCCGCCCCCATCCGCCTTGCTTTCGTGACGACCAAGGCGATGACGGGCCAGTGCGGCGAATGGCCGGCGGACCTGTCGGACAACACGTTCGGCAACAGGAACTGGTACAATTTCGGCTGCGCCAGCCAGAACAACCTCGCAGCCCAGGTCGCCAATCCTACCGATCTCATCGCACCGCGCGGCGTGACGCCGATCGACGCCACCCAGCGCGCCAAGGTCATCAGCGACTACCGCACCGGCGGCAGCAGCAGCGATCAATAGGCAGAGGAGCGGAGAAGACGATGAGCGCGATCAACTACGAAATCCGCACTCCCGGCGAGGACGAACGGTTTGCCGAGGAGGCCGACCGTCCGGGTGATTTCGACGCGCTGCGGCCGTTCCCGCGCATCTCGATCCATGCGTTTTGCGAAAGCGAACCGATGCAGCGGACGATGGACCGCATGGCGCGCGATCGCCGCATGGCCAAAGTCAATCTGCGTGTGACGGTCGGCAGCACGGCGGCCGCCGCCAACATGTTCACGTCCGCCCCGACACCCAACCTGATCATCCTGGAGACGGAGGCCGATCCCAAGAACCTCCTCGAAGAGCTGACCCCGCTCGCGGAAGTCTGCGATCCCTCGACAAGGGTCATCATCGTCGGCCGCTACAACGACATCGCGCTTTATCGCGAGCTGATCCGCAACGGCATTTCCGAATATCTCGTCGGCCCGGTGCAGATGCCGGACATGCTGGCTTCGATCGCCGCGATCTTCGTCGATCCGGAAGCCGAGCCGCTCGGCAGGTCGATCGCCTTCATCGGCGCCAAGGGCGGCGTCGGCTCGTCCACCATTGCGCACAACTGCGCCTTCGGCATTTCGAGCCTGTTCTCGACCGAAACCATTCTCGCCGATCTCGATCTTCCCTTCGGCACCGCCAATATCGATTTCGACCAGGATCCGGCACAGGGCATTGCCGAGGCGGTCTTCGCGCCCGAGCGTCTCGACGAAGTCTTCCTCGACCGCCTGCTCACCAAATGCTCCGAACATCTGTCGCTGCTCGCGGCACCCTCGCTGCTCGACCGCGCCTACGATTTCGATCGCGGCGCCTTCACGCCGATCATCGAGCTCCTGCAGCGCAGCGCGCCGGTCGCGGTGCTCGATCTCCCGCATGGCTGGACGGAATGGACCCGGGCGGTGCTTGCGGAAGTCGACGAGGTGGTGATCTCGGCCGTTCCCGATCTGGCCAACCTCCGCAACACCAAGAACATGATCGATGCGCTGAAGAAGCTCAGGCCGAACGATCGGGCGCCGCATCTCATCCTCAATCAGGTCGGAATGCCGAAGCGTCCGGAGATCGCGCCGGCGGATTTCATCGAGCCTCTGGAGATCGAGCCGATCGCCATCCTGCCCTTCGACGTGCAGCTCTTCGGCAATGCGGCCAATAGCGGCCGCATGGTTTCAGAGATCGATGCGAAGTCCCCCGCCGCCGAAACCTTCTCGCAGATCGCCCACGTCGTCACGGGCCGCGTGGCGGTGAAGAAGGCGAAGAAGGGCGGGCTCGGCAATATCTTCGGAATGCTGTCCCGCAAGAAAGCATAGCAGCAGGAAACCGGTATGTTTGGAAAACGCGGAAACGAAGGATTTGGGAAAAGCACGGCCGGCCTCGCGCCGCCGCCGGCTGCCGCACCCGTTCCGGCCGCGCCTGCCATGGCGAAGCCTGCGGCGCCGGAAATCCTCGCCGAGCCTGGGCGCGATCCGGCCGGTCCGCGCCAGACGGTTTCGCCGCCGCCGCTTGCCGCGCAGCCCGCGGCCCGCAAGCGGCCGGTGCGCACCGAGCTTTATTACGACACCAAGAGCCAGGTTTTTTCCGCGCTGATCGACACGATCGATCTTTCCCAGCTCGCCAAGCTCGATGCCGAGAGCGCGCGCGAGGAAATACGCGATATCGTCAACGACATCATCACCATCAAGAATTTCGCGATGTCGATCTCCGAGCAGGAAGAACTGCTCGAGGACATCTGCAACGACGTTCTGGGTTACGGTCCGCTGGAGCCGCTGCTCGCGCGCGACGACATCGCCGACATCATGGTCAACGGCGCCGGGCAGACCTTCATCGAAGTCGGCGGCAAGACGATCGAATCCGACATCCGCTTCCGCGACAACGCACAGCTCCTGTCGATCTGCCAGCGCATCGTCAGCCAGGTCGGCCGCCGCGTCGACGAGAGCTCGCCGATCTGCGATGCGCGCCTGCCGGACGGCTCCCGCGTCAACGTCATCGCTCCGCCGCTCGCGATCGACGGACCGGCGCTCACTATCCGCAAGTTCAAGAAGGACAAGCTGAACCTCGACCAGCTCGTGAAATTCGGGGCGATCACCCCGGAAGGCGCTGTCCTCCTGCAAATCATCGGCCGAGTCCGTTGCAATGTCGTCATCTCCGGCGGCACGGGCTCGGGCAAGACGACGCTGCTCAATTGCCTGACGCGCTATATCGATGCGGACGAACGCGTCATCACCTGCGAGGACACGGCCGAACTGCAGCTCCAGCAGCCGCATGTGGTGCGGCTCGAAACCCGTCCGCCGAACATCGAAGGCGAGGGCGAGATCACCATGCGCGATCTCGTCAAGAACTGCCTGCGCATGCGCCCGGAACGCATCATCGTCGGCGAAGTGCGCGGGTCGGAGGTCTTCGATCTGCTCCAGGCGATGAACACCGGCCACGACGGTTCGATGGGCACGATCCATGCCAACACGCCGCGCGAATGCCTGAGCCGCATGGAATCGATGATCGCCATGGGCGGCTATTCGCTGCCGGCCAAGACCGTGCGCGAGATCATCACCGGCTCGATCGACATCATCATCCAGGCCGCCCGGCTGCGCGACGGTTCGCGCCGCATCACCCAGATTACCGAGGTGATCGGGATGGAAGGCGACGTGATCGTCACCCAGGACCTGATGCGCTACGAGATCGAGGGCGAGGATGCGTCCGGCCGTCTGATCGGCCGGCATATGTCGACGGGCATCGTCAAGCCGCATTTCTGGGATCGCGCCCGTTACTACAACGAGGAACGGCGTCTCGCGGCGGCGCTCGATGCGATGGAACGGACGAAGGACTGAGGAGAACGCTCCATGTTCGGGCTGGATATCACGATCGTGGCGATTGTCGCCCTGGTGGCAATCGCCGCCGCGGCGGTCTGTTACGGCCTGCTGTTCTCCCGCATGGAAGTCGAAAAGAAGACCGGCACGCGGCTCAGCCGGGTGAAGGCCGCGGAAACCGATCTCGCCAAGGTCAAGGCTGCGCGTGACCGCGTGCAGGAACTCTCCAAGCGCCGCAAATCCGTGCAGGATTCGCTGAAGGACCTCGAGAAGAAGCAGGAAGAGAAGAACAGGAAGATGGGCGACGGCAGCTTGAAGTCCAAGCTCGCCCAGACGGGATTGTCCCTCTCGATCGGCCGCTTCTATCTGTTCAGCGCTCTTTTCGGCCTCTTCATCTTCCTCGTCGTCCTGATCGCCGGCCTGCCGCTGCTTGCCGCCGCAGGCGCTGCTTTCGTCTGCGCCCTCGGCTTGCCGCGCTGGGTGATCGGCTATCTGGTCAAGCGCCGCCAGAGGAAATTCCTTGAGGAGTTTCCGAACGCGCTCGACGTGATGGTGCGCTCGATCAAATCCGGCCTGCCGATCAACGACGCGCTCCGCCTGATCGCTTCCGACGGTCAGGAACCGGTGAAGGCGGAGTTCCGTCGCGTGGTGGAATCCCAGCAGGTGGGTTTGAGCATTCCCGAGGCCTGCACCCGCATGATGACGACCATGCCGCTGCCGGAGGTGAATTTCTTTTCCATCGTCATCACCATCCAGAGCCAGGCAGGCGGCAATCTGTCGGAAGCGATCGGCAACCTCTCCAAGGTGTTGCGCGACCGCAAGAAGATGAAGGCCAAGGTAAACGCCCTTTCCATGGAGGCGAAGGCCTCGGCCGTCATCATCGGCGCTCTGCCCTTCATCGTGTCGTTGCTCGTCTACATCACCTCGCCCGCATATATCTCGATCCTCTTCACCGATCCGCGCGGCCACCTGATCCTTTTGGCTTCCGGCGTCTGGATGTCGATCGGCATCTTCGTGATGCGCAACATGATCAATTTCGATATCTGAGGAGGGAGCCATGAAGGAACTTGCCGCAGCGCTCACCGACCCGGCCACGCTCATGGCCTTTCTTGTGGCGGTGGCGGTCTTCGCGACCCTCTACACCCTGGCGAGCCCGTTTCTCGAAAAAGGCAATCTCGACAAGCGCATGAAGGCGGTTTCGACGGAGCGCGAGCAGATCCGCGCCCGCGAGCGTGCCCGCATGAATGCCGAACAGTCGAAGACGTCGCTGCGCGCCCAGAACAACCAGTCGGTCCGGCAGATCGTCGAGCGGTTCAACCTGCGCAAGGCGCTGGTGGACGACAAGACGGTCAACAAGCTGCGTGCCGCGGGCCTCCGGTCGCAGAACGCCCTCAACATCTTCCTGCTGGCGCGCTTCCTGCTGCCCTTCGTTTTCCTGGCGGTCGCCGTCGTCTGGATCTTCGTGCTCGGCAACCTCGCGTCCCGGCCGTTCCCGGTCCGGATGCTGGCGGCGATCGTCGCCGCCTATATCGGCTTCTACGCGCCGAACATCTATGTCACGAACCTGATGAACAAGCGCCAGGCCTCCATCAAGCGTGCCTGGCCGGATGCGCTCGACCTGATGCTGATCTGCGTCGAATCGGGGATTTCGATGGAAGCGGCCATGCGCCGCGTCGCCGAGGAAATGGCGCATCAGTCGCCGCCGCTTGCCGAGGAAATGGTGCTGACGACGGCGGAGCTCTCCTTCCTGCAGGATCGCCGCACGGCGCTCGAAAACCTCGGGATTCGCACCCAGCTCGACGGGGTGAGGTCCGTCACCCAGGCGCTCATCCAGGCCGAGCGTTACGGCACGCCGATCGCCCAGGCATTGCGCGTGCTGGCCCAGGAGGGCCGCGACGAGCGGATGAACGAGGCGGAGAAGAAGGCGGCCGCGCTGCCGCCGAAGCTCACCGTTCCGATGATCCTGTTCTTCCTGCCGGTGCTGATCGCCGTCATTCTCGGCCCTGCCGGCATTCAGGTTGCCGACAAGTTCTGAAGCATGTCGCGCAGAAGTGTGCCGCGGCTTTCCGATAACGGCATGCGGAAAACAGGGAATCAGCTCGGCAGGCCGAAAACCTTCTCAAGCCCTTCCCAGGTCTCGTCCATCGCGTAGCCGCGCAGGAAGGGCAGCCCGACATGCCCGTAGATCAGCGAAAGCTGCAGTTCGGCCGTCTCCTCGCCCACATTGGCGATCTGCTGCAGGTAGATGACCGATGCAAGCCCGGTGCGGTCGGCGCCCGCCAGGCAATGGATGAGGATGGGTTTGGGAGCGTCGCGGAGGATGGCGATCAGCCGCTGGCTTTCTTCGTTGGTGAGTTCGCGCCCGGCGGACATGCGAAAATCGATATGCTCCACGGCGAGCCGCTGGGTCACCGCGACCTCGTCCTTGTACCAGGGGCGCTGGCTTTCGCCGCGCAGATTGACGACGGTCTTGATGCCGTATCGCGTCAGATAGTCCGCAAGTGCGGCCGGCGAGGGTTGCGCAGACCGGTAGAGTTGCCCCGGCAGGACTTCATGGAAATTCCCCCTGAGCTGCAGAATGCCGAGATAGGCTCCGATCGAAAGCAGGGAAGCTCCGACCAGGATTCCCGACCGCCTCAAGAATGCGCGCATGAAACCACCGTCCCGTTTGTTCCCCAAGCGGATCATACGCAATTGCGGCAATTTTAGAATGGTTCTCGATTGCCGGTTCTCTTTTTCGGCCGTGCCGCCGAAAGGCTCCGGGTGAACCCATCCTGAACTGCGATTTCAGCCCGCATTCAGGGGTGTTTCCGCATGCTCTCCGTCATGGCGCGAATCCGGCCGGCGGGCCGGGAACGCCGGATGAATTCGGAGGATATCACGATGTTGGCAAGGCTTTGCATAAACCTCATCCTGATCGGTGGCATCATCACCGTGGTCACGCGCCTGTTGTAGGTGCGCCTTTCATCCACGGGCGCCGGTCAGTTGGTGGCGGTCGGTTTTGCCTTGCCGTCCTTTTCGGCGAGCTTGGCCCAGGAATTCTGCTGCGAAAGCATCGAGCGGAGATAGGTGACGTTCGCGTCCGCCTGCTGCTGGGAAAGCTCCCGGCGGGCGATTTCTTCGGCTTCCGCGAAACGGCCCTGCAGTCCGACGACGAGCGCGAGGTTCTGGCGCACCCGGCTGTCGGCCTCCGGCTGGCCGGCGGCGTTGCGCATATAGGTTTCCGCCGTCCTGAGGTCGCCGGAGAGCACGTAGGACATGCCGAGATTGGAGATGACCGTCGGTTCGTTCGGCTGCGCGTCGAGCGCCAGCCGGTATTTCCGGCGGGCTTCTTCAGAGCGGCCGAGCTGGTCGAGCACGGCGCCTTCCGCCGAATAGAGCCGCCAGTCGGGACGGTCCGGCGTCTGCGCCCGGTTGATGGTGGCGAGCGCCTGTTCGAGCTGGCCTGCGGCGGCCTGCGCCTTGCCGTAGGCGGCGAGCACCTCCCGATCGGTCGGATGGGCGATCGCCACCTGCTGCATCACCGCAAGGGCCTGGCCGTTCTTGCCCGTCATGCCGAGCACGCTCGCGTATTGCAGGCCGATATTCCGGTCTTTCGGGTTGCGGGCATAGGCGGCGCCGATCGATCTTTCCGCGCTGGAGAGCTCGGTTGCGTTCATCGTTTCGAGCGATGCGGTGGAGACCCTCGTCGGGATCGAACCCGTCGTCTGCACGTCCCGTTTCGTGGCGCAGCCCGCCGCCGAAAGCATCAGGAGCGCGATCGCGGCGGTCCGGGCGAGGGAGGTCTTGCGGAACGTCAGGGCTGCGGAAGCGGGCATGGGGCGGTCTCGTTGGTCCGATGCCGCTGCCTCGATCGGGCGGCGGGCATATAGCGCATTTCCACTCCAGCAATAAACTGTTAACCCTAACGGACCGTTAAGACGAACGATTCCAAAAGCTTCCGAAGGCCGCTCCCCAATGACTGCGACAACCCCCTACCGATATATCGACCGCCCCTCTGCCTTCAGCGCCGAAGGGGCGGCGGCGAAACCGGTCCATGCCGTGACCCCCGCCGATCTGGAGGCGGGAAAGCTTGATGCCGCGGCACTTGCCTGGGCGAAGGCCGCGGGGTTCAAGGCGGAAGCGGGCGCATTCCTTCTCGTGCCGGATGGGAACGGTGATATCGGCTGTGCCTTCTTCGGTCTCGGCAACGATCCTTCGGAAGCGCCCTTCATCACCGGCAGGCTTTCGAAATTGCTGCCGCCCGGCGACTGGCGCGTCGAAACGCCGGCCCTTTCCCCCGAACACATCGCGCTTGGCCACGGCCTCGGCACCTACGGCTTCAACCGTTACAAGTCCGACAAGCCCAAGGACGTCCGGCTTTCGATCCCGGCTTCGGTCGATGCCGCTGATGTCGCGCGCCAGCTTGCCGGCGTCTTCCTGGCGCGTGACCTCGTCAACGTGCCCACCAACGAGATGGGGCCGGTCGAGCTGGAAGCCGCCTTCCGGGCGCTCGGCGAGCATTATGGCGCGACCGTCACCTCTGTCGTCGGCGAGGATCTGCTGGCGCAGAGTTTCCCGCTCGTCCACACGGTCGGCCGGGCGAGCGTTTCGCCGCCGCGGCTGCTCGAACTGCGCTGGGGCGAAAAGGGACATCCGCGCGTGACGCTGGTCGGCAAGGGCGTCTGCTTCGACACCGGCGGCCTCGACATCAAGGGCGCCGCCAACATGGCGCTGATGAAGAAGGACATGGGCGGCGCGGCAAACGTCATGGGCCTGGCGCTGATGATCATGGATGCCGGCCTCAAGGTCGATCTGCAGGTCCTGGTGCCGGCGGTCGAGAATTCGATCTCCGGCAATGCCTTCCGCCCCGGCGATATCTATAAAAGCCGCAAGGGCCTCACGGTGCAGATCGACAATACGGATGCGGAAGGTCGCCTCATTCTGGCCGATGCGCTCGCCTATGCGGACGAGACCCCGCCGGACCTGATGGTCGACATGTCGACGTTGACGGGCGCCGCCCGCGTGGCACTCGGCACCGAGCTCGCCCCCTATTTCACCGATGACGAGGAGCTTGCGGTAAAGCTCATGGAGGCGGCGCGTGCGGAGGCCGATCCCATGTGGCGCCTGCCCCTCTGGATGGGCTACGACAAGGATATCCGCTCCCGCGCCGCCGATATCACCAATGCGCCATCCGGCGGCATGGCCGGCGCCATCACCGCGGGGCTTTTCCTCAAGCGGTTCGTCACCGCAACGAAAAGCTGGGTGCATTTCGATATCTACGCCTGGGTGTTGACTGAGAAGCCGCACGCGCCGGTCGGCGGCGAAGCCTTCGCCATCCGTGCGCTCTACAGGGTAATCCGCGATATGGCGGCGAAATAAATCGGGTCCGAAACGAACGGGTAAGACCTTGGGTTCTAAAATTCGCGGGATTTTGAACCGAGGGGCATGATGCCGGTTGAACTGACCGCGACGGAAGCGCTGGGGCTTTGGCACAGGGTTGCGCTGGAGCAGGTGCGGCATGACGGGCGCGATCTGACATTGCGCCAGATGTCCATCCTGCTGCATATTTACCTCGTGCCGCCGCCGCATACGGTCAGGGGGCTTGCCGCCACGCTCGGCGTCACCAAGCCGGTCATCACCCGCGCGCTGGACACGATGGGCGAGATGGGCCTTGTGGAGCGTGAGCGCGACGAACGCGACCGCCGCAACGTGGTGATCAAGCGCACGGTCGCCGGTGCGCTTTTTCTCGAAAAGCTGGGCGACCTGATCATCCGCGAAGGCCGCAGGTCTGGATTTTGAAGAATGACGAAACTGCTCGACAGACGCCTGCATGCCTTCCGCCCCGATCTCGCCGACGAGACCCTGAGGGGCAGCGTCGAAGCCGAAAACTTTGTCCGCGGCGAGCCCGCCCGCATCGCCGTCCCGGTGGCGCAGCTTCGCCCGGCGCCGGACTTGTCGCGCGGCATCGATACCGAGCTGCTCCTGGGCGAGACGGTGCGTGTCTTCGACCGCGCCGACGGCTTTGCCTGGGTGCAGGCCGATCAGGACGGTTATGTCGGCTATCTGCCGGAGGCCATGCTAGGTGCGCCGGAAGAGCCGACGCACCGGATCGCTGTACCCCGCACGTTTCTTTATCCGGAAGCGGAGCTTCGCAAGCCGCCGCTCGCGGCGCTTTCGATCGGCAGCCGCATCACCGTCGCTGGCGAGGCGGAAACCCGCGGCACCCGTTATTTCGTGCTCTCGGACGGCGGCGCGGTGATTGCCGGCCATTGCCTGCCCGTCTCCGAGACCATGGGCGCGGATTACGTCGCCGTGGCGGAAAAATTCGTCGAGACGCCCTATCTCTGGGGCGGCCGCTCCGGCTTCGGGCTCGATTGCTCCGCCCTTGTCCAACTGTCCCTGATGATGGTCGGCAAGTCCGCGCCCCGCGATTCCGACATGCAGGCTTCATTCGGCTTTGCCATCGCCCGTGAGGAACTTCGTCGCGGCGACCTCGTTTTCTGGAAAGGCCATGTGGGAATCATGGAAAGCGAGGAGACGCTTCTCCATGCCAATGGCCACACGATGAGCGTCGCGCGTGAGGATTTCGAGGCGGCTGTGAAGCGCATCGGCTGGCTCTACGAACAGCCGACCGGCTATCGCCGTTTGGGATAAGTCATGATGATCACGCAAACGTGGGCTGCGGCCCATAGTATCGAACGCCCGTCGTCCATATTTTGGATTCGTCCGCTGGCTTCGCGGACGAGGAGTCGATTGATGCTCAAGGGTGCATGGATATTGCCGGCCGTGATGCTCGTGGCGTTGGTCATCGCCGCGCTTTTCCCCATGGACGTATTCGCGGCCGAGCGGGATGAGTTCCGCAGGATGCAACCCACTCATTTCAAGAATCTGCCGGGTGTCGTGCCGGAACAGGAACGGGTCCGGAAGGACGCCTATCGCTGTTCCAGCGACATCGAATATGTCTATCGTCATCGCGGCAGGTACGACATCCTTTATGGCGACAGCATGCCGACCCGCATCTACCGCTGCGAGACGGACAGCGGTGTGACCTATACCGGCACCCAGATGCCGAACACCCAATGGGTGCCGGGTCTCAATCCGCATCATCTGCCGAAGTAACGGCAATCTTTTTTCAAGGACGGCGTGGCGGAAGACCGTATCTTGCGATCTTGCAGAGGTGCGGTTGCAGCCATTGACGGCCTGCGTCTTCCGCCCCACAACTTCCTGATGGAAATCTGGTGCACCGGGAGGAGACGAGGTGTTCCACGCAAGCATGAATTTCGCGCTCGGCGAGGAGGTCGAGGCCGTGCGCGACACCGTCCACCGTTTCGCGCAGGAAAAGCTGGCTCCGCGGGCGGACGAAATCGACCGCAGCAACGAATTCGCCCGTGATCTCTGGCCGGAACTCGGCGCGCTCGGCCTGCTCGGCATGACGGCCGATCCGGATTTCGGCGGCTCGGGGCTCGGTTATCTCGCCCATGTGGTGGCGGTGGAGGAATTGGCCCGCGCTTCGGCTTCGACCTCGCTGAGCTACGGCGCCCATTCCAACCTCTGCGTCAATCAGATCAACCGTACCGGCAACGCCGAGCAGAAGGCCCGGTACCTGCCGAAGCTCTGCTCGGGAGAGCATGTCGGCGCGCTCGCCATGTCGGAACCGGGGGCGGGGTCCGACGTGGTCTCGATGAAGCTCCGCGCCGAAAAGCGCGGCGCCAGCTATGTGCTCAACGGCAGCAAGATGTGGATCACCAACGGCCCGGATGCGGACGTGCTGGTGGTCTATGCCAAGACCGATCCGGAAGCGGGGCCGAAGGGCATCACGGCCTTCCTCATCGAAAAGGGGTTCAAGGGCTTCTCGACCGCCCAGAAGCTCGACAAGCTCGGCATGCGCGGCTCCAACACCTGCGAGCTGGTCTTCCAGGATTGCGAAGTGCCGGCCGAAAACGTCATGGGCACCAAAGGCGGCGGAGTGCGCGTGCTGATGTCGGGGCTCGATTACGAACGGGTCGTTCTTGCCGGCATCGGGGTCGGCATCATGCATGCCTGCCTCGACGTGGTCATGCCTTACGTTCACGAGCGAAAGCAGTTCGGCCAGCCGATCGGCGAGTTCCAGCTCATCCAGGCGAAGGTCGCCGACATGTACACGGCGATGAATTCCGCCCGCGCCTATGTCTATGCTGTGGCTTCCGCCTGCGACCGCGGTCAGGTGACGCGGCAGGATGCCGCCGCCTGCTGCCTCTATGCCTCCGAACAGGCGACCCTGCAGGCGCTGCAGGCGATCCAGGTGCTCGGCGGCAACGGCTATATCAATGACAATTCCACCGGCCGGCTGCTGCGCGACGCCAAGCTGATGGAGATCGGCGCCGGCACGTCGGAGATCCGCCGCATGCTGATCGGCCGCGAACTCTTCCGGGAAACCGCCTGATGGCTGTGCTTCGCTCGCAGGTCAATCTGAGAAGTGAGGAGGCCGAAGCCAATCGGACGGCCATGCAGGCGAAGCTTGCCGAAGTGGAGGCCGCCGTTGCATTGGCCGAAGCCGGTGGCGGCGAGGAGGCGAGGGCGCGGCATGTGAAGCGCGGCAAGCTTCTGCCGCGCGAGCGCATCGCCCGGCTTTTGGATCACGGCTCGCCCTTCCTCGAAGTGGGAGCCACCGCCGCGCACGGGCTTTACGGCGGCGCGAGCCCGTCCGCCGGCATCGTCACCGGCATCGGCCGCATCGAGGGCCGTGAGGTGATGATCGTCGCCAACGACGCGACGGTGAAGGGCGGTACCTATTATCCGATGACGGTGAAGAAGCATCTGCGCGCCCAGGAGATCGCCGAGGAGAACCGGCTGCCCTGCGTCTACCTGGTCGATTCCGGCGGTGCCAACCTGCCGAACCAGGACGAGGTTTTTCCCGACCGCGATCACTTCGGGCGCATCTTCTACAATCAGGCCCGCATGTCCGCCAAGGGCATCGCCCAGATCGCGGCCGTCATGGGGTCCTGCACGGCGGGCGGCGCCTATGTGCCGGCCATGTCGGACGAGGCGATCATCGTCAAGGATCAAGGCACGATCTTCCTCGCCGGTCCGCCGCTCGTCAAGGCGGCGACAGGCGAGGCGGTGAGCGCCGAGGATCTGGGCGGCGGCGATGTCCACACGCGGCTTTCCGGCGTCGCCGATCATCTCGCCCGCGATGACACCCATGCGCTGGCCCTGGTCCGCCGCGCCGTCGCCGGGCTCAACACGCGCAAGCCGGAAACGGTCGTCCTCGAAAAACCGGAGGAACCGCTCCACGATCCGGAAGAGATCGCCGCGATCGTCCCGGCGTCATTATCGACGCCCTACGACATCCGCGAAGTGATCGCCCGGGTGGTGGACGGGTCCCGTTTCGACGAGTTCAAGGCGCGCTTCGGCACCACGCTCGTCTGCGGTTTCGCACATGTCTTCGGTATCCCGGTCGGTATTGTCGCCAACAACGGCGTGCTCTTCTCCGAAAGCGCGCAGAAGGGGGCGCATTTTATCGAGCTTTGCTCGCAACGAAGAATCCCGCTGGTTTTCCTGCAGAACATCACCGGCTTCATGGTCGGCCGGCGATATGAGGCCGAAGGCATTGCCAAGCACGGCGCCAAGCTGGTGACGGCGGTTGCCACCACCTCCGTGCCGAAGGTGACGATCCTCGTCGGCGGCTCCTTCGGCGCCGGCAATTACGGCATGGCGGGCCGGGCCTATTCGCCGCGCTTCCTCTGGACCTGGCCGAACAGCCGCATCTCCGTCATGGGCGGCCCCCAGGCGGCCGGCGTGCTGGCGACCGTCCGGCGCGAGGCGATCGAACGCGGCGGCAAGACTTGGAGCGCGGAAGAGGAGGCGGCCTTCAAGCAGCCGGTGCTCGACCAGTTCGAGGAACAGAGCCATCCGCTTTATGCTTCCGCACGCCTCTGGGACGACGGCATCATCCACCCGGCAAGGACGCGCCAGGTTCTGGGCTTAAGCCTTTCCGCTGCACTGAACGCGCCGATCGAGGACACACGCTTCGGCGTGTTCCGGATGTGAGGGGATGATGATCAATTTCTCAAACCCCCTCTGGCCTGCCGGCCATCTCCCCCACAAGGGGGGAGAAGACTCGCGGTGCCGTCCGGGCAACCATCGACGACGAGCGTGGCGGGTTAAGCCCCTCCCCCTTGTGGGGAGGGGTTGGGGAGGGGACTTCCGGTCCACACATTCGGGGACCCCCCGATGCTGAAAAAGGTCCTCATCGCCAATCGCGGCGAGATCGCCTGCCGCATCGTTCGCACCTGCCACAAGCTGGGTATCGCAACTGTCGCTGTCTATTCCGATGCGGACCGCGATGCGCTGCATGTCTCGGTTGCCGGCGAGGCGGTCCATATCGGCCCGTCGCCTGCGGCCGAAAGCTATCTGCGCGGCGATGTCATCATCGACGCGGCACTCAGGACCGGGGCCGACGCCATCCATCCCGGCTACGGCTTCCTCTCGGAAAATCCGGATTTCGCCGAAGCGGTCGCGGCCGCCGGCCTTCGCTTCATCGGCCCGCCGCCCGCGGCCATCCGTGCGATGGGCCTGAAGGACGCCGCCAAGGCACTGATGGAAAAGGCGGGCGTTCCCGTCGTGCCGGGTTATCACGGGCCGGAACAGGATCCGGATTTTCTGCTGGCCGAGGCGGGGCGCATCGGCTTCCCGGTTCTCGTCAAGGCGCGCGCCGGCGGCGGCGGCAAGGGCATGCGGCGGGTGGAAAACGCAGCCGGCTTCAAGGACGCGCTCGCTTCGGCCCAGCGCGAGGCGCAAGCCGCCTTCGGCGACGCCGCCTGCCTGATCGAGAAATACATCGCCCATCCGCGCCATATCGAGATCCAGGTCTTCGGCGACGACCACGGCAATGTCGTGCATCTCTTCGAGCGCGACTGTTCCCTCCAGCGCCGCCACCAGAAGGTCATCGAGGAGGCGCCGGCCCCCGGCATGCCGGAGGAGATGCGCCGCGCCATGGGCGAGGCGGCGGTGAGGGCCGCTCAGACGATCGGCTATTCCGGCGCCGGAACGATCGAATTCATCGCCGATGCCTCCGAAGGGCTGAAGCCGGACCGCTTCTGGTTCATGGAGATGAACACGCGCCTGCAGGTCGAGCATCCGGTGACGGAGGCGATCACCGGCGCCGATCTGGTCGAATGGCAGCTTCGCGTGGCGTCCGGCGAGCCGCTGCCGAAGCGGCAGGACGAGCTTTCGATCTCCGGCTGGGCCTTCGAGGCGCGGGTTTATGCCGAGGATGCCGAGCGGGGCTTCCTGCCCGCCACCGGCCGGCTTGCCCATCTCGATCTGCCCGAGGCTCTCGCCCGTATCGACAGCGGCGTGCGGGGCGGCGACCGTATCTCGCCCTTCTACGATCCGATGATCGCCAAGATCGTCACACATGGCGCCGATCGCTCCACCGCTTTGGCCCGCCTCTCCGGCGCCTTGGCGGAAGTCCGCGCCACTGGCGTCACGACCAATGCGGCATTCCTTCGCCGGCTAACGGGCCAGCCCGATTTCGCCGAGGGCAGGCCGGATACGGGGCTGATCGATCGCCATCTTGCCGAACTGACGATGGTGCATGCGGCTCCTTCCGAGATTGTCGCCCTGGCCGCTCTCGTCCTTTCCGGGGCTCTGGAGCCGCAGGCCTCGAACGATCCCTGGGCAAGCTTACCCGGCTTCCGGTTGTGGTCGGAAGCGTCCGATTTCGTCGATCTGGAGCATCGCGGCCAGCATCTGCCGGTTTCGTTCACGACAGGGAGCGAGGGCATCTATCGGGCTGCCCTCGGCGACAAGGGCATCGAGCTTCGCCTGTCCCGTTCCGGCGATGCCTGTCTGCTGGAGGTCGACGGCTGCCGGCGGCGGGTCCAGGCGGTCCGCGGCGAGCGGGACGTCACGATCTTCCGCGATGGCGAAAGCTGGCATTTCGGCGTCTTCGACCCGCTTGCCGGCGAGGACGAGGCGGCAGGCGGCGGCGACCGTGTCATCGCGCCGATGCCGGGCCTCGTGAAACTGCTGCGTGCCGCGCCGGGCGCCGTTGTGGCAAAGGGCGAGACGCTGGCGGTCATGGAGGCCATGAAGATGGAGCTGACGCTTTCCGCGCCGCGCGACGGAAAGATCGCCGATGTGTTGGTCTCGGAAGGCGAGCAGGTGCTGGAAGGCGCCGTGCTGCTGACGCTGGAGCCGCCCCCGGGGGCAGAGCATGGCTGAATTCGTCCGCATCCACGAGGTCGGCCCGCGCGACGGGCTGCAGAACGAGAAGCGGATCATCTCCGCTGCCGACAAGATCCGGCTTGTCGATCTTCTTTCCGCCTGCGGTTTCGAAAAGATCGAGGTGACGAGTTTCGTGCGCGCCGACCGGGTGCCGCAGATGGCCGATGGCGCCGAGGTCATGGCCGGCATCGCCCGCCAGCCGGGGACGCTCTACACGGTGCTGACCCCGAATATGCGCGGCTACGAAGCCGCCCGCACCGCAAAGGCGGATGAGGTCGCGGTGTTTGCGTCCGCCTCCGAAGGCTTCAGCCGTCACAACATCAATTGCAGCATCGCCGAAAGTTTCGAGCGTTTCGCCCCCTTGGTCGAGAAGGCCGGGGCGGACGGCGTTCCGGTCAGGGGCTATGTCTCCTGCGTCGTCGATTGTCCCTATGATGGTCCGACGCCGCCAAGGCAGGTGGCGAAGGTCGCTGCAAGGCTTTTCCGGCTCGGCTGCGCGGAGATCTCGCTCGGCGATACGATCGGCACCGGCACGCCCGAACGGGTCGCCGCGATGCTCGATGCGGTTCTGGAACATGTGCCGGCGGAACGGCTTGCGGGGCATTTCCACGACACCAGCGGCCGGGCGGTCGACAACATCACGGTCTCGCTTAAAAAGGGACTCAGGGTTTTCGATGCGGCGGCGGGCGGGCTCGGCGGCTGCCCTTTTGCGCCGGGCGCCGAAGGCAATGTCGCAACGGGCAAGACGGCCGGTCATCTGCAGGCACTCGGTTTCGAGACCCGCATCGACCGCGACCGGTTGGCGGCGGCGGAGGCTTTCGCCCGCGGTTTGAGGGGAGCGCGCTGATGAGCGGCTACAACACGCTGATGGTGGAGACGGACGCCCGCGGCGTCGCGACGCTGACGCTCGACCGGCCGGAAAAGCACAACGCGATGAACGCCGGGATGATCGACGAGCTGGCGGATGCGGCGGCGGGGCTCGCGGCGGACGAGGCGGTGCGGGTCGTGGTGCTGGCCGCCTCCGGGCCGACTTTCTGCGCAGGGGGCGACCTCTCCTGGATGCGCGACCAGGCGGCGAAGGACCGGCAGGGCAAGATCTGCGGCGCGACGGCGCTGGCGCTGATGCTGAAGGTGCTGGACGACCTGCCGAAACCGCTCGTCGGCCGGGTGCAGGGCAATGCCTTCGGCGGCGGCATCGGGCTGATGGCGGTCTGCGATATCGTCATCGCGGCGGAGAAGGCCGAGTTCGCGCTCACCGAAACGCGGCTCGGGCTCATTCCGGCGACCATCGGCCCCTATGTGGTCCGCCGCATCGGCGAGGGACATGCACGCCGGCTGTTCCTCAACGCCCGCCGCTTTGATGCGGCGGCGGCCCACAGGATCGGCCTCGTTTCCGTGGCCTGCCCGGCCGATGAACTCGATACGGCGGTGGAGGAGGAGGTTTCGGCCTTCCTCGATTGTGCTCCTGGCGCCGTCGCCAGCGCCAAGCGCCTCGTGCAGGACCTCGCCCGGCAGACGGTCGACGACCCGCTCGCCCATAGCGCCGGCCTGCTCGCGGACCGGTGGGAAAGCGCCGAAGGCCGCGCCGGCATCGAGGCCTTCCTGAACCGCCGGCCGATGCCCTGGGCGCCGAAGTGAACGGCGGTCGCCACTGCGCGATTTCATCGGACGGACTCCTCCCTTGGCGATCCTCGGGTCTCGCTACGCTCGCCCGAGGAGGACGAGGCGTTAGTCATCCTCGGGCTTGTCCCGAGGATCGGACGGGGCGCTGAAAGCTGCCTCTTAGGTTAGTTTAGTATGTGACACCTCTCAGCGCCCCGTTCGGCGGTTTTTATCCGCGACTCCGGTCCCTCTGCCGTGGCCGTTCCGGACGGTGTTCGTCTGACCTTGCGGACCACGGGCGGACCGACTTACCGCCAACAATCCGTTCGACCGCCGCCGGACTATCCGCTTACGCAGACGGACAAGAAGTCCGGCGAAACCATCCGTCGGGCCACCATGTGTGCCGCACAGGCACGCCCGGCGCGCGCTTTCGGGCATCGGAAGCGAAAAGGCCGGTCCGTAAACCTTCATCGCTTCTCCCGTGTCGCCGGAGGGAGACCATTTTCCGCGGACCCGGACGTTGAGGCTTTGCGTCTTATCCTCACCGTCCGCGCCGGCCCCGCCTCGCCAGAACGCCTTCCGGTGTATCCGAGAGCGGGACGGGGGAGATTGTAGGCATGAGGCGAGAGGGCGGGGATGAGAAAGAGGTCAAGTGATTGATAAAGCTGAGACGGGTTTGAGTTTTATCCATCGGTCCCGCTGGATGCCGCCACACCCCTCTGCCCTGCCGGGCATCTTTCCCTCAAAGAGGGAGATCGCAAACGGCGCGGATGAACTGGCTGGCCGACTTGGATTTGAGATCAAGGTGGTCGCACGGATTCTGCGAGGGCGTGATGGGAGATATCAGGTGGTGGTGGACTGGTATGGGTTGACCGCTGCCTTGCCGACGGTGCGCCTCAAAAGCCTTGAAACAGGAAATCGGTGGCGGCGACGATCTCGTCGGCGCGGGCGGAGAGATCGGCGATCCTGACATTAAGTTCGGCGGCAGGAACCGCGGCAAGGAATTCTGTCATCATGACATAATCTATGCCGTTGATCTCAAAGCGAGGGTTGAGGCGAACGGCGATGCGCTTCACTTCGCTTTCGGGGATTAACGGCACCACCACGCGGGTATGAAGCGCATCCAGAAGATTGGCCTGTATATCCAGCGCTACTTCATTTCCGAATTGATAGACGTGAAAACGGGCCATCAAAACTGCCGGAAACGGGCAAGCGGCAGACCGTGCTTTTCGACATAGTCATTGGCGGCCCTCATCGCTTCCGCATTCTCGATCCGCCAAAGTCGTTCCTTTTCGGCTTCGATGGCGCGAGCAAGGCCATCTTCGGCAGCGCGGCTGATGTCGAGCTTCAGTTGCTGCGCTTCAGACAGAAGCGACGCATCAAGTGAAAGGCTGGCGGCTTTGCGGGCGGCGGACATGAGTGTCTCCAGTGGCTCAAGCAAATTATATGCCTGGATCGCAAAAGATCACAAGCCGCCGAGGAGTTCGGAATAATTGTTTAATTTACGCCTCACTCATCATTCATCTTCAAGGCGGCGATGAACGCTTCCTGCGGGATTTCGACCTTGCCGAACTGCCGCATGCGCTTCTTGCCTTCCTTCTGCTTTTCCAGAAGCTTGCGCTTGCGGGTGGCGTCGCCGCCGTAGCACTTGGCGGTCACGTCCTTGCGCAGCGCACGGACCGTCTCGCGGGCTATCACCTTGCCGCCGATCGCCGCCTGGATCGGGATCTGGAACATATGCGGCGGGATGAGCTCCTTGAGCTTCTCCACCATGCCGCGGCCGCGCCGGTCGGCCGCCGTGCGGTGGACGAGCATGGAGAGCGCGTCGACCGGATCGCCGTTGACCAGGATCGACATCTTCACGAGGTCGCCCGGACGGTAGTCCATGATGTTGTAGTCGAAGGAGGCATAACCCTTCGAGATCGATTTCAGCCGGTCGTAGAAGTCGAAGACCACTTCGTTGAGCGGCAGCTCGTAGGTGATCATCGCGCGGCTGCCCACATAGGTGAGCTCGGTCTGGATGCCGCGCCGGTCCTGGCAGAGTTTCAGGATGCCGCCGAGATATTCGTCCGGCGTCATGATCGTCGCCTTGATCCACGGCTCGCGGATCTCGTCGATCTTGACGACATCGGGCATGTCGGTCGGGTTGTGCAGTTCCATCTCGGTGCCGTCCGTCAGCGTCATCTGGTAGACGACCGAAGGCGCGGTGGCGACGAGATCGAGATTGAACTCGCGTTCCAGGCGCTCCTGGATGATCTCGAGATGCAGCAGGCCCAGGAAGCCGCAGCGGAAGCCGAAGCCGAGGGCGGCGGAACTCTCCATCTCGAAGGAGAAGGAGGCGTCGTTGAGGCGAAGCTTGCCCATGGCGGCGCGCAGGTCCTCGAAATCGGCCGCATCGACCGGGAAGAGGCCGCAGAAGACGACCGGCTGGGCCGGCTTGAAACCCGGCAGGGCCTGGGCGGTCGGGCGCTTGTCGTCGGTGATCGTGTCGCCGACGCGGGTATCTGCCACTTCCTTGATCGAGGCGGTGATGAAGCCGATCTCGCCGGGGCCGAGGCTGTCGGCATTGACCATTTTCGGGGTCAGCACGCCGACGCGTTCGACCGTGTATTTGGCGCCGGTGCCCATCATGCGGATCTGCTGGCCCTTGGCGATGACGCCGTCGATGACGCGCACCAGGACCATGACGCCGAGATAGGTGTCGTACCAGCTGTCGACCAGCAGCGCCTTGAGCGGCGCGGTCTCGCCGCCGGGGCTTTTGGGCGGCGGCAGCTTGTGGACGATCGCTTCCAGAACGTCCGGAATGCCGAGGCCCGTCTTGGCCGAGATGAGCACCGCATCGGAGGCGTCGATGCCGATCACCTCCTCGATCTGCTCCTTGATGCGGTCGGGTTCGGCCGCCGGCAGGTCGATCTTGTTGAGGACGGTGACGAGCTCGTGGTTGTTGTCGATCGCCTGATAGACGTTGGCGAGCGTCTGGGCCTCGACGCCCTGGGAGGCATCGACGACGAGGAGCGAGCCTTCGCAGGCCGACAGCGAGCGCGAGACCTCGTAGGCGAAGTCCACGTGGCCCGGCGTGTCGATGAGGTTCAGGATATAGGTCTCGCCGTTCTGCGCCTTGTAGTGAAGGCGCACGGTCTGGGCCTTGATGGTGATGCCGCGCTCGCGCTCGATATCCATCGAGTCCAGCACCTGTTCCGACATCTCGCGCTCGGCAAGGCCGCCGGTCGACTGGATCAGCCGGTCGGCCAGCGTCGACTTGCCATGGTCGATATGCGCCACGATCGAGAAGTTGCGGATGTGGTCGAGGGGCGTGCGGGCGGAATTGGTGCTCATGGCTCGCGCATATAGCAGTGCGAATCCCTGCCGCAAAGCGGAAAGATAACCTTTCGTTGAGGATAAGGCCCGGTTCTGCGGGCTATTTGGGCTTGCCGGTCTCCGGATCGGTGAGGACCGACGCATTCGGGACCTGGGCGCTGCGGATGCCGAAATTCTCGCGCTCGCCCATCGGCACCGCCTGGCGCTCCCTGAGGCGCCAGAGGACGTAGCTCCCGTAGGCGATCGCGACCAGGATCACCGCATAAATGAAGGTGTGCTGGCCGAAGACAGGTGTCAGAAGGGTGACGCCGAGCGGCACTATGGTGGCGGCCGTCGACCAGGCGACGAGCAGCGTCGAGGAGAGCGGCACGAAATCGCCCGGGTCGGCGCGGTCGTTGGCATGCGCGTTGGCGACCGAATAGACGGTTTCGACCGAACCGCCGAAGACGAGGAAGACGATCATCAGGATGACGATGGTCGAGAATGAGACGAAGAGGGCGGCGATGCCGGCCGCGACGATGAGGCCGCAGGTGACGACGAGCACGTAGCGACGGTCGATCCGGTCGGAGAGCACGCCGAGCGGATATTGCACGAAGAGAAGCCCGGTCTGCATGACGAACATCAGGAGCGCGATATCCGCCTGGGGCACCTGGCTGGTGGCCGCATAGATCGGCGTGAAGCCCTGCACGACCATGGAAAGCCCGCCGGACGCCAAAACGCCGACGAGGCCCACCGGCGAGATGCGCCAGGCCATGGGGATGTTGACGCTGACGCTGGCGGGCGGCGGCGGGTTCGGCAGGCGGGTGAGCCCGATCGGCAGGATGGCGAGCGCGGTGACGAGGATGACGGCGAGCGGCGCGAGGTTGCCGTCGGTCGGGATGCGGCCGAAGATCCAGGCGCCGCAGCCGAGGCCGAGCACGTAGGCCATGTAGAAGAAGGACATGGCCCGGCCGCGCCACTCGTTGGAGGCGGCGTGGTTCAGCCAGCTCTGGGCGATGATGAAGTTGACGTTGGCGGCCGCGCCGTAGAGGCCGCGGGCGAAGATCCACACATAGGCGGGCAGGTCGGCGGCGATCAGCACGGCCGCGATGATCACCATCGCCATGGAGCAGGCGAAGAGCCGCGCATGGCCGACGCGGCGGATGAGCGGCCCGCCGACGACGCAGCCGACGAGGCCGCCGAAGGCGACGGCGGTGACGGCCGCGCCCGCCGCCCACGGCGCCGCGGAATGGGTGAGCATGAAGGGCACGTAGGCGAACATGATGCCGCTGCCGACCGCGGCGATCGTCATGGAGAGGACGATGCTGGCGATCGAAAAGGGCGAGGCCGCCTCGAATGTCTGGCCGTGCATTCGTCTCTCCGGAAACGGGCGGACGGCCGCGGCTGCAGCCGACTCGTGACCCGACTGCAGCTCCATAGCCGACGGATGATGACGGGAGCTATCGCGGAAACGCCATCGGCTCACGAATTTCACGCATTCCATCATCATGGCGCTTGATTCCATCATAAGGGAATGCAATTCTCAAATCATGGAAACGACGCTTCAAGACATAGATGCGGCGATCAGCGAGCGGCTGAAGAGCCTGAGGGCGGGGGCCGGCTTCACGCTGGACGAGCTGGCGAGTCGTTCGGGCGTCAGCCGGGCGATGATCTCGCGCATCGAGCGGAGGGAGGCGAGCCCGACGGCGGCGCTGCTGGCGAGGCTTTCGGAGGCGCTCGGCCTTTCGCTCTCGGCCTTCTTTGCCGACGATGACAAGCCAGGCTCGCCGCTCAGCCGCCGGGAGGAGCAGAAATTGTGGCGCGACCCGCATACGGGTTATCTGCGCCGTTCCGTCTCGCCGCCCGGGACGCCGAGCCGCGTCGATATCGTGGAGGTGGATTTCCCGCCCGCCGCACGCGTCAGCTTTCCCCCGCGCAAGGAGAGCCGGGTGATGACCCAGCATGTCTGGCTGTTCGAGGGGGTGCTGGAGATGATCTTCGAAGGCGTCACATACACGCTCCATCCCGGCGACTGCCTCTATATGGACCTCGGCGACGCCTTCGACTTCCACAACCCGTCCGACAAGCCGGCCCGCTACGCGGTGATCCTCGACCGCGGCCGTTAATCCGAAAGAACCGAACATGACGACCATCCGCATCATAGACGCCGAAGAAGCCCGCGACGTCCTTCCCGATCTCTGCGACATCCTCTCCGACTGCATCAACGGCGGCGCTTCCCTCGGCTTCATGCTGCCCTTCGAACCGAAGGATGGGCAGGCCTACTGGCGGGAAATCGCAGCGGGCGTCGAGACCGGTGGCATCATTCTCGCCGTCGCCGAGGTGGAGGGGCGCGTGGTCGGCACCGTGCAGGTGGGCTTGGCATCGAAGCCGAACCAACCGCATCGCGGCGACCTGATGAAGCTTCTCGTGCACCGCTCGGCGCGCGGCCTCGGCCTGTCGCGCAAGCTGATGGATGCTGTCGAGGCGGAGGCGGCCTGCCGTGGCCGCACGCTTCTGGTGCTCGACACGGCGACCGGCAGCGATGCGGAGAAGATCTATCCGCGCCTCGGCTGGGAGCGCGTCGGCGTCATTCCGGATTATGCCATGTGGCCGGAAGGCGGTTTCTGCGGCACGACGCTGTTCTACAAGCGGATCGCGTGAATTTTCATATTTCCTTCACTTGGACGAATCTGCATTTCATGCGAACGCTTTCGATGTCCTGGGGAGGTTCGCATGAAATCGCTGGTTATCGTGCTTGCAGGCCTGTCGCTCCTCTTGAGCGGTGCAATCTTCGGCTTTTTCTATGCCTGGGTCTGCTCCACCATGTGGGGCCTCGACGCGGCCGATCCGGTGGTTGCCATCGAAGCGATGAAGGCCATGAACGCATCGGTGCGGAACGCGGTGTTCGCACCAGCCTTTTTCGGCACCAGCCCGGTGCTTCTGGCGACCGCCCTCCTGGCCTTTTTCACGGGTCTGAGAGGAGCCGCGGCGGCTTTCGCGCTGGCGGGGTTCGTCTATCTGATCGGCGGGCAGGTTCTGACCCTGGCCGTCAATGTGCCCATGAACGAAGCGCTTGCGGCGACCGCGACCCCGGCCGATCCGGAGGCGGCGAGACGCATGTGGCAGGACTATTCGCAACCCTGGCAGTTCTGGAATATCGTCCGCACCGGGGCGAGCGGCATCTGCCTTCTGCTGACCGGGCTCGGCATAGCGCTTCTAACCCGGAAGGCAAAATAGCCCGCTGAAGAGCGGACTGAGACTGCCGGCAACCATCGCCAGTTCTCGCGTCATCCTCGGCCTTGGCCCGGGGGGTCTGCAAGATCAACGGCTTGGATGCTCGGCACAAGGCCGAGCACGACGGCTGGAGGAGTTGAGGAATGCGCGTACCGGGATCGATGAAGGGGCTGGAAGAGCTCGGCCGCGTGCGGCTGTCGAAGAATTTCTTCTTCCGCGATTTCCTGTTTTCCGAGATCTCCAATTTCTACGGCATCCCGAACATTCCCGAAGACCCGGACCTGGCGATCGAAGCCGGCCGGCATCTCTGCGAGGAACTGCTTGAGCCGCTTCAGGCGACTTTCGGCCGGTTGCACTTGCGCTCGGGCTACCGCTCGCCGAAGGTCAACGAGTTCGGCAACAAAAACAACCTGAACTGTTCCTCGAATGCCAACACCGCCGCCGATCACATCTGGGACCGGCGCGACGCGCAGGGCTTCATGGGCGCCACGGCATGCATCGTCGTGCCCTGGCTGATCGACAACTACGATCGGGAAGGCGACTGGCAGAAACTCGCCTGGTGGATTCACGACCATCTGCCCTACGCCTCGCTGATCGTCTTTCCGAAGCTCTGGGCGATGAACATCCAATGGCACGAAAAGCCGGCGCGCCGCATCCGCAGTTTCGCAGAGCCGCGCGGAGTGCTCACCAAGATCGGAATGCCCAACAACGAAGGCGATCATTCCGAGCATTACATAGGATTTCCGGCGCTTAAACGGTAAGTGATGGCGAACCGTTCAGGAATGCAGATAATAGAGCTTGTTGACGATCATCCAGCGCCCGTCGATCTTGAGCAGCGAGAGATAGTCCGAGAAGCGCATGCCGGCGAACTCGTCGACGACCTTGACGGTCGCGGCGTCGCCGGTCACGTCGAGCGTCTCGATCTGGATGAGCGGCTGCGTGTCGGCGGGTGCTGCGCCCTCCGAACCCACTGCCGCGATGAAGTCGTCCAGCGAAAGCCATTCGACCGCACCCTGGTAGTTGCCGATGATGCAGGCTTTCGGATGGAAGGCCTTTCGAAGCGCGCCTTCATGCGCAAACGTCATGCCGTCCACATAGAGATGGACAACGGACTGGACTGCCTGCTCCTCCGACATAGCGATCCTCCCATGCTTTTCGCTCCAAGGTAGCACGGGAATGGACGAAGCCAATAGCCTTCGCCCGTCCGTTCATTCGGATCGTTCGCCCGAACTTCGACTTATCGAACGGTCCAGGCGGCGGCCTGCTGACCGTAGCGCGCGCCGGAGAATTTTTCCGGGGCCAGCAGGTCGCCGAGCGTCTTCAATTCGTCGGCTGAAAGCGTGATCTCGGTCGCGGCGACGTTCTGCTCCAGATGCGGGATTTTCCGCGCGCCGGGGATCGGCACGATGAAATCGCCCTGGGCGAGCACCCAGGCAAGCGCGAGCTGCGCGGCCGTCACGCCCTTATCGGTCGCCATGTCTTCGAGAAGCTTCACAAGAGAGGCATTGGCGGCCATGTTCTCGGCGCTGAACCGCGGCAAGGTGCGGCGGAAGTCGTCGGTTCCGAAATCCTCCGGTTTCTGGATCTTGCCGGTCAGGAAGCCACGGCCGAGCGGGCTGAAAGGCACGAAGCCGATGCCGAGCTCGCGGCAGGTATCGAGGATTTCGCCTTCCGGATCGCGGGTCCAGAGCGAATATTCGCTTTGCAGTGCCGTGATCGGATGCACTGCATGCGCCCGGCGGATGATGGCGGCGCCGGCTTCGGACAGACCCAAGGCCCGCACCTTGCCTTCCTTGACGAGCTCGGCCATGGCGCCGACCGTATCCTCGATCGGCACGTTCGGATCGACGCGATGCTGGTAGAAAAGGTCGATCACCTCGACGCCGAGCCGCTTCAGCGAGGCCTCCGCCACCTCGCGCACATGTTCCGGACGGCTGTCGAGACCGGACATGGCGCGCGCATCCGACGCGTCCGGATCGATCCTGAAGCCGAACTTCGTGGCGATGACGACCTTGTCGCGAAAAGGTTTGAGGCCCTTGCCGACCAGTTCCTCGTTTTTGAACGGGCCATAGACCTCCGCGGTGTCGAAGAAATTGACGCCGAGATCGATGGCGCGATGAAGCGTGCGGATCGCGTCCTGATCGTCCTGTCCGCCATAGGCGTGACTCATGCCCATGCAGCCAAGGCCGATGGCGGAGACGGTGAGTTCTTTACCGAGCTTCCTCGTTTTCATAGGACCCTCCTTGGATCGGGTGAGGCGGGCGCTCCACTAGGGAAAGCCGGCGCCCGCCGGGAAATCAGGCGCCGGCTTCGTTGAGCAGCTTCATCTGCCCGGGGGAAAGCGTGAGATTGCCGGCGGCGATGATGGCTTCGAGCTGGTCGACGCTGGTGGCGCTGGCGATCGGCGCGGTGACGCGGGGGCTCTGGATGAGCCAGGCGAGCGCGATCGAGGCGGGTTCGGCATCGGTCTCGACCGCAACCTCGTCGAGGGCCGCGAGAATGCGCAGGCCCTTGTCATCGAGATAGTTGAGCGCCCGGGCGCCACGCGCCTTGCCTTCGGTATCCGCCTTGTCGCGATACTTGCCGGTGAGGAAACCCGATGCGAGGCCGTAATAGTTGATGACGCCGATATCCTCCCTGATGCAGAGCTCGGCGAGCGGACCTTCGAAACTGTCGCGGTCGTAGAGATTGTATTGCGGCTGCAGCACGTCGTAGCGCGGCAGGCCGGTTTTTTTCGCAGCGTCGAAGGAATCCTGCAGCATTTTCGCATCGAGGTTGGAGCAGCCGATCGCACGGATCTTTCCGGCTTCCTTCAGTTTGGCGAAGGCGCCGAGCGTTTCTTCGTAGGGTACCGTTTCGTCCGGCCAGTGGGCGAGATAGAGGTCGATGTAATCGGTCTGCAGGCGGCGCAGCGAATGGTCGACCTCTTCGAGGATCCACCTGGCGGAAAGGTCCTTCTTGCCCTGGCCCATGTCGGAGCCGACCTTGGTGACGATGATCGCCTTGTCGCGGGAAACCCCGCCGCGCTTCAGCCACTTGCCGATGATCGCCTCGGATTCGCCGCCCACATGGCCCGGTACCCAGCGGTTATAGGAATCGGCCGTGTCGATCGTGTTGAAGCCGGCGTCGAAGAAACTGTCGAGCACGTCGAACGAGGTCTTCTCGTCGGCTGTCCAGCCGAAGACGTTGCCGCCGAGAACGACGGGCGAGATGGAAAGGCCGGTCCGGCCGAGTGCGCGCAGCTCCATGATATTCCTCCGGATTTTCAGATGAGCGGATAGGGTTTGGGAAAGGAGCCCGAGATTAACCGATGTTCCGCCGCCGACCAGTCCCTTATTTTGCGCGGACGTTCACTTTTTCAAGCGCGGCATCGCGGCACGCGTTGCGCCCGCCGGGACGGGCCAATAAGGTGCGGGCCAGCAACGGTTTCGTGGAGGGTGTCATGCTGCGTTTCGGAATCCTGTCGACTGCCAAGATCGGTCGCGAACTGGTGGTGCCGGCCATCCAGGATGCGGAAAATTGCGTGGTGACGGCCTTCGCGAGCCGCGACCTTGTCAAGGCCCGGGCGCTTGCCGACCGCTTCGGCGCGCCGCATGCCTTCGGCTCCTACGAGGAGATGCTGGCATCCGACGTCATCGATGCGGTCTACATCCCGCTGCCGACGAGCCAGCACGTGGAATGGTCCGTCAAGGCGGCGGAAGCCGGCAAGCATGTGCTGGCCGAAAAGCCGATCGCCCTGAAGGCCGGCGAGATCGAGACGCTGATCGCCGCCCGCGACAGGCACAGGGTACTGATCGCGGAAGCCTTCATGGTGACCTATGCGCCGGTCTGGCTGAAGGTGCGGGAGCTCCTGAGGGAGAAGGCGATCGGCGAGCTGAAGCACGTGCAGGGCGCCTTCAGCTATTTCAACCGGGACCCTTCCAACATGCGCAACATCCCGGAACTCGGCGGCGGCGCGCTGCCGGATATCGGTGTCTATCCGACGATCACGACGCGTTTCGTGACCGAGAAGGAGCCGCTCCGGGTGCAGGCGAAAGTGGAACGCGACCAGGATTTCGGCACCGATATCTATTCCAGCGTCAAGGCGGATTTCGGCTCGTTCGAACTGACCTTCTATGTCGCGACCCAGATGGCCGCCCGCCAGATCATGGTTTTCCATGGCACGGAGGGCTATATCGAGGTGAAATCCCCCTTCAACGCCAACCGCTGGGGCGCCGAGGAAATCGAGGTCGCCAACCAGAACCATCAGACCTCGCAGATCTTCCGCTTCCCGGACAGCCGCCAGTACAAGCGGCAGGCGGAGGCTTTCGCGCGCCTGGTGAAGGGCGAGCCGGCCGAGGTCGTGACGCTCGAAAATTCGTTGCTGAACCAGAAGTTCATCGATGCCATCTATCGCGCAGGCGGACACGACGGCTGGGAGCCGGTCTGAGCGGGCTCAGCGCCCGAAGACGAAGCGCGAATGGCCGAAGACGCTGTAGGCGATCGCCGCAAGCGAGGCGAAGGCCACCGCGACGGCGGGCTGCAGGAAGGGCGCGCGATACATCAGCGTCGCGTAGATGGCGTAGTTGAGCAGCGCCGCGGTGATGCCGATCGCCCAGTAGCGGAAACCTCCGGCCGCAAGGGAGTGGCGGGACTGGCCGAGGGTCCGGCTGCAGCCGATAAGCCAGGCGACGGCCATGGCGGTCGCGATCGCCGGGATGCGGGCGGTGAACGGACCGAGCCCGGCATACTCGACCAGAACATGCGTGAGCGCCGCATCGGTGAACAAGCCGATGAAGCCTGCGATCAGAAACCGGAAGAGTGGCTTCATGCCGCGCGGAGGCGGCGGGCGACCAGGAGGCCGACGAGAAAGTTGATCAGGCCGGCATTGTAGCCGAGGATGGCGATCAGAAGGTTGAGATAGGAAGCCGGGCCGGACGACGTGACGGTCGCAAGCGCGAATGTCGCAACGATCAGGAATGCGATGAAGGCCACCGAAAATGCAGACCGCATCATGCCGGCGCAAACGCCTATCGATGCAGCGGTCAAGAAAAGCACCTGGCGTCTCCTTTCTGCCTTGGGTGGGAACAACGATATCCGCCACCTGCTAATAAATGCTTTCGCTCGTCGGCGCGAAGAGGTTCGGGTTGACGCAAAATCGGGCGGAAATAGGTCCATTTTGGGACGCCGCACCTCGTCAGTCGGGGATATCCTCCTTCGGCGCGGCTCCCGCCACGACATAAGGCGCCAGCGTGCATGGCAGGTCCCCGCACCAGACGAGGCTGACGTGATAGCCCGAGACGGGGCAGGTCAGCGCGATGACCTCGCCTTCGAATTCGGCCGTTTCGCCGGTCGGCTTCCGGATGATGCCGTCGCCGGAGACGGCATCGAATTCCACGCCGACCGCGCTGAGAACGGAGATTGCCTGCGGCCGGTCCTTGAAGCGAAGCAGCAACCGTTCAGGCTTCATGAATCTCCGCCTTTCTCTTCAGACAAGCCCGGCGATCGCCGTCGCGGTCGTGCCGGTCGCGAAGACGCGGGTCACCCGGAGCGGCAGCAGGCTGCCGGACGAAATGTTCGAAAGCGCCAGAGTTTCCCCCGAAAGCATGCGCACGGAGAGATTGCCGCCGGTTCCCACATAGAGCGCGCGCGTCGTCTCCGGCAGATCGCTGCCGTCGCTGGGCGTGATGGCGAAACCGGACGAGGCGGGGCCGGATAGGGAGGGCTGCATATGGGCGAAACGGTCGGGCATGGACGAGATCTCCTTGAAAGTCGTTCGCCGTCATTGTCGCTCTCCTCGCGGGCTCCGGGGAAATGCAAGGCCGGAAAAATATCGATGCCGGAGGTCCCGGAACCGCTCCACAAAAGAAAAATGTCGCCGCCGCGGAAAAAGAAAAGGTGCTGCTTCAAACGGTTGGGCGTAGAGCGAGGCGGATGGCGTTGCGGGAGCGGCCAGGCAGTTTTTTCTCCGAGCCTGCTTTGGAAACGTCGGGTCATCCCCGCTTCGCTTCCATTCCGGGTGATGAATTCGCCGGGCATATCCTTTAAAAGGAAGGGATGAACACACTGCTCGCCAACGATTCGCCCACGAACCTGACCGAGTTTTCGGTGTCGGAACTCTCCGGATCGATCAAGCGCACGGTCGAAAACGCCTTCGACCACGTGCGGGTGAGGGGCGAGATTTCCGGCTATCGCGGCCAGCATTCCTCCGGGCATGCCTATTTCTCGCTGAAGGACGACCGCGCCCGCATCGATGCGGTGATCTGGAAAGGCACCTTCCCGCGGATAAAATTCCGCCCGGAGGAGGGCATGGAGGTGATCGCCACCGGCAAGGTCACCACTTTCCCGGGCTCGTCGAAATACCAGATCGTCATCGAGAACCTCGAGCCGGCCGGCGCCGGCGCGCTGATGGCGCTGATCGAGGAACGGCGCCGCAAGCTTGCCGCCGAAGGCCTGTTCGACCAGGGCCGCAAGCGGCCTCTGCCCTTCCTGCCGCAGGTGATCGGCGTCGTGACCTCGCCGACCGGCGCCGTCATCCGCGATATCCTGCACCGCATCTCGGACCGTTTCCCGGTGCATGTCATCGTCTGGCCGGTCAAGGTGCAGGGGGAGGGTTCCGGCGACGAGGTGGCGGCGGCGATCCGCGGCTTCAACGGGATCGCGCCGGGCGGGCCGGTGAAACGGCCGGACGTGCTGATCGTCGCACGCGGTGGCGGCAGCCTGGAAGACCTCTGGAGCTTCAACGACGAGGCCGTGGTGCGGGCCGCCGCCGAAAGCGAAATCCCGCTGATCTCCGCCGTCGGCCACGAGACCGACTGGACGCTGATCGACCATGCGGCGGATGTGCGCGCCCCGACGCCGACCGGTGCGGCGGAAATGGCCGTGCCGGTGAAGGCCGATCTCGATGCGCAGGTTGCGAACCTGACGGCCCGGCTGCGCAACTGCACCAGCCGGCACATGGATCATCGGCGCCAGTCCGTTCGCGCCCTGGTCCGCGCGCTGCCTTCGCTCGATCAGTTGCTGGCCCTGCCCCGCCGCCGTTTCGACGAGGCGGCCGCCGGTCTCGGACGGGGGCTGGAGCGCACGACGGTGGTCAAGCGCCGCAGCTTCGAGCGGGCCTCCTCGGGTCTCCGGCTGGAACTGCTCACCAACCGGCTCGCCCAGCAGCGGCAATTGCTGGCCGACCGGATCATGCGCGGAGAGCGGTGCCTGGAGCGGCAATTGCTGAGGGAGCACAACCGCGTCGCCAAGGCGGGCGCGTCGCTTTCCGCCCTGCCGGCGCGGTTGACCGGCCAGTTGCAGCGCGAGCGCCAGCACCTCGCGTCGCTGTCCCGCCATGCCGATACGGCGGTCTCGCACGCGCTTGCCCGCAGCCGGGCGGCGATCGTGGCGCAGGATCGCGTGCTGCAATCGCTTTCCTACAAGAACGTGCTGAAGCGCGGTTTTGCCGTTGTGCGCGATGAAGACGACAGGCCGCTGACGCGCGCTGCCGGCATCGGCGAGGGCAGGGCCATCGCGGTGGAGTTCGCCGATGGCCGCATCGCCGCCGTCACGGGTGAAAATGGAGAAATCATCGAGCGGTCCGCCGCTCCGCCCCAGCCGAAGAAGCGACCGGCGAAGCCGGAGCCGGGAAGCGAACCACCGAAGCAGGGCAGCCTCTTCTGATGCGGGTACTGCTCCTTCTCGCGCATCCCGTGCCGGAAAGCTATGCCGCCTCCGTGGCGCGGACTGTGCGGGAAACCCTGGAAGCGGGCGGCCACAGGGTCGATCTCCTCGACCTCTATGCCGAGGATTTCGATCCCCGGCTGACGGAAAAGGAACGGCGGGGCTATTTCGATAGTCCCTACGACACGTCCGGGGTCGAAAGCCTTGTCGAGCGGCTCAAGGCGGCAGACGCGCTGATGCTGGTCTTCCCGCAATGGTGGTTCAATCTGCCGGCGGTGCTGAAAGGCTTCTTCGACCGCGTTTTCGTGCCGGATGTGGCTTTCGAGCACGACAGGAGTGGCGCCAGGATCATTCCGCAGCTTACGAATATCCGCCATTTCTGGGTCTTCACGACGACCGGCTCGCCCTGGTGGATCGTGAGGCTCTATATGGGCGATCCGGTGCGCCGGCAAATCAGGCGCGGCATCGCGATCTTCTGCAACAGAAAGGTCCGTTTCCGCATGCTGACGCTCCACGACATGGACCGTGCCACCGAAGACAAGCGCCGCCGGCATCTGGAGCGCGTGCGGGCAGCGCTCCGGACATTGCAATAGCCGCTCGGGCGCGATGCGGAGGTTCAGGGCGCTCTAGCGCGTGCGCATGCCGGCCGTCTCGTCGAAATGCAGCGGCTTGTCGAATTTCGGGAGCGGCGCTTCCGGCACCGAACCGATCGTCACGCCATATTGCCAGTCCGGCGGGCAGATCGCGATGTAGCGGGCATAGCCGCCGACCCCGCCGCCGAACTTCGGATAGCCGATCGCCACCAGCGCGCCGGTTTCCGGCACCTTGTCGAGGTTCGCGACGCCTTCGGCCTGGGCGAAGCCGTTATGCATCAGCCAGTATTCGCCTTCCAGATTGGGCGTCGTGTCCGTGTCCAGCGGTTCGTGGCCGTGGAACAGGATACTGCGTTCGAGATGCAGGAATTTCAGCGCGTCAAGCGAGACGCCGGGAAAGGGGCGGGTGGTGGAGAGCGATGGGTCCGGCCATTTCTTGTACCAGCCGGAGCGCACGAAGACGACCGAGCCTTCCGGAATGCGCCCGTGCCTGGCTTCGAAATCGGTGATGTCGGAGACCTGCAGGTGATAGCCGGCATCGGTCTTCACCTTGTCTTCGATATTGACGACGACGAGCGGACGCACCGCATAGGTCGCGGGAATTTCGTCGATTGCCGCATATTCCGGCGCCCAATGGGCCGGCGGATCGAGCTGCGTGCCGAGCTGATCCGTGGCGAGATTGTAGGTGGAGGCGGCAAAGCCGTGCTTCTCGTAGGTGAAGGTCTCACCCTTCTTGGCATAGCCTTCGAGATCGACCCCGGCGGCAGCCTGCCCGAAGGTCGATTTGCCGAAACCCGCCCAGACGGGGATGTTCGGCGTGATCGTGTGGGTGAGGTCGACATATTTGGCGCCCTTCAGCGCTTCGTTATAGACCTTCCAGAGGCCTGCTTCCTGGGCCAAGGCGGTGGTGATCGGGGCAAGGGCGAGAAGCGCCGCGCCGAGCGGCGCGGCCAAACGGATAAGCGGATGAGGCATTGCGGTTTCCCTCTCTGGCGTCTGTTTGATCATCAGCCGACACGCAAGCCGTGCCCGCCACGATCAGTTTCCCGCCGCAAACGAGAGGAAGTCAACTCTATCGCGAGATCACGAATGGACCTTGGCCGTGAGCTCGATCCCCAGCGACTTCATCACGGCGATCGTTGTTTTGAGTGTCGGATTGCCGGTTGCACTGAAGGAACGGTAGAGCTGCTCGCGCGAAAGGCCGGTATCCTTGGCGATCTGGGTCATGCCTTTGGCGCGTGCGACGACGCCGAGCGCATGTGCGATATAGGCGGCGTCTTCCGTCTCGAAAGCTTCCGCCATGAAGGTGGCGATCGCTTCGTCCGAGCCAAGGTCTTCCGCGGGATCGTAGTTCGAAAGCTTCTCGGCCATCATTCACTCCATTCCTGCGAGAGCTTTTTCGCGAGTTTGATGTCCCTTGCCTGGCTGCTCTTGTCGCCTCCGCACAGAAGGACGATCAGGAGGTTGCCGCGTTGCTGGAAATAGATGCGGTAGCCAGGTCCGTAGTGGATGCGCAGCTCGCTGATCCCATCACCGACCGGCGCCACATCGCCAGCATGCCCGAAGGCGAGGCGATCGAGCCGAGAAGCAATCATCGCGCGGGCGCGGTCATCTCTCAGACCCGTGCGCCACTTGCGGAAGGCTTCCGTTTGCTTGAGCTCGAACACGCACGGAATGTAGTTTTAAAACTACATTCCGTCAATGGGAGCGATCGGATCAGGCCCACTCGCCCCTGCGCATGACCGGCACGCGGGAGCCGTCGGCGCGGATGCCGTCGATATCGACCTTGTCGGAACCGATCATCCAGTCGATATGGATGAGGCTCGAATTGCCGCCCTGCGCCTTGATTTCGTCCTGGCTGAGCGTTGCGCCGTTCAGGAAGCATTTCGAATAGCACTGTCCGAGCGCGATGTGGCAGGAGGCGTTTTCGTCGAACAGCGTGTTGTAGAACAGGATGCCGCTCCTGGAGATCGGCGAGGAATGCGGCACGAGCGCCACTTCGCCGAGCCGGCGCGCGCCTTCGTCGGTGTCGAGCACCTTGCTCAGGACCTCCTCGCCCCGCGAGGCCTTGGCCTCGACGATGCGGCCGCCTTCGAACTTCACCTGGATGTCGTCGATCAGCGTTCCCTGATGCGACAGCGGCTTGGTGCTCGACACATGGCCTTCGACCTTCAGCGCGTGCGGCGTGGTGAAGACCTCTTCGGTCGGGATGTTGGGATTGCAGGTGATGCCGTTCTTCGCCGTCGAGGCGCCACCATGCCATTCGTGGCCGTCGGCGAGCCCCACGGTCAGGTCCGTGCCGGGGCCGGTGAAATGAAGGGCCGAGAAACGCTCCTCGTTCAGCCAGCTCGAACGTTTCTTGAGATTGGCGTTATGTTCCGTCCAGGCGGCGATGGGGTCGGCGAGATCGACGCGCGAGGCGGCGAAGATCGCCTCCGCCAGCTTGCCGACGGCGACATCCTCGGGAGCATCCGGAAAGACCTGCTTCGCCCAGGATGGGTTCGGATAGGAGATGATGTTCCAGTTGATGTCGAAATTGGCGATCTTCTCCAGCGCCGGCTTGTAGGCCATGGAATTGGCCTTGTTGGCGCGGGCCACCTTGGACGGATCCTGGCTGGAGAGCAGCATCGGGTTGTCGCCGGCGATCGCCAGCCGCGCCGCGCCGTTGCCATAGGCCCTGGCCATGCCTTCGTAGAGCCAGTCGGAGGCCCGGTCGAAGCTCGCATCGGGCGCGTATTCATAGCGCGCCAGCGTGGTCTCTTCGTCCGAATAGAAAGTCGTGACGATGCCGGCGCCGGCCTTGTAGGCGTGCTTGGTGATGAGGCGCACGAGCGGCAGGGCGGCAAGCGGCGCCGTGATCACCAGATCCTGGCCCTGTTCGAGCCTCAGGCCCACCTTGACGGCCACTTCCGCCAGTTTCTCAAGCTTCTGGGGATCGACGACGGTTTGAAAATTCGGCACGATTGTCATGGGGGCCTCTGCTTTCTTCCTGTGCGATCCGCCAGACTTAAAGAGGTTTGGGGCAAAATTGAAGCTCGCCCGGCGCGAAACCGTGGTCTCGCCTCCGTTGCTCACGCCACCAGCGGCGCGGCGACGGCCTTCAGCGCGTCGCGCGCCGCCTTCGGGTCGAGCCGCACCTGCAGCCCGCGCTGGCCGCCGTTGATATAGACATGCGGCTCGTCGAGCGCCGTCACTTCGATCGCGGCCGGGACTGGTTTCTTCTGGCCGAAGGGGCTGATGCCGCCGACATGATAGCCGGTCGCGCGTTCCGCATCGGCGGGTTTCATCATGTGAGCCGACTTGCCGCCGAAGGCGGCGGCGAGCTTCTTCATCGAAACCTCCCGGTCCGAGGGAACGACGACGCAGACCGGCTTGCCGTCCACCTCCGCCATCAGGGTCTTCAGCACCCGGCGCGGTTCCTCGCCGATCGCCTCCGCCGCCTGCAGCCCGATCCGGTCGGCATTCGGATCGTAGTCGTAACTGACGGTGGTGAAGGCAACGCCGGCCTTTTCGAGCGCCTGCGTGGCGCGGGTGGTCCTGGACATGGCTCGTCAGCGGTCCGATCGAGAATGGGCGCGGTCCAATTTGTCCAGGATATCAAGTCCGCGTTTCTTATTCCCTTTCGCCGCGAGCAGACGGAAACGGGTTTCGGTGTCGAATTCGGCAAGAGCCCTTGCAGAAAACTCCTCGAAAAGCTTGTTGATGCTCATTTCTTCTACCTCCAAGTCAAGAATTCGCTACCGTCAATGGGTCAGCCGAGTTCTGTCTCATAAACCTCCGGCTTGAAGCCGACGATCAGCTTGCCGTCCGCTTCCAGCACCGGGCGCTTGATCATCGAAGGCTGGGCGAGCATCAGGGCGATCGCCTTCTCGCGATCGAGGTCCCTCTTGTCGGCATCGTCGAGTTTCTTGAAGGTCGTGCCGGCGCGGTTGAGCACCGTTTCCCAGCCGGCGCGGTCCACCCACCGATCGAGATGCGCCCGGTCGATGCCCTCGGCCTTGTAGTCGTGGAAGACATGAGCGACGCCCTTCCGGTCGAGCCAGGCGCGCGCCTTCTTCATCGTGTCGCAGTTCTTGATGCCGTAGATCGTGATCGCCATCGAATACCCCTTGTTCCGGTGTGACCGATAACAAGGGCCCGGCTTGCCGCGCAAGCCCGCCGGCAATGGTTAATGACCGATATGTGACGGCTGCATGGCTCCCCTGCTTCGTTGTGCGTTGCACAAAAACGGTCCAACCATCATATTTCAGGAGAACGAAAAAGGAGAGATGAACATGTCCGTTAAGAACAAGACCCGCGGCGGCGTCATCGGCCGCGCCTTCGCCGTCATGAGCGCCGCCATTTCGGTTTCGGCCGCCGTTGAAAACCACCGCCGTCCGAACAGCCGCGACCTCCACACCCTCGGCATCGATCCCAAGGCTTTCGATCGCCTCGGCTGACTTATCTCCCCGGCCTTTGCGGCCGGGTAGGGAGGCTGCTTTCAGCCTGAAGTACAAGCCTGGAGAGAATGCGCGCAAAACCGAGGGCGGCTTGCATCACCCCCGATAGGCCGCTTCCAGCTTGGCGATCTCGATTCTTTTCATCTGATACATCGCCTGCAGGACGCGATCGGCCCGGTCGGCATCGCCATCCGTCAGCATTTTCGGAAGCCTGGCGTAGTTGACCTGCCAGAAGAGGCCGTAGCGGTCCGTCAGCCAGCCGCAGGGCTTTTCCTCCCCGGTTTCGACAAGCGCGTCGTAATACCGGTCGATCTCTTCCTGCGTCTCGCAATGGATGAGAAGGGAAATGGCGCCGTTGAACTTCGCCCAGGGGCCGGCGTTGATCGCGGCAAAGCTCTGGCCTTCGAGCTCGAAGCCCATGGCCATGACGGAGCCTTTCCGGCCGGGACCTGCATCGCCATAATGCGTGACATCGGTGATGCGGGATTCGTCGAAGACCGAAACGTAGAAATTGACGGCTTCTTCCGCGTTGCCCTCGAACCAGAGATGCGGAACGATCTTGTGTTTCTGGATGGCCATGTATCTTTCTCCTCTATTGGGTGACCGCCCTGAGGACGTTTGAACATCTGCCGATCCGACAGGCCTTCCGAGAAAATCGGGGGCTCAAATCAGAAAGCGTAATTGCTCCGGAGCGGAGGGATAGGGCGGCGCATCGGGATCGAAACGCCACCGTCCGAACTCCTCGTGCCGGCTTTCGCCGTAATGGCTGTAGATCAGCAGGAATTCCTCGGCGACCCAGCCATACGGCTTCTCGACGGGCAATGGATCGATCTTCCCGCAATCGTAGATGACGGTCACGTGGGGTTCGAGGGACGTTAGCGGAAAACGGGGAAGATTGTGCCGCGTCAGCGTGTTCCGCAGCGTCCGCACGAAGCCTCGGAGTTCCCGGTTGACGGCAGAGCTTGTCAGGACGAGATGCCTCTTTCCTCCGAACAAGTCGCTGCCATCGAGATCGATGCGGATGGGCCTCGCCCTGATCCTGCGTATCGCCGCATCGATGGATGGAATGAGATGGCGCGGAGGTTCATCGAATTGCTCCATGCACAGCAGCGTCATGTGCAGGAGCTCGGCCGGATAGGCGGCCCGCCGGGCCCTGTTCCCGGCATGTCTGGCGGCATCGCGATTCATGCGCCGAGAGGCAAAGGGCGTCGGCTTCAGGCAGAAGAACAGCTTGCTCGGATGCGGCCGAGCCCTTCCCTGGAAAGCAGGCCAATCCTCGCCGAAGGGGAGCGAAGATTGGCTGTATGCGTGTCGCAAGCTCATCCTGCTACTGTCCTGGCCATCCGGTCTGATGCCGTCGATCGAAGCCTAGCGGGACTCGTCTTGCGTGTAAAGAACAAATAGTGAACATATCGGATTGTGGCTAATCCGCCAGCCGTTCCGGCAGCGGCTTCAGCGGATAGGCGGCCCAGAAGAACGTGTCGGCGGCGGCCTGGTCGTAGGAAAAGTTGCGTGCTTCCTTGATCTTGCCGTCCTCGATGCGGAAGGCGAGCACCCAGATGGTATCGACATTGGCGCCTTCGCGGTTCGACCAGCCGCGATGCATGTCGACGACCCAGTTCCCGTCGGCCAGCAGGGCGATGAGTTCTGCCCGGAAGCCCGCCTTGCCGAGCTGCCGGAAGAAGCGGCGACTTCCGCCTTGCCGCGCTTGGTGCCGGCCAGCGGATGGTGGCCGGGAATGTGCCACTCGATGTCGTCGGCGAAGAAATCGGCGACCTTGCCCATGTCGCCGGCCGCATAGGCGGCATAGTAATCGGCGATGACCTTGCGGTTTTCCTCCGGACTGGCGGCCATGGCGGGCGCTCCTGAAAAGAGGGCCGCAGCGACGAGCAAAGCTCGGGTGATGGTTCCGGACATGGTTTCCTCCTTGGTTCAGCGGGTCTGGCGCGCGCGCTCGGCCGCGCGGGCGACGAGGCCGCGGTCGCCGGTCTCGTGGGTATGGGTCATGGTGAGCGCGGAAACCTTCCAGGCGCCGTTCGCTTTGACGAGTTCGTAGCGGTAATGGCCCATCAGCACCCAGAGATCGTCTTCGATGCGGTGGGTGGCCTGGAAATCGGCCTCGGCGGTGGCGGTCGTGCCGCGCATTCCGGTGATCGCATGGTTGGTAACGAGATGCAGCGTTTCGTCGAAGCCGGGCAGGAAGCCCGACCATTGCTCGATCACCGCGTCGGCCGGCCGGATGGCCGCTTCGCCGCCCCAGAGGCTCGTATAGTCGAGCTTCACCTCGTCGGCGAGGGCGCGGCGGACACGATCCCATTGATGCCGGTCGGCGCCGGCTGCGATATCGGTGATCGCATCGACGATCGCCGCGCGATCCTCAAGGCTCACCGGCTGAGGCGCGCCGGCCCGGGTGAAATGCGCCGCGACGGCATCGGCGGCGACTTTGACCGGTTCCGGCCGGTCGTAGAAATCGAACTGGCTGACGCCGTCGAGCCAGAGCTCGGACTTTTCGCCGGGAAGCAGGGCGTAGAAGGCATGTGCGCCCTGCGGCACGGCGGCGGCCTCCGAATGGACCATCAGCACCGGCTTGTCGAGTTTAGCTCCGAGCGAAACGGAATCGTATGTGAGCCACGGTTCCCAGGAGGCGAGATTGAAACGGTTGTCGTATTGCGGGATGAGGCCGCGATCCGCCTCGGTGTAGTAGGGGATCCGGTACATGAGCGAGGTCCGGTCGGTCTGGCTGGCGGCGGTGACGATCTGCGGCCTGCCTTGGCGTTCGGCGTCCTCCGCCTCACGCGAGGTGACGATCAGCCCGGCGACGCCGTCCGGACCGCCATAGACCTGTTCGACGATTTCCCGGTTGTGCAGCCAGGGCGCGACCAGCGCGACCGATGCGAAGTTCGCATTGCCCGTCGCGGCTGCGGCCATGTATCCGGCCGAGGCGCAGATGCCGAGGCCGTGCACCTGGGTACCATCGACTTCCGGCAGCGCCGTCATGAAGGCGGCGGCTGCCGCGAGATCGCCGGTCTTCGTCGCCGGGTCCTCCCTGAAGCGGGGCTCGCCGCCGGATTCGCCCCAGCCGCGATAGTCGAAGGCGAGTGCGGCAAAGCCCCGTTCGGCCATCTCGCGGGCATAAAGGCCGGACATCTGCTCCTTGATCGAGGTCCAGGCACCGGCAACGACCACGCCGGGGCGCCTTTCGCCGCGCGGGTAATCGGCGGGCAGATAAAGCGTGCCGGCAAGCGTCGCACCTTCGTTCTCGAAGGAAACCTTGCGCGTCTGGATGTCGGCGGCAAAGGCGGCGGAGGTCATCATCGCTGCGCAGAAAGTTGAAAGAGCCGTGGTCTTCATCATGCGTCTCCTCTCCGTTCGGATGACGGGAGGGTCGTAGCTTCGCAGGCATTCCGCAGGCGCGATTCTTGCCGTTCGTTATGCGTTTATTGCTCTATCGGCCGCGGTAAGCGGCAGGCGTTGTGCCTGTGTGGCGGCGGAAATGCTGGCCGAAGCGGGAGACGTCCTCATAGCCGATATCGGCCGCCACCGAGGCGACCGGAAGGCGCGTGGTCTTCAAAAGCAATTTGGCAAGCTCCATGCGCGCGTGGATGACGTATTGCAGCGGCGACTTGCCGGTGGCTCTGGTGAAGGCGCGCACGAAATGAAAGCGGCTCATCGCCGCCTCGGAGGCCAGATCGTCGAGGGAAAGATCGGTGGCGAGATTGTCGTGGATATGGTCGAGCGCGCGGCGCAGCCGCCGGTCCCCGATATCGGCAAGCTCCGGTTTCGGCGGCGCCAGCACGTGTGCCAGATGCGCGGCGAGTGCAAGCTGCATGGTTTCCAGATAGAGCGACGGCGCATTGCCGGCGGTCGCGACCGCCTGGTGGATGAGCTGCACGAGCAGCGGATCGAAAGCGCCGACGACCGGCGCGAAATCCGCATGGCGCTCGAAACCCACGCCGGAAAGCAGGCTTTCGGGCATTTCGAGCTTCAGGAAGGAAAGCGCCTCGTCATATTCGCAGATGCCGGTGGCCCCTGCCGGCAGGATCCAGCCCTCGCCGGTCTTGAGAGGAATATGCCGCCTCTTGTCGGAGCCGACCGCTATCCGGTGCCGGTCCTGATCGGCCAGGAAGAGGCCGAGGGAGAGGCGCGGCATGGCAAAGCCGCCGCCGCCGGGAGGCGTGTCCAGCCTCTCCGCTTTCAGTCGCATCCGTTCCTGTGCCTGCGGTCCGGTCATTCGCGAAGGGTAGCGCCTGCCGAGGGAAACTCAACGAAAAGTTCCGTGAGAACAGACGAAGCAAGGCAAGAAACGGGTTGAATCCCGGGCCCTCAGGCACGATCTTGAGGGCAGGTGAAATGCGGAGATTATCCTCATGGCTGCGCATCAATATCTCATCTTCGAAACGGCCGGCGGCTTCTGCGGCATCGCCTGGAACGATGTCGACATCACGCGCTTCCAGCTGCCGACGAAAAGCGCGGGCTCGACCGAACGGCTGCTCCGGCGTCGCCTGGCGGAGGCCGAGCGCGGCACGCCGCCGGCTGAAATTTGGGAAGCGGTCGAGGCCGTGAAGCGGTATTTCGCGGGCGAAGCGGTCGATTTCTCCCGCTTCAGGCTCGATCTCGAAGGCCAGGACGATTTCTTCCGGGAGATCTACGCCGCGGCCCGCCGCATCGGCTGGGGGCACACGACCACCTATGGAGCGATCGCAAAAGAGCTCGGCGCCGGCCCGCAAGCCGCCCGGGACGTCGGCCAGGCGATGGCGAAGAACCCCGTGGCGCTGATCATCCCCTGTCACCGGGTGCTTGCGGCCGGCGGCAGGATTGGCGGCTTTTCCGCGCCGGGCGGCTCGACCTCCAAGGCGCGCATGCTGGAGCTGGAAGGCGTGCGCCTGACCCCGCCAGAGCCGGCGCAGCAATCGCTGGGGTTCTAAACCCGGCGAGCTGCTTCACCCCGACGCCTTCGTCTATCTGCCATTGGCGGCATCCGGTGAGTTTCCTTGCACCAGTCTTCCGAGCCGTGGGAACATGACGGATCGTTGTCAGTTCCGCGTGTGATTTTGCGCGGGCAATGATAGGCTCTTCCTCTGTCAGGGATTGGGTACGCCCGAGCTCAAAGGTCTTGGCTCGGAGAAAGCGCGGTGCGAACCATGAGCAACCGTCTGACTGTCATCGGAGCGCCGACAAGCGCCGGGGCATATGCGCCCGGGCAGGAGAAAGCTCCCGAAGCTTTTCGACGCCATGGATTGATTCCCGCCCTGGAGCGGGCCGGATGGCGCGTTCGGGACATGGGCGACCTTGCCTGTTTTCGGTGGCGTCCGGACCCCGGCAACCGGAATTCCATGAACCTCGGGGCGGTGCGCGAAGCGGCGAGGGCGGTCTCCGGGCACGTCGGGCGCGCCATGGCGGAGGGCGAGGCGACACTCGTCCTTGGCGGTGACTGCACCATAGAACTGGGGGTGGTCGCCGGCGCGCTGATCGACGGCGCTTCGGTCGGCTTGATCTACATTGATGGCGACGCCGATCTCAATGTGCCGGAAACCGCCGAAGGGGCGCTCGACTGGACTGGCATCGCCCACATGCTTGATCTACCCGGCGCGCTTCCTGATCTGAGTGGTCTCGCATCGAGACGGCCGATGCTTCATCCATCCGACGTGCTGCTATTCGGTGCCCATGAGGTCACAACGCCCGAGGCCAGGACGATCGCCGTCAACGACATTCAACACATCGTTCTGCCGGAGATCAAATCGGACCCGGCGGCTGCGGCCGACAAGGCAAAGACCTGGGGACTCCGCTTTGACCGTCTGCTCGTTCACGTCGACATCGATGTGCTTGCGTTTACGTCGTTTCCGATTGCCGAGAACGTCCGCTACGGAGCGCGGGGCACCGGCCTCGAGCTCGAGGAGCTTGGCAAAGTACTTGATATCCTCCTGGCAGCGCCCAACTGGCGCGCACTGACCCTGGCCGAGGTGAATCCAGATCACGCACCTGATGAGGCCGCCGCATTCGGCAGCCTCATTGCTATGCTGGCGCAGGCGCTTTTGCCGATCGCGGCTGCCGATGCGTAGGAGCTGGGCGGTCGCATACGTCCTCGACGATATGGCAATCGCGGCGCCGCCGCCAGGCGGAGGCGCCGGAGATGCGTCAAACCACGAGGCCGATCGATGAGTTCTTCCACACGAACAGAACCCCATGAAACCGCCCATGACGATCCGCGGCTGGCATTTGTCTATCAGGAGGCCGTCCGCGGCCTCCAGCATCAACAGCAGGTCGTCGAATCGCTAAACGCCCGCGGCGGCAACCTGATCTTTGCGACCGCATTTGCGACCTCGCTTCTCGGCACAAAGGCGCTGGGCGACGGTGTCGGGCCGTGGGACTGGACGGCGCTGCTGCTGCTGTTCCTTATCGGATGCTTGGCCGCATTCGTGCTCTGGCCCCACTACAATTACACGTTTCGCTTCGACCCGGAGGAACTGCTGGCCCTGTATGTCGACCAGGAAGGCGCGATGAACATGCCGGCAATTCATCGCGCGCTCGCGCTGCGGATCAAGGCGGACATGGGTAGCAACTGGCGCGTCATCCAGCGCATCCGCATCGCGCTGGAGATTGCCCTGGTGGCCCTGCTGTTTGAAATCCTGGCCTGGCTGATCTCGATCGGAGTCACCCCTCAGGGGCCGTGACGCTTGGCGGCGAATACACCGTCAGGTCAGAGGATCGCATGAAGCGGAGCACTTCATATCACCCGAACCCCGGCCGCCAAGTCCCGGTTCTCATCGCACGGACGGATGCTATTCGGGTGTTGCGACGCGAATCGGGCGGGTGCCGATCCTTGCTCCTGTGACGGCATCCACAGCCACCGGCTCGATTTCCTTTCCTGTCTCGGCGTCGATATATCGCGCCAACCTGCCTTCGCCACGGTACCGGCGTCCCCACGCACCCAGCAGGGCGAGCACCGGCAGGAAGTCGCGTCCGGCGGGGGTGAGCACATATTCGTCGCGCGGAGGCCGCTCGGAGTAGCGCCGCTTTTCCAATAGTCCCTCCTCCGTCAGCGTCGCCAGCCTTCGGGTCAGGATGGTGGGGGCGATGCTCAGGCTTTTGCGGAATTCATCGAAGCGGCTGAGGCCCATGCTCGCGTCGCGAAGGATCAACATGCTCCACGCATCGCCGACGCAGGTGAGGCTGCGGGCGATCGGGCAAGAGGCGTCGGAAAGATTCTTCATGTTGGTATCATTTTGATAGTTACTTTGTATCGAAACGATAGTAACATCGTTTCAGGATGTAATCCAGCACAAAGAAAGAGGTACTTCCATGAACACGACCAATCTTGGCGCCCCGTACCGGTCGAGATCCGCGCCATCCAAACGGAGCTTCGCGATGATCGGCCTCATCGGTGGCGGGGCGGCGCTCGGCCTGGCCGCGTCTCAGTTGCATGCCGGCGAGTTGTCCGCCATGGCGGGGGAGAGTATCCGTCTCGGCGGTTTTCATGGCGTCTTCTACTACACCGCCGAAAATGACGGCTATCGGGTGATCGCAACGATGGCGGAAGGAGAGGCCGGGAATCCGGTGCGCTTCTCGGCCACTCTCGCCGAAGGGCAGTCGGCCACGATATCCGTGCCCGGAAAATCGGGCGAGCCTGGCCGGAGCCTCGAGATTTCGCGCTCGGGCGGCAAGCTTACCGTCACCGAGGCGGGGTCGAAGTCCAACCAGCAAGTCGGGGCCATTGCCGAGTAGTGGCCTCATCGGCTCGCCTGGGCATGCGCCCCATCTCCACTTGTGCACACGCCGCAGCCGGCAATCCGGCACAAAGAAAGACGTGATTTCCATGAACAAGACCAATCTCGGCGTCGCCCTGGTGACGGGGGCATCCACCGGCATCGGGCACGCGACGGCCAAAGCCCTGCAGAATGCGGGCTTTCGCGTGTTCGGAACCAGCCGTCGCGCGGCTGGCGAAAGATCCGACGGCGTCACCATGCTGGCCTGCGACGTCACCGATGACGCGTCGGTCGCGAAACTCGTCGATGACGTGCTGGCCGAAGCCGGGCGCATCGACCTGCTTGTCAACAACGCAGGCGTCGGCTTGCTCGGCGGCGCGGAGGAATCGTCGATGGCCCAGGCCCAGGCGCTGTTCGACGTGAACGTCTTCGGCGTTCTCCGCGTGACCAACGCAGTGCTGCCGGCCATGCGACGTCAGGGGAAGGGCCGGATTGTCAACTTGAGTTCGGTGCTGGGTTTGATACCGGCCCCCTATTCCGCGCTCTATGCCTCGACCAAACATGCCATCGAGGGTTATTCCGAATCGCTCGACCACGAATTGCGTCCTTTCGGAATTCGCGTCGTGCTGGTCGAGCCCGCCTATACCCGCACGCCGTTTGAAGAAAATCTCGCCAAGCCGGATCAGTTGCTTGATATCTATGACTCTGCGCGCGTCGGCATGAATGAGGTGCTGCGGAAAGCGATCGAAACGGGCGATGCCCCCGAAATCGTAGCCGGGACGGTGTTGAAAGCAGCGACCGCTTCCGCTCCGAGGAGGCGCTATGCGGCGGGAAAAATGGCGCGCCAAGTCAGCTTTCTGCGCCGTTTCGTCCCTGAATCTGCATTCGACAAAAGTCTTCGAAAGCAGAGCGGGTTGCCGGTCTGAGGCAGGATTGAAAGCCGCGGCTTCCTTGCAAAGGTCGAGGAAGAGATCATCTCCCGGCACTATCCCGGCATCACGTTCGAATTCGACCTGACCCCACGCCGTGTCGATTTGCTGTCCGAGCCGTTCGACGTGTGGCCCGCCGGGGATAGGATATAGCGAACGTCAGAAGGGCCGGCCCACGCGTCGGCGACGGCCGTGAGCGGAAGCGTCGTGACGGGGGCATCGAATCCTGCCTTGTCCGTCTCCGTCAGAAGTTCGCGGGCGCCGGCCAACAAATCCCGGATGGCGACGCTGCCGATGCCGCTGCCCATCAGTTCGAGCCCCGAACTGCGGAAAGCATCGCCGCGGAGCGAAATCTCGTCGCCGGCGACGGTGCCGAGCTGGACGTACCGCACTCTCGGTTCGCCCATTCCGGAACCGCGATTCTTCGTCGCGGCCGCGATCACCCGGCTGGCAGGCTCACCCCAGATAAAGTCGAGCACGACATCGACCCCGCGGTCGAACTCGGCGCGCAATGCCTCGTCGGCGGCGGCGTCGAGAGCAATTCGCGCTTCGACTTCCAGCCGGTCCAGCCGCTCGCGGCTGCGACCGACCGCGATGATCCTGTTTGCCCCGAAGTGCCGCGCGACCTGCACCGCCATGCCGCCGGCAGCGCCGGTCGCGCCGTTGACGAGCACGGTAGAACCCGGCTGGATCGGCGCCCGGCGCGTCAGGGCAACCCATGATGCCAGGCCGCCGGTCGCGACCGCCGCGGCGCGAACGTCGGAGACATCGTCCGGGATGGCGACGAGCATTTCTTTCGAGACCAGCGTCAGCTCGCCCATCGAGCCGAAGGGTGCCCTGGGGAATAGGAAATAGACCCGCCGGCCCTCCGGATCAGTGCCGACGCCATCCACGCCAGGTACGAAGCCGGCCTGGGAGCCGCTCGTGTAATGCCTGCCCGACGCCAACGCCTTGACGATGGGGCTCAGCGGCGCAGCGTGAACCCGCACGATCGTTTCTCCTTCACCCGCGACGGGGTCTCGGAAATCGCCATAGGCGGGTGCCTGGCCGAAATCCGTAACTACTGCGGCTTTCATCTTTTCTCTCCGTATGGACAATCGAACTGTCGATTTAGAGCGGAAGATATCCGCGATCCGTGGTACGCACTCTAGCTGAAAGTCTCAATTTCCTTCGCGATCGTACCTTTCCTATGGACCCGCTTTCCGAAATCCTCTCGCTGCTGAAGCCGCGCAGCTACATCACCGCCGGGTTCGACGCCGGCGGCGACTGGTCGCTGCGGCTCGACGATCTTGCTGGAAGGATCAAGTGCTACGCCGTGATACGCGGCAGTTGCTGGCTCATGCTCGAGGACGCCGGAGAGCCGGTCCAAATCGTCGCCGGCGACTGCTTCGTCCTGCCGAGCGGGCGTCCGGTGCGGATCTCGAGCGACCCGGCGCTGGCGCCGACGCTCGCAAGCGAAGCCCTTGCGCCGGACCGGGACGGAGAGACCGTCACCTACAATGGCGGCGGCGACGTGCTGCTGGCCGGAAGCCGGTTCGAAGTCAGCGGTCGGCATGCTGACGTGCTGCTCCGAACGCTGCCGCCCGTCATCCACCTCAAGGCTGCCGGGGACCAGGTGGCGCTTCGCTGGTCGATCGAGTTGATGATGCAGGAATTGCGGGAAGCGAGGCCGGGCGCGTCTCTCGTGGCGCAGCACCTTGCGCATATAATGCTGGCGCAGGCGCTCCGCCTCCATCTGTCGCAGCAATCCGGCGCGGAGATCGGCTGGTTCGCGGGCCTGGCCGACCCGCAGGTCGGCGCCGCCATCGGGGCGATCCATGCCGATCCGGGACATGGTGGGACGCTCGAAGAACTCGCCGCCCGCGCCGGCATGTCACGAACCGTTTTCGCGCGACGTTTCCGGGAGAAGACGGGAGAGACGCCGGTCGCCTACCTCACGCGCTGGCGGATGATGCTGGCTGCCGAGCGGCTTGTAGCAGGCAGCGAAACGCTGGCACGCATCGCGCGCGCCGTCGGCTACGAATCCGAAAATGCATTCAACACGGCTTTTACGCGTGTCATGGGGCTGTCGCCGCGGCGATATTCCAAAGGCGTCGATGCGCACTCCCTTGTCGAACTGCCACGGGACGACCTCTGACGCCCTCATATCGAGCCGGGGTTTCGACCGCGTTGCGTCATCGGCCGGCGTTGGTGGCCGGAGGCCTACCGAAGATGCGGCAATCGCGGCAGCGTCCTGTCGCCTCGGCATATCAGGAAGTCTCGCTCCGAGCCGCGGCGGCACGGAGCGGCTTCCTGAGACACGCGCCTAGGCGCGGCGAGCCTTGCGGCTGGCGTACTGGCTATACATACGCTGGTGGTTCAGGGCGTCCTGCTTTGGCGCGACGCCGAACATCCGGGAGTATTCACGGCTGAACTGCGACGCGCTTTCGTAGCCGACCTTGTAGGCGGCTTCCTCGACGCTTGCAGCTTCCGCCACCATCAGGCGACGCGATTCGAGAAGGCGCAATTGCTTCTGGAATTGAAGCGGCGTCACCGAGGTGAGCTGCTTGAAGTGCTGATGGAACGATGACGGGCTCATGCGCGCCACCTCGGCCATCTGCTCCACTCGCAGCGTCTGGGTGAAGTTGGCGCGCAGGAAATAGATCGCCTTGGCGATCCGCATGAAATTCGATTCCGCCGAGGCCAGACTGCAGAGTTCGGCGCCATGCGGGCCGGTCAGAAGCCAGTAGCAGACCTCGCGCATGACGGATGGATAGAGGATCGGGATAGCCTTCGGCGTCTGCGACATCCGGATCAGCCGCAGCACGCATTCCGCCAAAGGCTCGTCGACCTTCCCGACGAACACGCACGGACCGGGCGTGGCAGGCGGGACGGGGGGCGTCTCCAACTGCTCCAGCACGTCGCGCAACATCGCAACGTCGAGATCTATGGTGACGCCGATATAGGGCACCTGCGGACTTGCATCGACGACCCGCCCGCTGGCCGGCATCTCCATGCTGACGACCAGGCATTCCATGGCGCCGTAGCGAAGCGTGTCCTCGCCGAAGAGAATTTCCTTCGCTCCCTGGGCCACGATACAGAGCGACGGCCGGTAGATCTGCCGCATCGGCATCCGCTGCTGGTAGGAACGGATGATGTTGACGCTCTCGATCTGCGTCGGAAACAGCCCCTCGCCGCCGCCCTGGCTTTCGATGTAAGCGGTGACCCCGCCAAGAAGCGATGACGACACGCGGCCCTCCGGTTGGTTTCGAGGCCAGCGCAGCACTCGCCCTTCAGCCGGCAGCATATGGTCGCTTGTAGGAATAGGCAAGTTTATTGAGGTATCGGGCATTCTGGTCATTGGAGACTTCCTCTAGCTTGGTGATGCCAATCACAGCCAGGGAAGCGCCAAACATGACAGAAATCGCCGCGTCGTCAATAGATGGGCAAGATGTACTGCCCAGTATATCCGATGCGAGCGGCGATGAATACTTTGAGGCCCGGCGGGCCGTTGCGCTGCTTATTACGCTGTTTCTCGTCAGCGCCACTTCCCAGATCGACCGGATGCTTCCCTTCGTCCTGGCCGAGTCAATCAAGGAAGACCTCGATCTCAGCGACACCGAGGTGGGCTTGCTCACCGGCATCGCCATGCTGATCGCAAACCAGCGCATCGCCGCCTATCTCGGGCGGCCGTGACTGCCGGACGCAGCAGCGGCCGTAACCCGCAAGATTTCGCGAAGGGAGAAACTGCATGGTTGACTTGATGGTCAATGGGACGCGGATGAGCATCGAGACGGATGCCGATAAGCCCCTCCTATGGGTGCTCCGTGAGGATCTCGCGCTGCTCGGTCCGAAATACGGATGCGGCGTTGCCCAATGCGGGGCCTGTCGCGTCCTCATCGACGGCGAGTCCACCCCCTCCTGCGTGACGCCTGTCGGTTCCGTCGCGGGCGCGTCGGTGGTGACCGTGGAGGGGCTGGCTCAGGCGAACGGCGCCCTTTCGGCATTGCAGCAGGCGTGGCTCGACGAGCAGGTGCCGCAATGCGGATTTTGCCAGCCCGGCTTCATCATCGCTGCCACGGCGCTGCTGGAGGTGAGCCCGCGGCCGACAGACGCCGACATCGATGAGGCGATCACCAATATCTGCCGCTGCGGCACCTATCCCCGTATCCGCCGCGCGATCCATCGCGCCGCGACCATGCTGGCCGAGCGCTGAGGAGACAGTCATGCCCCGCTTTCTCTCCCGTCGCGGCTTCCTGATCACCGGCGCGGCCCTTGGCGGCACCGCCCTTGTCGCCGCCGTCGGCGGTGTCGGCTATCTGGCGACCGTCGACGTCGATGGGCTCGACGGTTTCGTCGATGGCGACCGCGCGGTTCTCAATGCCTTCCTCACGATCCATGACGACGGCCGCGTCGTCGTCAATGTCCCGCGCACCGAGATGGGGCAGGGCATCCATACCGGACTTGCCATGGTGGTGGCAGAGGAACTGGACATTCCCTTCGACGATCGGATCAGCGTGGCCTTCCCGGTCGAGCCGCTTCCGGCTTATGCCAACTGGTTCAATGTGCTTCAACAACGCCCGGAAGAGGCGGGCGGACCCACGGTCTGGGTGGGACGGCGCGTACTCGGCCTGCTTGGTTTCATCTCGACCGGCGCATCGTCCTCGACGATGGCGCTGTGGCACCCGATGCGCGTGGCCGGTGCTGCGGCCCGCCAGATGCTGCTTGCCGCCGGGGCGGCGCGCCTTGGCGTGCCCGTGGCGCAACTCACGACCGCCGACGGCTTCGTCCGGCACGAGGCCTCGGGCCGCAGCCTTTCCTATGGCGAACTCGCCCGCGAGGCCGCCGTCCTGCCGCCGCCGGACGAGCCCGTATTGAAACCCGCCGCCGAGTGGCGGCTGATCGGCAAGTCGCAACGGCGTGTCGATCTGCCTGCCAAGGTCCGGGGCGAGCCGGTATTCGGCATGGATGTCGTTCTGCCCGACATGCTCCATGCCTCGATCCGCCATGCGCCGGTGTTCGGCGCGCAGGTAGCCCGCATCGCGAACGAGGCCGAGGTGCGAGTCCAGCCCGGCGTCGAGGATGTCGCGATCATCGATGAGCGTCAGGTGGCGGTGGTGGCCGATTCCTGGTGGCGGGCCGAGCAGGCCGCCTCGCTGCTGGATATCGCCTGGACAAAAACCGAGGCGAACGGCGTCACCAGCGCTGAGATGTCCGCACGGCTGCAGGGCGCGCTCGCCAGTGATGCCCCCTACGAGAACATCAACGAGGGCGACGCGGAAGCGGCCATCGCCAACAGCACGGCAACCGTCGTCGAGGCCGCCTATGAAGTGCCCTTTCTGGCACACGCCTGCATGGAGCCGATGAATGCGACGGTGATCGTGCGGCAGGACGGATCGGCGGAGGCTTGGGTGCCGTCCCAGTCGCCATTGGGCGTGCGCTCGGGAGTGCGGAGAGGGACCGGTTGGGCCGGGATCGAGCCGACGTCCATCACCTGCAACATCACGATGAATGGAGGCGCCTTCGGTCGCCGCAGCGATCAGGATGTCGTCGCGCAAGCGGCGTTCTTGGCGGCCCGGCACCGCGGGCGGCCCGTCAAGCTGATCTGGCCGCGCGAGGAAGACATCGCACGCGGCCTCTTCCGCAGCCATGCCGCCGCGCGGCTGCGCGCTGCCTTGGGGCCGGACGGTCTGCCCGTGGCCTACGATGCGCTGGTTGCGGCGCAATCGATCATCCAGTCGGTCGCCAGCCGCAACCTGCCCGTGAACCCTGGTGCCGATGGGGATTCCCTGTCGGTCGAAGGGCTGGACAAGCTCCATTACGCCATCCCCAACCGACGCATGCGCAGCCAGAACGTTCCCAGCCACATGCCGATCGGCTTCTGGCGGTCGAATGGCTTCTCGTTCAACACCTTCTTCACCGAGAGCTTCATAGACGAATGCGCCCTGGCCGCCAAAGCGGATCCGCTGGCCTATCGCCGGGCGCTTCTGCGGGGCAGCCCGCGTCATCTCGCGGTGCTGAACCGGGTCGCCGAGCTGGCCGAATGGGGCAGCCCGATGGCGTCGGGGCGCGGGCGCGGCATCGCCATCGAGGAATGCTACCGAAGCGTGATCGCGCAGGTGGCCGAGGTCACTGTGGCGGAAGACGGCGAGATCACGGTCGACCGCGTCTTCTGCGCGATCGATGTCGGGATGGTGATCAACCCCGACGCCGTCATCGCCCAGATGGAGGGCGGCGTCGTCTTCGGCGTGACGACCGCGCTGATGAGCGCGATCACGCTCGATGGCGGCGCCGTGACGGAATCGAACTTCCACGATTTCCCGATGCAGCGCATGGCCAACGCACCGGCGGTCGAGGTCGCGATCGTCGACAGCGGCTTGCCGCCGGGCGGCGCGGGCGAGCCGGGTATCGTGCCCGTCGCAGCGGCCATCGCCAATGCCATCCACGCCGCCACCGGCCGGCGGATACGCTCGCTGCCGCTGGCCGTCACCGAAACCATCGGAGAACGCCAAACGCGGACCGTTCTGCGTTCCGCCGCGACGTAAACGCATGTGCTCGCCTCGGATCAGGGAAGCACCCCGTTCCCGCCGATCCGACGAGAGCCGCCGCTGGTCCCGTCGATCTGCTGGCGGCCTTCAAAGCCACCGGAGGCGCGCCGCGAAAAGCGGGCGCCTCCGGTGGTCCCACCCTTCTCCAGAGGAGATCAGTCAATGCCCTGCTTGTTGCGGAGACGACCCTGTTCTGGATCGCACGGCGGGTTGGCGCCCGCCGCACACTGGGTGTCGCGCCATGCGAGACCTGACGACGCCTCGCGGCGGCGCGCCAATAATCACGCCGCCGGTCAAGAAACATGATCGAGATAATTTGCCATGAAGCAACAGCATGTGGCCGAGGCGTTCGGCTTCTTTCAAGCCTGGCTCAGAAACCCTCTGCGCGTGGCGGCAGTTGCGCCGTCAGGACGGGCGCTGGCCAGCCTCATCACCTCCGAAATCTCGCAGGCCACCGGACCGGTGATCGAACTCGGGCCGGGCACCGGCGCGTTCACGCGCGCCCTGATCGCCCGCGGCGTCAGAGAAGAAGACCTCGCGCTGATCGAGTTCGGATCCGAGTTTGCCGCCGCGCTCCATTTCCGCTTCCCCGGAGCGCGTACGCTCTGGATGGATGCCGCCCGCCTGCGGATGGTCGATCTCTTCGACGGGAGACAGGCCGGCGCCGTCGTCAGCGGGCTGCCTGTCCTGTCGATGCCGCCCCGCAAGGTGATTGCGATCCTTACGGGCGCATTCCGCAAGATGAGGCCGGACGGCGCCTTCTATCAGTTCACCTACGGCCCGCGCTGCCCGGTTCCGCCCAGATTGCTGGATCATCTGGGGCTCGAGGCGGAACGGATCGGCGGCACGCTCGCCAACCTTCCGCCTGCCGCGGTCTACCGGATCAGGCGCAGGCGCCCCATTCCTTTCCGCCTTGTCCGCTTCTCATCGCGGCAGCATGAGCCCGTTGAGTAAAGATGGAGGCGCGCCGGCGGAGATCCGACCGGTCGGAGCACATGCCGAACCTTACGCTCGCTTGCAAGTCGCAACGTCATTACGGAATAGTTCGTGAGAGCATCTGTTTTCGAGTTTTAAAGCTCATTGGCCCGTACGAGCACGGGCTGTTGCTTGTGCCGCCCGGATCAATCCTTGATATTGGGCGTCCTTGTCGGGATACCAGGGCATTCGTCCGATATCGGCGAAACCCGGGATCGTCTCCATATGCTGCACCATGCGCCGGCGCATCGCCTCGTCCGGCAAGGGCCCGTACATGGCTTGGACATTGTCCTCGGCATGCTCCGGGTTCGAGGTGCCACACAGCACTGTCGTGACCGCCGGATGCGCCATGACCCACTTGAGGAAGAACTGCGCCCAGGTCGCGGCTTCGAATTCCCGCGCGAAGTCCGGCAGCGGGCGATCTTCCACCACCTTCATCAGGCGCGCTTTTTCGAGCGGAAGGTTGATGAGGACGCCGACCCCGCGGTCGGCGGCGGCCGGCAGCAGGCGGCGCTCGGCGCTGCGGTTGAAGATCGAGTAGTTCGTCTGGATGAAATCGACACCGCCACGTTCGACGAGTTCGGCGAGCTGATCCTGCGCGCCGGATTCATGGTGGGTCACGCCGACGTAGTGAATGCGTCCTTCCTTCTTCCAGGCCTGCATGAGGGGCAGGATTACCGGTGCGTTGACGATGCTGTGGCACTGCATGAGGTCGATCGTGTCGCGCCAGATGCGCAGCCTCGACTGCTCGAAACTTGCCAGGGCATGGCTTTCATCGCCGAGATATTCGCCGGTCGACCAGATCTTGTTGGCGACGAAAATCTCGGATGCCTCCGGTGTGCCCGCCAGGAACGCGCCAACGGAGACTTCCGCCGATCCGTAGAGGGGCGACGTGTCGATGACCCGGCCACCGCCCGCGACGTAGCGCCGAAAGACCTCGCCGAGTTTGCTGCGGTCGTCGCCCGGGCGGGCGTCAAAGGTCAGGAAGGTGCCGAGACCGAGTGTGGTGAGGGTCTGTTGCGTTCCCGGAATCGTTCGCGTTCGTGCAGATGCCATGGAGGCCGCCGCCGGCGCGCCCGGCTGGCCTTGGGCGTGGGCCTGACCGGAAAAGAAAGGTGTTGTACCCAGTATGGTGGCTCCCGTGCCTAAAGCGCCGATGAAGCCGCGCCGGCTGAAACCGGAATCCTGCTGTTCGCTCATGCAATAATCTCCTCGTTTGTAAGCTTGCTCATGCACGGACCTCGGCGTGCTCCGGCTGGGCGAGCCGGTGACGAGCACGACCTGGTTGGCTGAAATACCCGTGGCTCAGACCACGAAGTCGAAGCGCGCGAACTGACCGTCGCCGGCGGGGCTGATCGTCATGAGCAGTGTTTCATCGAAGATACGATCGCGTGCGTTGCCCGGTTCGCCCGGAAAGAAAAGCTGCGTCGTCAGGACATCTCCGCCCGGCCGTTGAACCCTGAAATGGAAGTGTCGCGTGCGTCCCGGATAGAGCGCCGGCACCACGGTGTTGAACCACCAGCGTCCCTGCTCGTCGGCGAATTGATGTCCCCGCAGGCGGAAGCCCCGGCGATCGTACTCGCCGTTTTCATCCGCTTGCCAGATCTCAACGAGGCTCCGCGGCGTGGGGCGACAGCGTTCGTCGAGGACATGGCCGGCGATGGTGATGCGCTCGCCCCGCGGCGCTTCCAGATAGAGATCCTGCTTCAGCGGTGAGTTCGGCTTGAAGAACGGACCGGCCTCACGGGCAGGCGTCGGTTCATCGCCGTCGACGCAGGCGCGCGTCAGCGGCAGCGACGGCGCTTCCTGTCCAACGGCGATCGCTCCGGTCAGCGGCACGAGCGGCATGGCGAGAAAACCCGAAAGAAGTGCGCGCCTTGATGTCGTCATTGCGGGCCTCCGTTATTCACCGGATCAGAACTGCCAGTTGATCGGGACCCAGGCATAGCCGGCGTCCGTCTTGAGCATGCGCCCAAGGCCGGGGAAGGGATAGTGGAAACCGAGAACGAGGAGCCGGTCTGCCGCCGCCATGTCGAAGATGCGGCGGCGGGAGGCGAGGGCGGTGTCCTTGTCGCGATCCGGCCCAGGCACCCAGGGCCGGTCGACATTGACGATCGGGTGATAGGCGAGATCGGCCGTCAGCAGGAGCTGATCGTTCCCGGATTGAACAAGGAAGTTCGCCATGCCGGGGGTGTGGCCGAATGCCGGAAGCGTGGTCAGCCCAGGGACGATCTCCGCGCCGGCTTCGTACAATTCGATCCCGCTGCTGACGGGCTCGACGCTCCGCTTGATGGCGGCTGCGAAATTGCGGCGGAAATCCTCGGGCACCGGCATATAGGAAAGGTCCGGATCGTTGCGGACGAAGAAGTCCCAATCGGCACGGGGCGCATAGACGGTCGCCCGCGGGAATGCCTTGCCGCCGTCGGCGGTTCGAAGGTTGCCGACATGGTCCGGGTGCGTGTGCGAGACGACCACGACGTCGATGTCCTCGGGCGTCAAACGGATGGCGGCGAGGTTCTCGAAGACGCGGCCACCTTGTGGGCCCATGGTCTGCCCGGCACCGGCTTCGAGGAGGACCCGCCTGCCGTTCGTTTCGATAAGAAGCGTGTTGAGATTGAGCGTCAGGCGGTCGGCCGGCAGGAAGGCGTGCCTCAGGACCTTCTGCAGTTCCGCCTCCGGCGCATCGCTGGCATAGACCCGCGGAGGGCCGCCGATCAGCCCGTCGCTCAACACGGTCGCCGAGATGTCGCCGACGCGAAAGCGGTAATGGCCGGCATTTCCACCCTGGGCCGGGGGCGAGGCGGCGGGAGCAGCCTGCGCAAAGGCCCTGCCGGTCGGCAGGATCAGTCCCGTGACGGCCGACGCGGCTGTCAGCATGATCCTCCTGCGATTCAGTGTGATTTCACCCATGCTTTTGATCCCTTCCAAATACCTGATCGCAGGCGCAGCGTTTTATTTCTCTAGGGATGACACAGATCGGGCGCGCGGATAAGCTAATCAAAATGGATCAGCTTATTAAGCAGGACTTTGCAATGCGACCACTACGCCTTGACAGCTTGGAGATCTTTGAGGACGTCGTGCGCTGTGGCGGCTTCAGAGCGGCTGCGCTTGGCAGGGGCGTTTCGTCGTCCGCTATCAGCCAATCGATCAGCGTGCTTGAGGAAGCGCTGGGCATCCGGCTCTTGAACCGAACGACACGCAGCGTCGCGCCTACTGAAGCGGGCGTGCAGCTTCTCGAGCGGCTAAGGCCCGCCCTTCACGACATCAGAACAGCGATCGACGATCTCAATCAGCTTCGCGAGCGCCCATCCGGCACCGTGCGGATCAATGCACCGGGTCCGGCCGCCGACCACGTTCTGTGCCCCCTGGCTTTTGAATTCATGAAAATCTATCCCGACGTAAACGTCGAGATCGTCAGCGACGCTGCGATCATCGATATCGTCGAGCAGGGTTTCGACGCCGGCGTGCGCTTCGGGAATCAACTCGCCCAGGACATGATCGCCATGCCCTTGGGGCCCGCCTTGCGATATGCGATCGTGGCCGCGCCTGATTATCTTCGCAAGCGCGGTCGCCCTGAGTCACCGCGCGATCTCTTGCAGCACGACTGCATTCGTCGCCGTTTCCCCGGCGGAACCATGGTGACGTGGAAATTTGAGAGGGACGGCGAGGAAGTGGAAATTACCCCGAAAGGCCGGTTGACTCTGAGTTCCGCCCATCAGGAGCTGCAGGCCGCGCTTGCGGGATCGGGTATAGCTCATCTGTTCGAGGATTATGTCCGTGACGATGTCGAACAAGGCAGGCTCATCGAATTGCTCAGCGATTGGAAGCAGAAGCTGCCGAGTTGGTATCTGTATTATCCGAGCCGGCGGCATACGAGCGCGGCCGTGCGGGCTTTCCTCGAATACATCCGCGACCAGAAATGGTGTCGAACCGGCGGCTAATGCTTAGCTCCAAACGCCGAAGAAGCAACGATAGGCGCGACCGAAGGCGCCTTGCGATCGACTTCCGGACGACCGCGACAATATCACGGACCTTTGAGAATGGATCGCGTGTCAAGAACTGCCTAGCCTAAGCGTCGATCTAGTCTAGCGTGCACGCTCAAAGATGATCGTCACCCTGGCCCCGCCGGGGCGCTGAAAGTTCTCGATCATCCGGTCGCCCTCAACCATCATGGTCAATTCATTCGTCGTTCGAACATCGCCGATCCAGTTGGGAAAGGACGAACCCTCGACAGTGTTTCCGCTGAAGTTGCCGTCCCCGTCGACGGTATAGCGGCCATACAAGGCGAGCGTGCCGGCCATGACGGCCCTGTTCTCCTCGTCGGTTCCGCCGCCCCGCTCGTTCGACATGAAACGCGGGATGCGCGGGTCGTGCAGAAACTCGACGAAATGCATGTCGCTCGTGAACACCAGTATTCCCTGAGGCTCGGGACCATAGGGAAGCGACGTCGTCCCGTTCACCTCGACTGTCGCAGAGACAATTCGCCATGTCCCGACGACCTTGTTAGGTGTCTGCGCAACCGCAGGATCGGCGCAGGAAAAGGCCATCACGGCGGCACCGGCAACGAGTATTGTTCTACGCTCGATCATGTCAAAGTCCTCTCGATCGACTGAAATGGCGGAATAAGCTGGCTGCCGCACGCGCCTCGGCAGCGGCGGCGATAGCCAGCGCTGAACCGATACTGCGACCGGAGCCGGTGATCAGGATGACCTTGGCCGATTGGCTTTGAAAATATGGCATGATCGCTCGAAGCTCATAAGGAACAGGTCAATCAAACTTTATATTAGCGAGTTCTTGTGAGACTTCCCAAAGGCGGACCGAGGCGGCCATATCAAGCGCTTGTCTGGGAGGTTTTTCCTCGACTGGATAGCCGCGCATCCCGCCCAGCCCGTCAGGGCCATAATAGGCGCCGTCCCGCGCTGCCGGGTCGGTCGCCGCGTAGAGGGTAGGCAGGGCGCCCTGCGACGCGGGCTGGAACAGGAACGGCAGGAAGCGGCGCACCCACGCAGCCATGCTCCGTCGGCCCGCTCCGTT
>NZ_JBLFFK010000009.1:0-232296 GCF_051400715.1 Neorhizobium descurainiae
TCAAAAAACTGCCGTCTCAAAGAATCCCTTTTAGACCTGCATGCAACTCAAGAAATTCCATATGCGATTCCCCTGCCTAGCAGGGGGGCGCATTCGAGACGCGAGGACCGCCGGCTGCACCATTTTCAGCCTGGCGAAGCCTCTAGGAGCAAGCTCGCGAACAGCCCCGCCGAATCCTCAGGGACAGCAAAAGCCGGCAGTCTGCTCAACTGCCTTTGCGCCGTCGGATCATTTGCATGCCGCCGGATCAGTCGTGTCAATTTAGAACCGGTTTCCTCTGCCATGGCTCTACAACCGGATGAGCCGGATGATTGTTCCGGGTAGGTGTCACCTGATCCCTCATCCGCAGCACTCATGTCATCAAATCAATCGGGACTGGGCCTGCGCCCGCACGTTACCTCTTGAACGGCCATACTGTTGAACTAAATCATTTATCGCCGGATGCTCAAATGTGGGTCCGGCGCGTCAATCAGGCGTCGAGGACGTCTGAGCTTGACGCCATCTTGTACCCATATTGCTTCAAAGGAGGATGTGGCTATGAGAACCACCACTTTCGATTTCTCTCCCCCGTTCCGGTTGAGCATCGGTTTCGACCGAATGTTGAACGCACTTGACGCCGCAAGCCGCGGCGAGTCGATCGACAACTGGCCGCCTATGACATCGTCAAAACCGACGAGGACGGCTATCGCATCGCCATGGCGGTTGCCGGCTTCTCGCGGGACGAGATGACGATCACGCAGGAGCAGAACATGCTCGTCGTGTCGGGCCAGAGGGCGAACGGCGAAGATGGACAGTACCTGCGCGGTATTGCCGGCCGTTCCTTCCAGCGTCGGTTCGAGCTTGCCGACCATATCAAGATCTTGGGAGCAAGCCTCGCCAACGGCCTTCTGACCATCGATCTGAAGCGGGAAGTCCCCGAAGCGATGAAGCCGCGCCGGATCGAAATCGCCAGCGATCAGGCTTTGCCGGAGGTCGAAACTAAGCAAATGGCAGCTGACAAGGCGGCCGCCTGAGGCTTTCCTACAGCCGAACATGGTCCAGGTGCCGAGCAGCGCTCGGCACCTGCGGCGGAGCTTTGCCAACAAAACAGAGAGAGGAGAATGTCATGAATGTCCGTGATCTGATTCCCGGGGGCCGCAATCAGACCCCGACCGTTTATCGCGACGACAATCGCGATCCGTTCCTGTCGCTACACCGCGAGGTGAATCGGCTGTTCGACGACGTCTTCCGTTCCTTCGACAATCGCCTTCCGGCCTTCGGCTCCTTTCCGTCCCTCAACGCCGGCTGGCCGACCGTTGAGATCTCCGAGACTGACAAGGAAATCAAGGTGACGGCAGAAGTCCCCGGCATGGAGGAAAAGGATATCGAAGTGCTGCTCGACGACGGCGTGCTGACCCTGAAGGGTGAAAAGCGCTCGGAAACGGAAGATCAGGAAAAGCAGTTCTCCGAACGCTTCTACGGCCGCTTCGAACGGCGCATTCCGCTCGATTATGAAGTCGAGGACGACAATGTCGACGCCCGGTTCAAGAACGGCGTCCTGACCGTCGTACTGCCGAAGAGCGAAAAGGCGCAGTCGCAAGTCAAGCGCATCGCGATCAAGAGCTGAGAATGACGGAGCGCCGGCACCGCACCTTGGTGGCGCCGGCGCTCCATCACTTGAGGAAGAGGATGAGTGATGGAGAATCTTGGAGCCGCAGTTGAGACTGGGGCATTATGTCAACAGAAGCAACTCGGCAGCCCGCCGTGGGGCATGCCGGACAATACAATAGCCAGCCCACCCTCGTGCCGGCCCGCCCCTGTTCCCCGAGAACGCTGTGGCACATATCTTCAAGCGCAGCCGGGCAGTCAGCACCTCCGGAAAGGTGCGGCGCAGCGCACCGTTCATCGAACCCCTGATGGGTTACACGGGCAGCAATGACCCTTTTAATCCAGATCGAACTCGACTTCCCGACTCTGCAGTCGGCCATACGCTATGCCGCGCGGCAGGGTCTCGACTATGTCGTTCACAAGCAGGTCTGCCGAATGCAAAGCCGCGGCCGCGCCGGCCTGACAACGCCCGGTCCTTCACGGTCGCTACGCTGGAACGGCTGGGCCTATCCTCCCTCCGGGACAGCTATGCTGTGGCCATGGCGGACGCCGCCAACGAAAACGGGCAGGGTTCCGACGCAATGACACTTCGATTTCCTTGAGGAATGGCTGGAGGAAAGCGGGATGTTTCGCATGAGACAATGTGGAGGGCATGCCGCGATGCCGTAGCCGGTCGGTTCCCGTTGAGCGCCGTGGTCGACAATTTCGAACGGTTCCTCAAGAAGAAGAACATGCTCGCAGAAATCGAAGACGTGCCGTTTCTCTCGCGCGGCACCACCGACCGCAACATTGGTGGCTTATAGAACCGATAGGCGACCAGCCATGAAAGGGAGCGAAGCAGAGGGCCGGTGAGCGATAAGCCACAGAGGCACCGAGCCCGCAGCTGTTCGATCATGGCGTGGAAGCGGGTCCCGTAGCCGGCTATCCGACTAGGTTTGGCTTTTCCTCCAAATACGGCGGGAGGAAGGAGGGCAGTCTAGGTATCCTGAGCGCTACTCTGGGCGCCGCCATCTGGGCGGAGCTGACATTGGACGAAGGACCCGGCAGGTTCTTACGTTATGAAGCGAGCCGGCTCGTTTGAAGACGATCCCAACCTGACGGATCAGAGGTTTCGGGGCAGTCAGCATTCCGAGGCTCTGATCGCGCGACACAAGCTGGAGATTCGCCGGTCGGCCCTCCCGACGGCAGGTCGGGCGCGACATCTCTGACCAAGGAACTGTAACCCGTCGAGCGCGTTCAAGAACTCGAAATCAATTCGAACGGCACTATTGTTCGCTGTGCGTCTTCAAATTGGATAAGATCGAGAGGTGAGCGTGGCTGAACGTAAGAAGCAGACCGTGGTGAGCTCCGGCATTACCGGACTCGACGAAATCCTTCGGGGCGGCTTACCAGCCTCCAATCTCTATATCCTTCAAGGTGCACCGGGATCGGGCAAAACGACAGCGGCGCTGCAATTCTTGCGCGCGGGCGTAGCCCAAGACGAGCGCTGCATATATGTTAGCCTGTCCCAGACAAGAGCGGAGCTGGAGGCGATCGCGCTATCGCACGGCTGGGCGCTCGACGGCATCCGGGTCGAGGAACTCTCGGCTTCCGACTCCGTCAATAGCGCCGCTGACCAGACCATCTTCCAGACTGCAGAGCTCCGCCTCGACGAAACGAGGAAGACGATAGAACGCGCAATCGAGGAGCATAAGCCAAGCCGTCTAGTCTATGATTCACTGCTGGAAATCCGGCTGATCACTGGCGATTCGCCTCGGTTCCGCCGCGAACTGATCGCCTTCAAGGCGTTCCTTGCCAAGCGCAATATCGTGGCACTGCTGCTCGATACCCAAACGCGCGAGACAGATCGCACGGGCGAGGAAGTCGATGGCATCGCCCACGGCGTCATACGCCTGGATAAGTCGATCGAGGAATATGGTCCCGTCCGCCGTCGCATCGAAGTCAGCAAAATGCGCGGCGTGCCAGTTGCCGACGGTTATCATGATATGACCCTGCGCGAGGGCGACGGCGTGGTCGTGTTCCCACGGATCATACCGGGCGCGGTGGCAAGAGCAATTAAGCCACAGCTTATTAAGTCCGGGGTCGACACGCTCGACGAGATGTTCGGCGGTGGACAGGAGTCCGGGACGACTACACTCGTCATCGGTCAAGCCGGGACCGGCAAATCGACCATGGCGTCGCTTTACGCAACTGCGGCGCTCAAGCGCGGCGAGAGCGTTGCCCTGTTCCTATTTGAGGAGCGGGTCGAGACCTTCTTCCGGCGCTCTGAGGGCCTCGGCATGGACCTGCGTCAGTTCTATGAGGATGGCCAGCTGATTATCCGCGACTTTAATCCAAACGAGATCTCGCCGGGGGAGTTCGGCCAAATCGTCCAGCAGGTGGTGAGCAGTGAAAAGGTGAAGGTCGTCGTGATCGATAGTTTCACCGGTTATCTGAACTCGCTGCCGCACCGGGAGAAGGCGGTTCGCGATATCCAATCGCTCCTTAAATATCTCGCCCGCGCTGGCGTTCTTACGATTCTCATTGTCGCGCAGCACGGCCTCCTCGGTCAGGACGTAGGCATCGACGTTGACGTGAGTTTCCTGGGAGACACCGTGCTCTTGCTGCGCATCATGGAGCACGACGGCAGGCTGCGGCGCAGCATTACCGTCGTGAAGAAGCGGCATGGTCCGCACGATCTGGACGTGCGGGAACTATTCATCCAAAGCTCCGGCGTCTCGGTGATCGCCTATAATCCGCTTCCGGAGGCGTAGCACCCGTGCCTGGCAACGACAGCCGTCTCGACTGGGTGTTGGCGATGGCCCCTTATCGGCGCGACGCCGATTATCTGGAAGCGCTGCTTACCCAGCACGGCGTGCCGATCCGTCGCGCGGCGGGCGTGGAAGAGATGCTGGTCCTGCTGGAGCAATCGCCAGGCATAATTGTCGCAACCCACGAGGCCCTCAAGCCGGAGGTATTGGAGATCGTCCGCCGTCATCTGATCGACCAACCTGCTTGGTCCGAGATGCCGCTCGTCGTTCTGCTCGACCGTTCGGCCCCACAGACGCGCATCCGCGCCGAACTCTCCACTGCCTGGCCCCGTTCCCGTCAGATCTATTACCAGCGGCCCGTAACGGCGCTAGAGCTGCTCAGCGGCATTCAGTCCAGCTTGCTGGCGCGTCTGCGCCAACGGGACGTGCGCGACCATATCGAGCGTGAGGTCGAACTGCGGCGCGAGCTCAATCATCGTGTGAAGAATATCCTCGCAAGCATCTCCTCAATCTTTGAAATGACCCGTCGCCGCGCTGTGGCGCTGAATGATTTTGCCGACGATTTCGCGGGTCGTCTCAGAGCACTTGCCAATGTGCACTCGGCGGTCTTTCAGGCGGATGGCGAGGGCGTGGAGCTCCGCCACGTCGTCGATCTCACCTTCAGTCCTTACCAGACCGAAAATCAAAATCGCCTTGCCTTCGAAGGGCCGACGATCCTTCTGCGCCCGGAAGCCGCGACCACCCTTGGCCTTTGTCTTCATGAACTCGCGACCAATGCGCTCAAATATGGTGCTCTCTCCCAACCGGGCGGCCGGATAAAGCTGAACTGGACCATTTCGTCGGATGACGACCTCCTGACACTTCAATGGGTCGAGAGTGGAGGACCGCCTGCTTGCGAGCCCTCGAGGAGCGGATATGGAACGCGATATATCCGGTCGGCATTATCTGGCCTGTTCGGCACGCCGCCGAGCATTCTGTTTGACCGGCAGGGATTGCAATGCATTTTCGGCGGTCCGCTTTCGCGCGTGTCGTGGGAACACCGAGAAGCCTAGGAGGTTTGGGCGCATGGACCCGTCAGCGCCGCCACTGCGTATATTCTATCTCGAAGACAATCCGCTGATCGTCTTTCACGTCGAGGCGATGGTCGAAGATCTGGGACATGTATTCACGGGTTCGGCCAACAGCTTCGCCGACCTCGTCAGAAATATAGACACTCTCGAGGTGGACGGGGTGCTGGTAGATATCGACCTCGCCGATGGGCGAACCGACCCAGCTGCGGCGAGATGGCTTCGCCAGCACGGCATTCCCAGCATCTTCGTCACTGGCCAGGAACGGATCGCTGCGGAATATCCGCAGACGGCGCTTGCAACGATTGGGAAACCGGTGTCGAGTTCCGATCTTGCCGACAAACTCGAACTGTTCCGGCAGGGAGGTCGCGGTGAGGCGACAGAAACGGCGAAACCGGACTTGCTTTCACCACGTCATTGACAGCTAGCGATAACCCAAAGCTACAGGACAGAATGTAAGGGTTGAGCTGGACGCCCAATGCCTCGATGGCATCACATAGGTCGTCCGGACATGCTTTCTTCGATCGGATCGATTTACTCGTCACCTCTGAGGCCGAGGTATTGTGCTCCTGCAGGCCGGTGGGGATTAAGCCGGATGACTGCCAGCTGAATCGAGAATGCCATCAACACGCAGAGAGCACTCACATCGCTGTGTCAACGTCCATCCAGCATACAGTCCTGTCGCTCGGCGATGAAGGCCCGGGCATTCCTCATGAAGTGGCGGATGTTCTCATCGAACCTTTTCTCCGCACCAAGGACACGCGCAGCCGCAACACCGGCAGCACACCTTCGCGGCGGCGAGACGCAGCGAACCAATGTGGTCAGCTTTAGGAAGGCGACAAGTTCCCCCCAAGATCGGCGGTGCCGGCCAGCCCTGCTGACGCCACAGGAAGATCTCAGGCGGCAAGCGACGAAGCCAGCCAGGATGCAAGCTCGTCTCGCCCCATGGGTTTGCCCACCAAGTAGCCTTGCAGCTGATCGCAACCGGCAACTCGGACGGCGTCCGCCTGATCGATGGATTCAATGCCTTCAGCCGTGACTGGAATCCCCAGGGCTCTAGCCAACGAGATCGTGGCTGTCAGGACGTTCCGGCCGGTACTGCCGTTATCCATGGCTTGAATCAGGGAGCGATCGATCTTCATCCGGTCGAAGCCGAACTCGCGCAGCGTGCCGATACTGGCATAACCGGCGCCAAAATCATCGAGGGCAAACCGGATGCCTGCCGATTTCAAGGCGGTGATGGAGCGTCGTGCCTGCTCAGGGTTCGACATCAGCACCGCTTCGGTGATTTCCAACGTCAGTCGGGAAGGATCAAAGCTCTCCTCGTTTAAAACAGTGAGCACATCGGCGGCAAAATGCGGGTTGCATAGCTGGATCGGAGAAACATTGACGGACAAGGTGAGTGGAGACCATGCGCGGGCTGCCACGATGGACTTCCGAAGCATCTGGAGGCCGAGGATATCGATCAATCCGCATTTCTCCGCCAAAGGTATGAACGCATCCGGGCCGATTGTTCTTTCAGCGCGTCTCCATCTGGCCAGCGCCTCCACGCCTGTTATCTCGCCCGAGGCCGCCGAAGCCAAAGGCTGGAAGACAGGCTGGATTTCATCATTCTGGAGGGCGCGCCGAAGGTCGCTTTCCAAAGCCGCGATCTTTTCGCGCCGACAGTCAAGATCCGGATGATAGGTGACCGCACATCCCCTGCCCGTTTCCTTCGCTTCATAAAGGGCCATATCCGCCCGACGAAGAAGTTCATGCGCATTCTCTGCGTCGTCACGGGACGCAACACCGATGCTTGCGCCGATTTCGATCGTGCGGCCTTCGATGAGAAACGGCTTTTTGAGGCGTTCAAGAAGTTGATTGTCAAGCTCGGTGAGATTTGCGGAGCCGAGCTGAACCAGAGCGAATTCATCGCCGCCCAGCCGTGCGACACCCGCCACGTCGGCGTGAATATCACGGAGGGCGTGCGCCACCAGCTTGATCAGCTGGTCCCCGATCGCATGCCCCCAAGCATCGTTGACCGCCTTGAAGCCGTCGAGATCGATAAGATGCAAAACCAGTATCTGGCTCTTGTCAGCCTGCATGAGCCGGTCCAGCGCTTCGATGAGACCGAGCCTGTTCAAGAGCCCGCTGAGGCTGTCGTGGGTGGCTTCATGTCGTGCGCGACCCGCCAAGCTCTTCAAGCGGCGAGTTTCCGACCAACCTGCTAACAGGACACCGGCCAAATAGAGGCCAAGGATCGCGATCGCCGCTGCAATAAAAGGGCGCACCTCATCGAAAATCGTATTTCCAGGAGCGGCACTTGGCCAAGCCAAACGCGCGACTTCGACTCCATCGACATCCATGAGCGGCAAAGTCAGAAGATCGCTCGCCGCATTGCGGGTTATGTGAAGCTTTGGCAGCTGATGTTCCTTGGCCATTTTGGCCACGACTTCAGAAGTCAGGATCTTGAAGAAGCTGAGGACATAGTATTCAGAATCCTGAACCTGTGTTCCGTACGGCTGGACCGCTTCCGACGCCACCGCGATGATATCGTTGCCGCTTCTGAAGATGTTGACAATGGGATCGATGCCGGGCCGCGCTGCAGCCTTCGTTTGCACCGGAAATTTTGCACCAAGATATTCGTTCGGATCGATTATGTCGGCTTTGAGATAGGCGATGCTCCTAGCCCCTGAGGGTGCCGTCAGCGCTACTCCATCATAAAGCGCATAATCCTCGCTGGTCTTGCCCCAATTCTCATAAGCCCAACCCTCGCGATCCCCTTGCGTGATTGCCTTGTAGGCCTCATCCCAAACGGCATTGTCCCGCACGGTTGCAGCAAGTTGCTCCTTGAACGAGGAGACGGCCGTTTCCGCCGCCAGAATGGCTCTGTTGTCATCGAGCGCGTTCGCGGTACTGCGCATGCGGTCAACCACATGTGCACCCATCCCGCCCAGGACCATGGCGATGAGAAGGAGCAGCGAGGTGGCAATGAAAACGGAGTTGCCTTCACGGCTCTCCTTCGGTCGGCGTGCGAGCATGACGGATTATTCCAGCTTCGTTGAGGTGCCCAAGGCTGCAGAAGACGTCATGTCCGCATTGCGCTGCATCCATCCGATAGCATGCCCGAATATTAAAAAACACTAATGTGTTTGGTCAACGCCTCCTTAAGATGTCGGCGGAGAACCTACCTTCCGGGCAAAGAAAATGCCGCGGACCGTTGATAGCTGAGCGATCGAGCTATAGGTTCGGCGGGCGGCAAGCGGCCGCACAAGCAGCGAGGAGTTCTCATGCCTACTGGCACCGTTAAATTTTTCAATGAAGACAAGGGGTTTGGCTTTATCACGCCCGATAACGGGGGAGCTGATGTGTTTGTGCACATGTCCGCTTTGCAGCGGGCCAGTTCGCTAAGGGACGGGCAAAAGGTGAGCTACGAGCTGGGGCAAGATCGCAAGACTGGGAAGTCGAAAGCCGAAAACGTCACCGTGCTTTGATCAAGCTTGCTGCTTCGTCAACGGCGGAGCAGCGACAGATCATGATTGATATCAATCCGGTTACCGCGGCTCCGGCTTCCGCACGAAGACGATCGGGTAACCTCGATCTGTCCTCTCCCCACTCCGGAGAGAGGACAGAGCTCCGCGGTAATGTCAGCTTGCCGGAGTGAGCGTGACCGACGTTCCGGTGGCTGCAACGTTGAGACCGAGCTGACCCGTGACGCTCACCGTCTGCAGATGGATGGAGCCGGACGTGCCGCCAACAAGGATGTTGGCGCCGATGCCGGCGCCGACGGTGGCTTCCGCCGTCGCACCCTGGTAAAGGCCGCCGAGCGAGCCATGGTGATAGCCGGCGGTCGGGGCGAAGACGGCCCAGATCAACCGGCTGCGGGTGGTGAAGCCGAGATCGACGCCCATCTTGCGGACCACTCCGGTATAATGGTCGAGCGGCTCGCTGCCGATCGCCGACGTGAAGACGCAATCGGCTTCCTTGGCGGAGCCTAGCACGTAACCAACGCCGCCGCCGATTGTGCAGTCGAGATAGCCGATGCGGACACCGCCCCGCTGATCCGGCTCCTCATAGACGGGAACGCGGTCCCGGCGGGAAATCACGTCGGCCGAAAGGGCCGCTCCGGCACTCGTCAAAACCGGAATGGCGGCAAGCGCCACGGCAACATAGTTTTTCATCCCTGTACTCCTTTATCTTCGCCGCCCGTTATTGGGACTCACCTCAAGCGGGCAAGCAGCGTTGGCTAACGCATGTGGCGGAAGAATGATCCCGCACCGCGGCACACGAATTGTCACCGAAATGTTCCAAACGTGAGGCGCGCTTTAATCGGCGACCTCCGCCCGCCGCAGGCTCTCGCGTTCGGCCTCGCGGTATTCGCGCGGCGTCTGGCCGGTCCGCTTGCGGAAGCAGCGGGAGAAATAGGCGGCATCGGAAAAGCCGAGTCCGTCGGCTATGGATTGAACGCTCGCCGTGGTGAAGACGAGCGCGCGGCGGGCTTCATCGATGACACGGGCCATGACGAGATCGTGGATGCTCATACCGGTGACGTCGCGCACGATGCGGTTGAGATGCGTCGGCGAGAGGTTCAGGAGCTTGGCATAGATTTCCGCAGGAAGCTGCTTGCGGAAGTGCCGGCCGATCAGATCCTTCAGCGCCTCGACGCGCGCAAGATTGATATCTTCCGCTGCTCCCTTGCCGTCGGCTCCGACGACGCGGCCGAGAATGAGGATCGCCGCAATCAGATAGGCCTCGATGAGATCGTTGCGGCCGACCCGCCGTGTCTCGAATTCGGCAAAGAGGCGTGAGAAGGTCTCGTCGAGATAGCGGGCATCGTCGCTCGCCGGCAACGCGATCAGCCGGGGACTCGAGAGCCAGTCGCCCGGCCGCTTTGCGAGGCCGGCGGTCAGCCGCAATCGTTCGGCCACCAGCGTGATTACCAGCCCGTCGATGTCGCGGGAGAAACGAAAGCCGTGGCTGACACCGGGCGGCACGGCCACCACGCAAGGAGGGAGGAGAGCGACCTTCGCAGGCCCGAGGATCGCGTCGCCCGATCCGTCGCGAATGTACAGGAACTGCTGAAAACTCTCGTGCCGATGGAGTCCGATCTCCCAATGATGCGTGCTGCTGCGCGAAGCGATCGTTTCGCAATGGAGCCAGAAATCCGGCCGTTTCGTACGGCTCTCGCCATAAAGATCGTAAGTGGGGACCGGCGAAAGCATTGTAGGCTCCAGCAACATGATGTTTGTTTTGTCCTATAGATTGCGCAAAATGTCCATTGTTCGGCACCCTGATCACGCGCTTACCATGAGGGACGATTCGGGAGGATTTCATGCGCACGAAAGTCGCCATCATCGGTTCGGGCCCTTCCGGCCTGCTGCTTGGCCAATTGCTCACCAATGCCGGCATCGACAACGTCATTCTCGATCGGGTGAGCAAGGATTATATCCTCGGTCGCGTGCGTGCAGGCGTGCTGGAAGAAGGCATGGTCGGCATGCTGGACCGCGCCGGCGCGGGCGCGCGGATGCACAGGGAAGGCCTTCCACATGACGGTTTCTCTCTCGCCTTCGACGGCCGCGATCACCGCATCGACCTCTTCGGGTTGACGGGAAAGCGCGTCACGGTCTACGGGCAGACGGAGCTCACCCATGATCTGATGGACAAGCGCGAGACCACAGGCGGCGTGTCGATCTACGAGGCGGCCAATGTCACGCCGCACGATTTCGAAGGTGGCAAACCCTACGTCACCTATGAAAAGGACGGCGTCACCCATCGGATCGCTTGCGACTTCATCGCCGGCTGCGACGGCTATCATGGTGTCAGCCGCAAATCAGCGCCGCAAAGCGCGCTGAAAACTTTCGAGCGCGTCTATCCGTTCGGCTGGCTCGGCATCCTCGCCGAAGTGCCGCCGGTGAGCCACGAACTGATCTATGCCAACCACCCGCGCGGCTTCGCACTCTGCTCGATGCGGTCGCAAACCCGCAGCCGTTACTATATCCAGTGCGCCCTCGACGAGAAGATCGAGGACTGGCCGGACGACCGGTTCTATGACGAGCTGCGCCGCCGGCTGCCGGTACAACATGCCGAGCGCATGGTGACCGGCCCGTCCTTCGAGAAATCGATCGCGCCGCTCAGGTCCTTCGTCGCCGAGCCGATGCGTTTCGGCAAGCTGTTCCTTGTCGGCGACGCCGCCCATATCGTGCCGCCCACCGGCGCCAAGGGGCTGAACCTGGCGGCGAGCGACGTCTATTACCTCTTCGATGGCCTGCAGGAATTCTACGAGGAAAAATCCGCCGCCGGAATCGACGCTTACTCGGCGCGGGCGCTGAAGCGCGTCTGGCGCGCCGTGCGCTTCTCCTGGTCGATGACGACAATGATGCATCGTTTCCCCGATACCGGCGAATTCGGCCAGAAGATCCAGGAAGCCGAACTCGACTATCTCGTCGGCTCGAAAGCCGCCTCCACCGCACTGGCGGAAAACTACGTCGGCCTGCCGTATTGAAGAGAAGCAGGCGTATCGGTCGGAAGCAAACGCGCAGTTCGGCGTTCAGCGCGGAACGCCGAGACCGCATGGGTTGCCTCTTTGAGCACATGGCGCGAAGATGCCAGTTGCGTGCGGAGTCCGCATACGCGTCAAACTCCGCAGCAGTCGTTAGACCATGGGAGGAGACTTGGGCATGAGCACGTCCATCCTTTTCTGGCGTCGGACCGATCTCGAAGGCCTTGAGCGTCTTGAGCTTTCGGTCGAAGCGGATGTCGTCACCGCGACGTCCACGGTAATCTGTCTCGAAAGCGGCGGTTTCCGTCTGGAGCACCGCTGGCGTCTCGATCCTCGCTGGAGCGCGCAGTCGGTCACGGTCGAGTGCTGGAGCGCACAGGATCATGGCATGCTGCACCTGGAGCGAGCCGGCACGGGCTGGCGGGTGGATGGATTGCCCCGGGCCGACCTCGAAGGCGCCGAGGAGCCAGACCTCTCGGTCACCCCCTTCTGCAACACCTTTCCCATCCGCAAGATGCTGATGGAAGATGCACGGACAAGCTTGGCCCTCGATACCGCCTTCATCGACGGTCCTGCCCTGACGGTGGCACGGTCGAGGCAGCGTTATGACCGGCAGGGGCCGGATCGATTCCGTTATGTCGACCTTGGCCTATCGCTCGGCTTCGAAGCGGATCTCGTGGTCGATGATCGGGGATTGGTGCAACATTACGAGCATCTGTTCGAGCGGATCATGCCGCCGTGACGGCGAGCCGGGCCGGATGTCACGGGTCCGTATAGCCGACAGCGCGGATGCGGACCTCCCGTGAACCGGGATCCTGCAAGAAGAGGATGGCGCCGGAGGATTTCGATTGCGCCGGCACGTAATCGAAGGTTACGTCTGCATCCTCGATCGTATTGCCGCCATCGAGGATCTCGCCGCGCACCACGACTGCCGCAGCCGTCTTGGTCGCCTTGTTGGCGATCTCGAACTCGACCCGGTACCCTCCCTCGACCGGCCCGCGCCCGGTGACCGCAGTGGAAAATTCCGGCGGCGTGTCCTCTTCGGTCAACGCTTCCCAGCCGACCCAGGCGATCATCGCGATCACCAGAAGTGCAGAGATCATGCCCGTCGCCCATTCGATCCAATGGGGCTCTTCTGTTTCCGTATGGCGTCTGCTGGCCGTGGTCGTCATTGGAATTCACTCGTCACAGGATGAGGCGGGCAGCGGCGGCACCGATCGCGCCGGGAAAGGAGAGCACGATCACCGACATCAGCATCTGGGTCACGGCAGTGTCGTCCAGTCGTCCGAAGGTCCAGAGCACGTAAACGCTGATCAGCATCGCCACCATGTAGCCCGGCAGGGTGAAGCGGAAGAAAGCGTGCCACCAGGGGGTTTCCTCGGGCATCTCGTGCGTACCCTTGAAGGCGACCGCGTAGACGAAGCCGTGCATGATGGCGATCGACACGACCATGGCGGCGATCGCATGCCAGGGTGTCATCTTGTAGGAAATCAGGATGATCTCCTCCGTCGGCGCGACATTGAGGTTGAGGAAAAGCGCGCCCACCGCCATCAGGAAAAGCTCGCGGCTGTAGCTGGTGGAAATCTCATTGGGCACGGCGTCGCCATCGCCGCCCTTGTCTTCCTGCTCCCCTCCCCGATCATTGTCGGCGCCGGCATCGCCGCCTGCCTGCCCTCCGAGCTGGGAGCGTCCGAGCAGCGCGCCGATGCTTGCGGGAACCGACTGGATGGCGATCTTGCCGAGCATCTCGGAAAGCGGCATGTCAGGCTTGATATCGCCGAGCAGAATGAGAACCGTGGCACTCATGACGATGCCGAGGCCATAGGCGATCATGGCGTCGCGAAACGCCTCGCTCCAGGTCGAGGTTCTTTCAAAGCCGATGCGGTCGGCAAGCACCACGAGAAGCGGAATATTGGCAATGAGAAGCAGGAACAGACGATATCGCTCGATATAGAAACCGAGCTGCCAAAGCTCCATAGTCATCAGCATCGGCATGCCGAACAGCATGGCGCCGGCGGCGCCGCGGCCAATGCCGATCAGGAAACGGCGGGTTTCGCCATGATCGCCGCCGCGCTGCTGCGCCACCGTCACGCCGCTCAAGATCGCTCCTCCCATCCGTTCGAAAAGGCGGACAGGAACTCGCGATGCGGCGGAAATGTTCCCGCCCCATCGTCAAGCGGAGATGAGAAGGATCCGGGCCGGCCGAAAAGCGGCTCCCGTGGAGCGCCTTTTCGAACTCGGCCGCTGTGAAGGGTTTGTTGAAGAAATCGCCCAATTTATCGAGACCGGATCGTCAGATCATCACCGGCGCGTTATTCGCAAGCTCTTCGAAAAGATCGTCCGAAAAGCCGTATCCCCTTTCTGTCATATATCCAGACGTCGAGGGGAACGGCCGTCAGCGGTCGAACAGATCCTGCCATTGCTTTTCGCCGACCAGACAATCGCTGGTCGGCTGATTGCCGGCAATCTTCTGAACGGTCGCGGGTGGTGCAAGGCCGCTGATCTCCATGACCAGCTTGCGCCGCACGGCAACGGCAAAATCCTCGATCTTGTGAACCGGCAGCACGAAGGAGCCGGGACCGCCGACCACGCAATCGGCATAATATTTGTCAAGTCCACCCGGCGCGCCGGAGGGCCGGAGCATGATCGCCAGCCCGTTGATGATGATGCCTGCTTCCATCGCCTTGTCACGGGCCGGTACCACCGGATTGCCGGAATTGTTCGGCCCGTCGCCGGAGACATCGATCACCTCCCGTGTGCCCCGATAGGAATTGGCAACGATCATCGTCGCTCCCTGCGCGATCGCTGCGGAAATCGAGGTGCGGCGCTGGGTGTTGATCGGCCGGGCTTCGAGCCTGTTGGCGAAGTCGATAGCGTCCTGCTCGGTCTCGATCACCTGCCAGTCCATGACGGAATCGGGTACCACGTCGCCTGCCCACTCGAAATAGCTGATCGCGATGCGGCCGATAAGGCCGGTCTGCACAGCATCGATGAACTCCTTGTGCTTGAGCGCCTCGACATAACCCTCGCGCTGAATGCGGACTTCCTCGTAGTCCATGGAGCGGGACGTATCGACGGCGAGAACCAGTTCCACATCGACATCGCCTCCCCCCGCCTGCGCCACGATTGGAGCACCGGCGGCAGAAAGGCTCATCACCATCGCGAGTGTTGTAAGCATGGGCAATCCAATCACTGCGTTCGTCGTAACGAAACTGTAACACAGGTTGGTTCGGGGGCGACTCCCCTCCGCGTGCCTACCTTCAACTTTCGGTGATAGGATTCTATTCCCCGGGGGGCGAGGAAGTCCGCGGCCCCTGCGTCAAAGCTTCGACGAGGCAATCCATGATCGCTTTTCGCAGCGCATAGGTATTGGCGTTGGTTCTCTTGTAGTCCAGGCACTGAGCCGCTTCCACCAGGCTCATTCCCTGGTGGATGACGATCTGATGGGCGCGGTTCATCGCCCAATGTTCGATCGAATAACTCTCTTCACCGGCATGACTTTGTTCGCTCAAAGCAGCCTCGCGATATCGTTAGCCCGTGTCGCCGCGAATCAATTCACAATTGAAAATCTAACGCAGCTCTCCGATTTCGTGAATCCTGTCCCTCTTTATTTCCTGAATGAACGGTAGAAACAACCGAAGTCGTTGCGCGACCACGGCTTCTGTCATCGGAAGTCCTGTTCACAACGGTCCAGCGGCAATCAGCGCGGAGAGAACCGCGATCAGCTTGCGGTGCTGGTGCGCGTGACGGGAGCGGACATTTGTGGCGGCATGGACGGTCTGGGCGATTTCCGGCGCATCCGCCACCGGTTGCGCGACCCCTTTCCGCGACAGTTCGTCCGCCGTCGCGCGGGTGACATAGGCCGCCCCGCCCAGCGTCGAGAGGAGCTCGGAAAGGATCAGATTGCGGCCGGCCGCCACGGATGCTGCGGAAAACTGCGGCAGCGCGAGCCGGTGAGCGCGGTCGAAAGCGGGCGAATAATTGGCGTAAATGTAATCCTCCGGCCGGATTTCCGAGACCGTATTTGCGCTCGTGCTGACAAGCGCATAGGAAATCTCTCCTATGCGTTCATAGTGAAGGTCCGGCAGGTGGTGCGGCGTATAAAGCACGGCGAGGTCGAGATCGCCGGCGCCGAGATCGCGGTTCATCTGAACCGAATAATCGGCCTCCAGGTAGATCGACGTGCCCGGAAGTTCACTCCGCACGGCTTTTACAAATGGCCCGGCGATCGCCTCCGCCACGTCGTGCTGAATGCCGATCCGCATCGCCCGCTCATAGGCGCCGGCCGCTTCAACGGCGCGGGCCGCCTCGTGCCATTGCTGCTGCAGCGCCTTTGCATGATCGAGCAGCCGCAGCCCTGCGGCCGTCGGCATCGTGCCGCCCTTGCCGCGTATGAAGAGCTTGCGGTTGAACTCCGCCTCCAGCGCGCTCACCCGGTGCGAAACGGTCGACTGCGTGACGTTCAGCCGCTCCGCGGTGCGGTTGAAACTGCGCGTCTCCATCAGGTCCAGAAATGTCTCGATCAGATCGATTTGCATCGCGGCAATCTAATCGAAATCTTCGATCAATAAAGCCAAATCTTCCCGCTTGATGCCGATCAACTCCGCTGCAAATCTCACTGCGAAATCAGGGGAAACACGATGTCGGAACTGCCGGAACGGGCGCGCGTGGTGATCATCGGCGGAGGCGCGGTGGGAGCATCGTCGCTCTACCATCTCGCCAAGGCCGGCTGGACGGATTGCATTCTCCTCGAAAAGAACGAGCTCACCGCCGGTTCCACCTGGCATGCGGCCGGCAACGTTCCGACCTTCTCGTCTTCCTGGTCGATCATGAACATGCAGCGCTATTCCGCCTCGCTCTATCGCGAGCTAGGGGCCTTGGTCGATTATCCGATGAACTACCACGTTACCGGTTCGATCCGCCTCGGTCATACGAACGAGCGGCTTCGTGAATTCAAGCGCGTCGTGGGCATGGGGCGCTACCAGGGCATGGACCTCGACATCCTGACTCCGGACGAGATGCGGGAGCGCTACCCGTTCCTCGAGACACACGAGCTGACCGGCGCGCTCTACGATCCTTACGACGGCGACATCGACCCGGCGCAACTCACACAGGCCTTGGCGAAAGGCGCCCGCGACATGGGCGCCAGAGTAGTCCGCTTCTGTCCCGTCACGGCGGCGCGCCGCGAAAAGGACGAGTGGATCCTGACCACGCCGAAAGGCGAGATCGCCTGCGAATATGTCGTCAACGCCGCAGGCTATTACGCCCGCGAGGTGGGAAAGCTTTTCGGCCGCGCCGTGCCGATGATGGTGATGAGCCATCAATATATCCTGTTCGAGGAGATCCCCGAGCTTGCCGCCTGGTCGAAGGAGGCCGGCCACAAGCTACCGCTGCTGCGCGACGTCGACAGCTCCTATTACCTTAGGCAGGAGAAATACGGCATGAACCTCGGCCCCTATGAGCGCAACTGTCGCGCTCACTGGGCAACATCCGGCGATCCGATGCCGAATGACTTCTCCTTCCAGCTCTTCCCCGACGATCTCGACCGGCTTGAATGGTATCTGAACGATGCCGTAGCGCGGGTGCCGATCCTCGGAACGGCCGGCCTCTCGCGCATTATCAACGGCCCGATCCCCTATGCGCCGGACGGCAATCCGCTGATCGGGCCGATGCCCGGCGTGCCGAACGCCTTCGAGGCCTGTGTCTTCACCTTCGGCATCTGCCAGGCAGGCGGCGCCGGAAAAGTGCTCGCCGAATGGGTGACCGAGGGTGAGACCGAATGGGACATGTGGAGCTGCGATCCGCGCCGCTACACGGCCTTTGCCTCCGACCCGGATTACTGCGTCGCCAAGGGCATGGAAGTCTACGGCCACGAATATGCCATGCACTTTCCGAAACACTACTGGCCGGCGGGACGGAACAGAAGACTCTCGCCGATCCATGACCGGATCGCCGCTCTGGGCGCCCAGTTCAAGCCTTATAACGGCTGGGAGCGTGCCATGTGGTACGCCAAGCCGGGCGACGATCTCTCGGAGGAAGCGACGCAGACCTGGAACCGCGAGGGGCCGTGGAGGCCGCGTATCGAGGAAGAATGTCTTACGGTGCGGGATGCCGCAGGCATACTCGATCTGCCGGGCTTCTCCCGTTATCGGGTCAAGGGGCCGGGAGCAGCCGCCTGGCTCACCTCGCTGATCACGGGCAAGGTGCCGAAGCCGGGTCGCATTGGCCTCGCCTATTTCTCCGACGACGAGGGCCGCATCGTCACGGAGATGTCGGTGATGATGCTGGACGAGGACTTCTTCTTCCTGATCACCGCCGCGACCGCCCAATGGCATGATCTCGAGTGGCTGAAAAAGCACCTGCCGAGCGATGCCGCCTTCTCAATCAATGATGTTACCGACCAGTTTTCCTGCCAAATCCTGACCGGTCCGAAGAGCCGCGACATCCTCGCCGAAGTCACCGGTGCCGACCTTTCGAAAGGGTGGCTGACGCACCAATCCTGTCAGATCGCCGACCGGTGGTGCCAGCTCGTGCGTGTCTCCTTCGCGGGCGAACTCGGCTGGGAGATCCATACCAAGGTGGAGGACACTGCGCCGGTTTTCGATGCTGTCTGGAAAGCAGGGCAAAAGCACGGGCTGAAACCCTTTGGCATGGAAGCGCTGGACTGTCTGCGCATCGAGAAGGGTTATCGCGCCTGGAAGGGCGACCTTTCCACCGATTACACCGTGCTGCAGGGCGGGCTCGAACGCTTCGTCGATTGGTCGAAACCGGATTTCAAGGGCAAGGCGGCACTCGCCTCCGAAAAACAGCGCGGTGTGTCGAAACGCTTCGTGACGCTCGTCGTCGAGGCCGGCGATTGCGACGCGCCCTACATGTCGACGCTCTGGCACAAGGGCGAAGTGGTCGGCGAGACGACCTCCGGCAATTGGGGTTATCGGATTGGCAAATCCATCGCGCTCGGCATGCTGCGCGCCGATCTTGCCGAACCCGGCACGGAACTGGAAGTCGAGATTTTCGGCGATCGCTTCAAGGCCGCGGTCCAGCCTGACCGGCCGCTCTGGGATCCGGCCAACGAGAGGCTGCGCGCATGATCAAGCCCATCCCTTCCAAGGCCCGGGCGGTCATCATCGGCGGCGGCGTCTCCGGGTGTTCAGTCGCCTATCATCTGGCGAAGCTCGGCTGGACCGATGTGGTGCTGCTCGAACGCAAGCAGTTGACCTGCGGCACCACCTGGCACGCCGCCGGACTGATTGGCCAACTGCGCGCCTCACAGAACATGACGCGGCTCGCGAAATATTCCGCCGACCTTTATGTCAAACTGGAAGCTGAGACGGGCATCGCCACCGGCATGCGCCAGAACGGTTCGATGACCGTCGCTCTGACCGAGGAGCGCAAGGAGGAAATCTATCGGCAGGCCTCGCTCGCCCGCGCCTTCGATATCGATGTGCGGGAAATCTCGCCGGAAGAGGCCAAGGCGCTTTATCCGCATCTCAACATCGGCGACATAAAAGCCGCTGTCCACTTGCCTCTGGATGGCCAGTGCGACCCGGCCAATATCGCCATGGCGCTCGCCAAGGGCGCGCGGCAGAACGACGCCACCATCATCGAAGGCGTCAAAGTCGTCGAGGTGTTGACGAAGAGCGGCCGGATAACCGGGGTGACCTGCGAACAGGCCGGGGAGCGCCACGTCATCGAGACCGAGAATGTCGTCAACTGCGCCGGCATGTGGGGTCGTGAACTTGCGCGTCAATCCGGCGTCACACTGCCGCTGCATGCCTGCGAGCATTTCTACATCGTCACCGAGGCTATCTCCGGTCTTGCTCAGCTTCCGGTTTTGCGCGTGCCGGACGAATGCGCCTATTACAAGGAGGATGCCGGCAAGATGCTGGTCGGCGCCTTCGAGCCCGTTGCAAAGCCCTGGCCGCCGGCGGGCGAGACGATCCGCGAGGATTTCTGCTTTGATCAGTTGCCGGAGGATTTCGACCATTTCCAGCCAATCCTCGAAAAGGCGATCAACCGCATGCCGATGCTGGAAACGGCCGGCATCCACACCTTCTTCAACGGCCCGGAAAGCTTCACCCCCGACGATCGTTACTATCTCGGCGAGGCGCCGGAGCTGAAAGGCTATTGGGTCGCCGCCGGCTACAATTCGATCGGCATCGTTTCCTCCGGCGGCGCCGGCATGGCGCTCGCGCAATGGATGAACGACGGCGAGCCGCCCTTCGATCTCTGGGAAGTGGATATCCGCCGCGCCCAGCCCTTCCAGAAGAACCGGCTCTATCTCAAGGAGCGCGTCAGCGAGACGCTCGGCCTGCTCTATGCCGACCATTTCCCCTACCGGCAGATGGCGACGGCTCGCGGCGTGCGCCGCTCGCCGATCCATGAGCATCTCAAGGCCCGCGGTGCTGTCTTCGGCGAAGTGGCCGGATGGGAGCGTGCCAACTGGTTCGCGCGGCACGATCAGGAGCGCGAATATCGCTATAGCTGGAGCCGCCAGAACTGGTTCGAGAACCAGCGGGAGGAGCATCTGGCCGTCAGGACCGGTGTCGGCCTGTTCGACATGACCTCATTCGGCAAGATCCGTGTCGAAGGCCGCGATGCGTTGGCCTTCCTTCAAAGGCTCTGTGCCAATCAGATGGACGTGCCCGCCAGCCGCATCGTCTATACTCAAATGCTGAACGGAAGGGGCGGCATCGAAAGTGACCTCACTGTCACCCGGCTATCGGAAACCGCCTTCCTGCTCGTCGTCCCGGGTGCGACCCTGCAGCGGGACCTCGCCTGGCTGCGCAAGAACCTGCGCGAGGAATTCACGGTCGTCACCGATGTGACGGCAGCGGAAAGCGTGCTCTGCCTGATGGGACCGAAATCGCGCGAACTGTTGCAGAAGATCAGCCCCAACGACTTTTCCAATCATGCCCACCCCTTCGGCACGGCCCGTGAGATCGAGATCGGCATGGGGCTCGCCCGTGCCCATCGCGTCACCTATGTGGGAGAACTCGGCTGGGAACTCTATGTCTCGACCGACCAGGCAGCACATGTCTTCGAGGTTCTGGAACAGGCCGGCGCGGAAGTCGGCTTGAAACTCTGTGGCCTCCATACGCTCGATAGCTGCCGCATCGAGAAGGCCTTCCGGCATTTCGGCCACGATATCACCGACGAGGACCACGTGCTGGAAGCCGGGCTCGGTTTTGCGGTGAAGATCGACAAGGGCGATTTCATCGGCCGCGAAGCCGTGCTGAGGAAACGGGATGCCGGGCTGAACCGCCGGCTCGTGCAGTTCAAGCTCACCAGCCCCGAACCGCTGCTTTTCCATAACGAAGCAATCGTGCGCGATGGAAAAATTGTTGGCACCATCACCTCCGGCAATTACGGCCATTTCCTCGGCGGCGCGATCGGCCTCGGCTATGTTCCCTGCAGAGGCGAAAGCGCTGCAGATGTTCTAGCGTCGAGCTACGCGATTGAGATTGCCGGCGAGCGGGTGAAGGCGGAGGCGTCGCTGACACCGATATACGACCCGAGGGCCGAGCGGGTGCAGATGTAGGAAAAGGCTCCCTCCCCACAAGGAGATGGCCGGCAGGCCGGAGGAATATCTTTAGCATATCATTACACCGGCTTTCCGGCCAAAGGAGACATGCCATGTTCACACCGGAACTCGAGAAAGAGCGCATCAATGGCGACCGCATCGATCACCTTATTGCCGGCCACCGGCAAGGCCACGGCCTCGCGCGACCTTTCTACCACGCCCCCGAAATCTTCGAACGGGACATGAGCCGCATCTTCTTTCGCCACTGGCATTGCCTGGCGCATGAAAGCATCATCCCGAACGTGAACGATTTCGAGCTGTTCAGATTGGGTGCGGAGCAGGTGATCCTCACCCGCGCCGGCGACGGCACGGTACATGCGATGCTGAACGTCTGCCGCCACCGCGGCGCGGAGGTCTGCACGCAACAGAGAGGCAATGCGAAAGCTTTCGTCTGTCCCTACCACGCCTGGACCTATGGCAGTGACGGCCGGCTGAAGGCCGCGCGGCTGATGCCGAAAGATTTCCGCCGCGAGGACCATGGGCTGAAGAAGCTGCATGTCCGGGTGGTCGAGGGCCTCGTCTTCATTTCCTTGGCTGAGGATCCGCTGGAATTCTCGGACGTCGAAAACCTGCTGCACGCCACCTGCGGGCAATACGGCTGGGCCTCCGCCAAGGTCGCGCATCGACAGAGCTACCCCCTCGACGCCAACTGGAAGCTCGCGGTGGAGAACTATGTCGAGTGCTATCATTGCGGTCCCGCGCATCCGGAATATTCCGAGACCCACGCATTGGAGCAGCCGCTCAACATGATCGAGGAGCTGAATGCGAAAATGGAGGCGCGCACCTGTGCTCTCGGTATCGACGTCGGTTCCGGCAACCACTGGCAGACCTCCCGCGAGGGCCGCGAGGCGATCCATGCCTTCCGCTACGCGCTTTATGACGGCGTAAAGACAGGCAGCAAGGACGGCCAACCTCTCGCTCCGTTGATGGGGCGGTTTTCCGATTTCGACGGCGGCGTGACGTCGATCCATCTCGGCGGCACGAGCTTCCTCGTCTGTTATGCCGATCACGGCATGATCTACCGCTTCATTCCGAAGACGGTCGATACCTGCGAGATGGAACTGGTCTGGCTTGTCGACGCCGATGCCGAGGAAGGCCGCGACTACGATCTGGATAAACTCACCTGGCTCTGGAAGGTGACGACCGACGAGGACAAGGCGATCATCGAACATACCGCCCGCGGCGTGGCCTCCCGCTTCTTCGTACCCGGCCCGATCGCGCCCATGGAACAGAACGAGTTACGCTATATCGACTGGTATCTGGACGAAATCAGCCGGGCGTGAGGCGGGCATGAAAAGATTGTCGGGCAGTTGCTTTTGCGGCGCGGTGGCATATGCGGTCGAAGACGCCTTCGTCTATGCCGCAAATTGCCATTGTTCGAATTGCCGCCGTACGACGGGTTCGGCCTTCAAACCTTTTGCCGGTATCCCGCGTGAAAAATTCATGCTGATGAAAGGCGTGGATAACCTGCTGATCTACGGCAGTCCGGACAATCACGACGCCCATTGCGGCACCTGCGGTTCGCTTCTTTATTCGCTGGTGCGCGAAGCAGCTTGGGTCCATGTCGCCATGGGTACGCTCAGCGATGCGCCGACAATCCGGCCGACGCATCACATCTTCGTAGGCTCCAAGGCCCCGTGGTGGGAGATCACCGACGACCTGCCGCAATACCCAGGGCACAAGCTCTGAGCGCTACTTCCCTTTCCAGATCGGGTCGCGCTTCTCGGCAAAGGCGCGGGCTCCTTCCAATTGGTCCTCGCTCCCATAAAGAATATCGACGGTGCGCAACTGCCGGCGGGTGATCTTGTTCATGGTCGTTTGGAATTTCTCGCCTTCGGCCTCCCGCACCACTTCCTTGATCGCCGCATAGACGAGCGGCGGTCCGCTTTCCAAGAGCCGCGCCAGTTCCCACGCACGCGCCATCAGCTTCTCCGCGGGCAGGATTTCGTTGACGAATCCCCAGCGGTGCGCCTCCTGAACGTCGAGCCAGCGGCCGGTGAGCAGCATGTCCATGGCGATGTGATAGGGCATGCGCTTCGGCAGCTTGATCGAGGCGGCGTCTGCGACCGTGCCGGAACGGATTTCCGGCAGCGCGAAGGTTGCATGTTCGGCAGCGAGTATGAGGTCGGTCGACAGCGCGATCTCCAGCCCGCCGCCGCAGCAGATGCCGTTGACCGCCGCGATGATCGGCTTGTTCAAATCGCGCAATTCCTGCATGCCGCCGAACCCGCCGATGCCATAGTCGCCATCCACCGCGTCACCCGCCGCGGCGGCCTTCAGGTCCCAGCCGGGGCAGAAGAATTTCTCGCCGGCGGCGGTGATGATCGCCACGCGCAAAGCCTCGTCGTCGCGGAAATCGCGAAAGATCGCACCCATGATCCGGGAGGTCTTGAGGTCGATGGCATTCGCCTTCGGCCGGTCGATGGTAACCTCGAGGATGCCGCCCTCGCGGCGGGTTTTGATCGGTTCGTCGGTCATGGGATCCTCCGTCTTATCAACGCATCCACGGCGACGACGCCCTCGCCTTCCGGGAGAACCATCACCGGGTTGATGTCGAGTTCTTCGATATCAACCGCATTGGCGACGAGCCAGGCCGCGACCGAGGCGACTGCCCGCTCCAGCGCAGGGATATCGCCCTTCGGCGCGCCGCGGTAGCCGTCGAGCAGCTTCTTCACCTTCAGCCTTGATAATGCCTCGGAGATCGTTTCCGGCGAGGCCGGCAGGGTGATCAGCGCGGAGTCATCCACGAGTTCGACCAGAACGCCGCCGGCACCGAGAGTCAGCACCAGCCCCGCAACCGGATCGCGCATTGCGCCGATGATGATTTCCGCGACCGGCTTGCCGGCCATCTTCTCGACCAGGTAGCCGTTGGCGACACCCGCCATGGCATGGGCAGCGACGACGACCTCCTCGACGTTCCGGAGGTCGAGCTTTACCGCGCCGGCCTCCGTCTTATGAGCGACTCCGCGCCCCTTCAGCGCCACGGGAAAGCCGAGCCTTTCGGCGGCCGCGCCGGCTGCCTCGGGAGACATCGCCACCAGCCCTTCGGGGACTGGCAGACCGAAGGCGGAAAGTTCCCGTTTCGCCTCGTTCTCGTCGAGCGTGACGACGTCCCCTGCCTTAACCGCGCGTTTGAGCATTGGTGTAGGCGCAGGCTTCTTCCAGGCTTTCCCGATGAAGGCGGCGGTTTCGGCCGCGGCCAGCGCCTCCTCGATGCCGTAGAAGGGCACCACGCCATCACGCATCAGCTGTTCGGCCACGGCTTCAGGCAGGTTTTCCGCCATGCTGGCAACGATGCCGGCATTGGCGCCCGTCGCGGCATGCGCCGCCACAACCGAGTTGACGGTTGTCAGCCAGTCGGTCGCGTCGCAGCGGTCGAGCCGCGGAAAATCGAGCACGACGAGGTTCAGCGCATAACCGCCCTGCATCATAGCAGTAAAGGCGGCCGTCTGCTTCTCACCATTGCCCCAGACGAAAGTGTGGTAATCCAACGGGTTAGCGAGCGTTACCATCTGGCCGAGCGTCTCGCGCAGCGGCTTCAGCTGTTCGTCGAGCAATGGCCGGTAGGAAATCTTCCGCCTCACACCGGCATCGGCCATCAACGAGGCCTCGCCGCCGGAACAGCTCATCGAGGAAATGTCGGCGGAATCAAGCGGTCCATAGAGATGCAACAGTTTCAGCGTCTCCAGAAGCTCCGGCAGCGTTTCGACCCGGCCGATGCCCAGCCGTTCCAAGAGGGTCGAGGAGACCCGGTCGTTGCCGGCAAGCGACGCCGTGTGCGAGACGGTGGCGAGCCGCGCGGCCTCCGACCTACCGACCTTCAGCATGGCGACCGCCTTCTTCAGCTCTCGCGACAGGCCGGCCAGCCGTTCCAGCGTTTCGAGGTTGTCGAAACCTTCGACATGCAGACCGACAGCGGTGACGCGCGGGTCCTGGATGACCGTGCAGGCGAGCTCGGCCAAGCCCGTCTGGGCCTGATTGCCCGCCGTCATCAGATAGGCGAGCGGCAGGCCGCGGCTCTGCATGGAAATATTGCAGGCGATGTTGGAGGATTGCGTCAGTACGGCAACGCCGCGCTCGATCCTGGACATGCCGTGCTGGTCGGGCCAGAGCAGCGCGCCGTCCAGCATATTGATGAAGCCATAGCAGTTCGGTCCCAGGATCGGCATGTCGCCGGCCGCCTCGACAAGTGCGCGCTGCAGCTCGTCTCCATCCGCCAACTCGCGCGCGGCCTCGCGGAAGCCGGAGGCGTAACACACCGCGCCACCCGCCTCGCGCGCCGAGAGTTCGCGGATGATCTCGATCGTCAACTGCCGGTTGACGCCGACGAAGGCGGCATCCGGCGCGGCCGGCAGATCCGCCACCGAGCGGTAGCACTTGCGGCCGAGGATCTCGTCGTTCTTTGGATGGACGGGCCAGATCTCGCCCGAAAAGCCCATCTTGTCACATTGTTCGATGACGCGCCGCGCCTCCTTGCCGCCGAATACGGCAATGGTCTTCGGACGGGTGAGGCGGTCGAGGGATTTCACCATCTTAGGCTCCCAGCGGCCGTAGAAGCTCGCGGCTGATGATGTGGCGCTGGATTTCCGATGTGCCGTCCCAGATGCGCTCGACGCGGGCGTCGCGCCAGAAGCGGGCGAGCGGCAGGTCGTCCATCAGCCCCATGCCGCCGAAAATCTGGATCGCCTCGTCGGTGACGCGCGCCAGCATTTCCGTCGCGAAGACCTTGGCGGAGGCAATCTCGCGGTTGGACGGCAGGCCCTGGTCGAGCCGCCAGGCGGCCGACAGCGTCAGGAGATCGGCGGCATCGATCTCGGTGATCATGTCGGCAAGCTTGAAAGAGACCCCCTGGTTCGCCCCGATCGGCTTGCCGAACTGCTTTCGTTCGGCGGCGTAGTTCAGGGCGTAATCGAAGGCGCGTCGCGCCCGGCCCACCGAGGTGGCCGCGACAGTGAGCCGCGTTGCATAGAGCCAGTCGTTGGCGATGTCGAAGCCCTTGTGCAACTCACCCAATATCTGGCTCGACGGAAGACGGCATTCGTCGAAGGTCAGGATGCAGTTTTTATAGCCGCGATGCGAGACGGAATTATAGCCCTCGCGAATCTCAAATCCCGGCGTGCCGCGATCGACCAGGAAGCAGGTAATCAGCTTCTTCGGTCCCCGCGACGTCTCCTCCTCGCCGGTAGCGATGAAGACGATGACGAAATCGGCAATATCGGCGTGCGAAATGAAATGCTTGGTACCGTTGACGACCCAATCGTCTCCGTCCTTTCGGGCGAAACATTTCATGCCGCGTACGTCCGACCCAGCATCCGGCTCCGTCATGGCCAGCGCGTCGAATTTTTCGCCCTTCACCGCCGGAAAGAGATATTTCTCACGCTGCTCGTCATTGCAGGCCATCAGAATGCCGGAGGGACGGCCGAAGAAGACGGTGAGCGCCATCGAACCGCGGCCGAGCTCGCGCTCCACCAGCGTGAAGGACGTGTGGTCGAGCCCTGCACCGCCCACTTCTTCGGGGAAATTGCAGCCGAAGAAGCCGATTTCCTTACATTTGCGGGCGATTTCCTGGCCGAGCTCGGTCGGCACGATGCCGGTGCGTTCCACCTCGTTCTCATGCGGATAGATTTCCGTCTCGACGAAATCGCGGACGGTTTTGACGATCATCTCCTGCTCGTCTGTCAGTCCGAAATTCATGGCTTCCCCTCCCGCGCCTCGTTTCAGTTCAACGCCTCTGCCCCACCGAGCGGCCGACGCCTTCAGGAACCGGCAGCTTGGCATGCGCCTCCGCGAGTGGAGCGAGGCTCGCCAGCACTCCGGCCGGTGCGGAGACCGACTTTCCGGCTTTCGAATCCACATGCAGCATGAGCTGTTCGGCGGTCGCGAGCGCCTCGTTCGTCTCGGCATTGTAGATCGTCGAGAAGAATTTGATGCGCTTCTCGTCGGAAGAGAGCACCTGCAGGGTCGAGTAGAGTTTTTGTCCGAGCTTCGCCTCGCCGAGATGGCGGATATGCGTCTCGACCGTGTAATAGCTGTGACCGGCTTCGACATAGGCGAAATCGACGCCGATCAGGCGCAGCAGCGCGTCGGACGTATCGCCGAAGACCTGCAGGTAGCGATGCTCGGTCATATGGCCGTTATAGTCCACCCACGCGGCGCTAACCTTGGTGTCGATCAGCCGAAGCGGTGCGGAATAGTTTGGTGCGGGCCGGATACCCCCACCTTGCTCCCAGAGATGTCTTTCGAACTCCGCGAGGATTTTTCCAGCACCCCAACCGCGGCCCGCATCGCCCGCCTTCAGGGCCTGCATGATGGCCACGAGGTTTTCGTCGCGGATGCGCTCCAGCTCGCGGATGCCGCGGACGCCGGATTGCGCGTCCGACTGCGCGGCGATCTTATCGACCAGCGCGTCGTCGAGGTCCACGACATCGGTGAGCTTCGTCCAGGGCCAGGAAAGGCACGGACCGAACTGCGCCAGGAAGTGGCGCATGCCCGCCTCGCCGCCAGCGATGCGATAGGTCTCGAACATGCCCATCTGCGCCCAGCGCATGCCGAAGGAATAACGGATCACGTCGTCCAGCGTTTCGGTGTCGCAGATATCGTCATGGATCAGCCAAAGCCCCTCGCGCCAGACGGCCTCCAGCAGGCGGTCGCCGACAAAGGCCTCGATCTCCCTCTTGATGATGACACCCTTCATACCGATTGGCGCGAGCTTTTCCTGCGCCGCCTTCAGCGTTTCGGGCGATGTCTTTTGTCCGCCGACCAGCTCGGCGAGCGGCAGGAGATAGACAGGGTTATAGGGATGCGCGACGAACATGCGTTCCGGATGCTTCATGTCGCGCTGCAGATCGGTCGGCATCAGCCCGGAGGTGGAGGAGCCGATCAGCGCCTTGGGACTCGCAGCCGCATCGATCTGGGTAATGATGTCGCGCTTCAGCTCCAGGCGCTCAGGCACGCTTTCTTGAATCCAATCAGCGCCTTGTACGGCTTCCTTCAAGCTCGTGCAGAAGGTAACTTTCCCCTTGGGCGGTAATGGCGCCATGGTGAGCATGCCGTAGGCGCGCTCGGCATTGGCGAGAACCTCCCCGACGATGCGCTCGGCTTCGGGATGCGGATCGTACATATTGACATGGATGCCGGCGAGCACGAACCGGGCCGCCCAAGCCCCGCCGATGACGCCGCCGCCGATGCAGGCTGCCTTTTTGATGCTGGTCATGGGATCACCGCTTCGTCAGCTTCAGCTTTTCGCGCACTTCCGCCGGGCCGATGATCTTCGCACCCATGCCCTCGATCACGCCGACCGCCTTCTCCACCAGCTGCGCATTGGTGGCGAGCTGACCCTTGCCGACGTAGAGATTGTCTTCCAGCCCGACCCGGACATTGCCGCCGGCGAGCACCGCCGCAGCCGGATAGGCAAGCGCATTGCGGCCGATCGAAAACGCCGAGAAGGTCCAGTTCTTCGGAACGTTGTTGACCATCGCCAGATACGTGTTGAGGTCGTCCGGAGCGCCCCATGGAATGCCCATGCAGAGCTGGATCAGCACGGGATCCTCAATCAGCCCCTCCTCCACAAGCTGCTTGGCAAACCAGAGATGACCGGTGTCAAAGGCCTCAATTTCGGGGCGGACGCCGAGGGCCGTCATCTGCCGTGCCATTTCGCGCAGCATGGAGGGCGTGTTGGTCATCACGTAGTCGCCGAGCGAAAAGTTCATCGTGCCGCAATCGAGCGTGCAGATTTCCGGCAGGCATTCGGCGACGTGCGCGACGCGTTCGGTGGCGCCCGCCATGTCCGTGCCGTTGGGGTTGACCGGGAACGGCGCCTCGACATTGCCGAATACAAGGTCACCGCCCATGCCGGCGGTGAGGTTCAGCACCACATCGACATCCGCCGAGCGGATGCGGTCGGTGACTTCCTTGTAGAGTTCCCTGTTGCGGGCAGCCGCCCCGGTTTCCGGATTGCGTACATGACAATGGACGACTGCAGCGCCCGCCTTGGCAGCATCGATCGCCGACTCGGCGATCTCTTTGGGCGTGATCGGCACATGCTTGGATTTGCCAGTCGTCTCACCCGCGCCGGTGACGGCGCAGGTGATGAAAACCTCGCGATTCATCTCGAGCGGCATCTTCCCCTCCTTGTTCGTTTTGCCCATTACGAACCTGAAGAGCCGAGAATGCTTTTCATTTTCAGCGGCATTCCATACATTGTCGGAGATGGAGGATCGACATGGCGGAGGCATTTGCGGATGAGCAGCATTTCGACATCCTCGTGCTGCCGGAAACCAACCTGATCCTGGTTGCCTCGGTGATCGAACCACTGCGCGCGGCAAACCGCATTGCAGGACGGGAACTCTACCGCTGGGCGCTGTATTCACCCGACGGGCAGTCGATCGAGACCAAGGCGGGTGTTCCGATCCCGGTCTCCGGTAGCTTCCGGCCGGCACGGGAAACCGATCCGCTTTTCGTGCTCTCCAGCTACAATTGGAAGAAAAGCGCCACCCGCGAGTTGAAATTCCAGCTCTCTCAGACGGCGCGGCACCGCTCTCTGATCGCCGGCATCGAGGCGGGTTCTTTCATCCTGGCCGAAACCAGTCTGCTCGACGGCTTTTCCGCCACCACCCATTGGGAGGATTTCGAGGATTTTGCCGCGGCCTATCCGCAGGTGAGCATGATCCGAGAACGTTTCGTCATCGACGGCAAGCGTATCACCACTGGAGGCTCGCTGCCCACCCTCGACCTGATGCTGGAACTCATCCGTCGGGCGCATGGCTATTCGCTGGCGCTCGAAGTCTCGCGGCTTTTCATCTACGAGCAGGAGCGCACGCGCGGCGATCTCTTGCAGGTGCCGGCGATCGGCAACATGCGGATCGTCGACACGCGCGTGCAGGCGGCGGTAAAGTTGATGGAGGAGACAGTGGAAGCGCCGCTTCCCCTCGCTCGACTGGCGAAGCGGGCGGGTGTCAGCGCTCGGCACCTGCAGGACCTCTTCAACGACGTCATGGGGGTGGCGCCGCGCGAGCATTATCTGGCGCTACGGCTCAACGCGGCGCGTCGCAAGGTAATCGAGACGCGGGCGACATTCGCGGATATCGCGGCGGCAACCGGTTTCAACTCCGCTTCCGCCTTCTCGCGCAGTTATCGGACACACTATCGCGAAAGTCCGAGCGATACCCGCCGACGGGTGAAAGTGAAAGCCTGACTATTTCCTCAAAATCACCCAGAGCGCATGCACGACCCCCGGCAACCAGCCGCAAAGGGTGAGCAGGATGTTCAGCCAGAAATGCAGGCCGAGACCTACCTGCAGGAAGACGCCGAGCGGCGGCAGGAGGAAGGCGAGCAGAATGCGGATGATGTCCAACTGATGTCTCCGGGTTGAAGTGGCTTCACGCGGATAACGTGTCGGACGAAGGATGGTTTCAGGGAGCGGAAATGGCCTCCGCTCCAGCACATCGAGGTGAAGAGCCAGCGTGACCGCCCGTTTCACGCTGCCTTCTTGGACGTCGCATTCCTCAGATAGGGCATGACTTCCTTGGAATAGATTTCCATGTTCTTGCGCGTCAGCTCCGCCGGCAGCGTGCCGAATTGCAGGAGCGTCAGGAGATGGCCGAAGCCGATCTGTGCCCGGTATTCTTCGAGCTTTTCACGCACCGTCGCCGGGCTGCCGCAGATGAACTTGCCCTCCTCGATGACGCTGTCGATGGTCTGCTTCATCGAATGGCCGGCCTTGGCGGAGAGCGCGCCGACCATGGATTTCACCGAGGTGTAGCCCGGCGGCAGCAGCATCTCCATCGGCATCCGGAGGAATTTCTGGAGGAAGGCCTCGATATGCTCCTTGGCCTCCTTGCGGGCGATCTCATCGGTTTCCGCGACATAGAGCGGCAGCGACCAGCCGAGTTGGTCTTCGGTCGCCTCGTAGCCGTAACGGGCCGCGACGTCCTTGTACATCTTCATGTAGCGGGCGACGGTCGAGACCGAGGCGAAGGTTTGAAGGTAGGTGTACTTCCGGTCCGGATGGGCGGCCCATTCGATCGTTTCGCTCGAACCCTGGCTCGGAATCCAGATCGGCGGATGCGGATTGTCCTGATAGACCCGCGGCCAGACGTTCACGTATTCGAAATTGTAGTGCTTGCCCTCAAAGACGCTGGGGCCGGGTTGTGTCCAGGCCTGCAGGATGAGGTCATGCGCCTCCTGGAAGCGCTCGTGCGAAAAGGCCGGGTTGACGCCCCAGGAATGATATTCCGCGCCGATCCCTCGCACCATGCCGGCGATCAGGCGGCCGCCGGTGATGTTGTCGATCATCGCGAATTCTTCCGCGACAGTCAGCGGGTTGTTGAGGAGCGGCAGGGCGCGGCCGAGCACGGCGATCTTGACGTTCTTGGTGCGGCGGGCGAGCGCACCGGCCATGACGCCGGGGATCGGCATCAGGCCGTAGGCGTTCGAATGGTGCTCGTTGACGCAGATGCCGTCGAAGCCGAGCTGGTCGGCATATTCCAGCTCGTCCAGATAGCGGTTATAGAGCTGATGGCCCTTCTTCGGATCGAAGAAAGTGTTCGGCAGCGTCACCCAGGCGGAATTGTGCTTCTCGTCATAGGAAAGATCGAGATCCGCATAGGGCATCAGGTGCATGAAGTAGAATTTCATCGCGTCGCCTCCCGAATGAAGCCGTCGACCAGCTCGATGAAGCGGTCCGTCTTTTCCATCTGCGGCAAGTGGCCGCAATTCTCGATGATTTCCAGCCGCGAATTGGAAATGAGATCACGCCAGGCGCTACCGTATCCGGCCGGCACGACCTTGTCGTCGTCGCCCCAGACGATCAGCGTCGGCACCGAGATTCGGTGCAGCCATTTGTGCAGGTCGGGATTATAAAAGCGCGGCTCCCAGGCGAGCTTGGCCGTGGTGAGCCTGTTCTTGAGGATGACTTCCAGCCCTTCCTTCGAAGGCGGCGTCGCCAGCATCTGCTCGGCGTGAGACTGGTCGTGAAAGAGGTTGCGGGCCGTCTGTTCGGCATTCCACATGAAGATGTCGCCCTTGCGCAAACCCTTCACGCGAATACCGGCCGGCGCCACGACGGTCAGCGAATTGAGTTTCGTCTGATTGCGGATGGCGATCTCGGCCGACAGCCAGCCGCCGATCGAACCGCCGACGAGATTGACATGATCGAGGCCGAGATGGTCGATGACATCGAGATAGAAGAAGGCCAGATCGGACATGCCGTCCAGCCATTCCGGAGAATCCGACGCGCCGAAGCCCGGGTGCTCCGGCACAATCACCTCGTAGCTTTCGGCAAGCTTTTCCATGAATGGTGCCCAGCGCGCCGCGCCGCTCGATCCATGCAGGAAGAGCAGCGGCGCGCCTTTGCCGCCGCGCATGAACCGGACATTGCAACCGGTTATGGTCTCGGTGCTTTCGGTAAAGCTCATCGGTGTTTCTGCCCTCCCCGGCTGCTTCACGCCGCATATGACGGGGCGCTCCTCTGCCCGTAATGGCGGCAATCTGTATAACCTTCGTCCGAGGGTCAATATGATTCTGTCAAATTTTGATTGATAATAGCAAATTTCTAACTTGCATCTTCGGAAATTGCATACAAAGTAGGCGCCGCTCGGGCGGGCGCACCATGCACATCCGGGCTGCGGGGAGGAAAGCAATGCAAGCGGAGAAACTGTTCGATCTGAAGGGTCAGGTGGCGGTGGTCACGGGTGCCGGCAGCGGGCTGGGACTGGCGATCACCAAGACACTCGCGGCCAATGGCGCGCATGTGGCGCTGCTTGACCTTAATCCGGAAACGCTTGCCACCGCCTATCAATGGCTGAACGGCCAGGGCTTGTCCGCCGAGAGCCATCAGGTCGACGTGTGCGATTCCGCCGCACTCCGCAACACGATCGACGACATTGCCGAAAAGCATGGCCATCTCGATATCCTCGTCGCCAATGCCGGTATCAGCGGGGGTCCGAATTCGCGCACTGAAGCCGGCGCCATCGAGAATGTCAGCGACGAGCTGTGGAACAAGGTGGTGGACGTCAACCTCACCGCCACCTTCGTCGCGATCCAGTCGGCCGCCAATCATATGAAGAAGCAGAGACAGGGCCGCATCGTCGCGATCGCGTCGATCGCGGGTCTGCGCGCCGATCCGATGACCGGTTACGCTTACGCTTCCAGCAAGGGCGCCGTCGTCAACCTCGTCAAGCAGGCGGCCTGGGAGCTGGCGCCCTATAATGTTCTCGTCAACGGCATCGCGCCCGGCCCTTTCCGCACCAATATCGCCGGCGGCCGCATCCGCGAACCGGAGGTGGAAAAGGCCTTCGCCGACACCGTGCCGCTCGGCCGTATCGCCGAAACGGACGAGATCATGGGCCTCGCCCTGCTGCTCTCTTCCAAGGCATCGAGCTTCATGACCGGCGCGGTGATCCCGATCGACGGAGGCACGGTTGCCATTTGAAAAACAGGATGGTCTGGGCGCTGCGAGATGTCGCGATTGACAATATCAGGCTCCCTGCTTTATCCCCTGAGGAGGGAGAGAGGGATCCTCGCAATCAAGGCCCGGAATTGACGAATGCCAAAGCGCATCGTCTTACTGCATTCGGAGGAAACGAACATGAACATCGCGACCAATCCCGGCTCCTCTTCCCAGGCATATACTTCTGCACGCCTGTTGATTGACGGCGTCTGGCTGGAAAACGGCGACCGCGAAACGCAGCCCTTGGTCAGCCCAGCCACCGAAAAGGCGATCGGCGTCGTGCCGCATGCCACAACCGAGGATCTCGACCGGGCGCTGGAGGCCGCGCAGCGTGCCTTTCCGCTGTGGCGTGCCACGAGCCCGCGCGAGCGCGGCCGCATTTTAAAACGCGCCGCCCAGTTGATGCATGAGCGGCAGGAGGAGATCGCCCGTCTCGCGACGCTTGAAATGGGCAAGCCGATCGCCGAAGCACGGTTGGAGACCCATTTCGCCTCGGAAGAAATGGAGTGGTTCGCCGAGGAAGGCCGCCGCACCTATGGCCGCGTCATTCCCGGTCGCTTGGGCGAGACCCGCTTCCAGGTCGTCAAGGAACCGGTCGGTCCGACCGCCGGCTTTTCTGCCTGGAACTTCCCGGTCGGCAACGCCGCCCGCAAGATGGGCTCGGCGCTCGCCGCCGGCTGCACGATGATCTACAAGCCCGGCGAGGAAGCTCCGGCTGCGGCCGCCGCCGTTGCTCAGTGCCTGATCGACGCCGGCGTGCCGGCGGGCGTCATCGCCGTGGTCTATGGCGTGCCGGATTTCATCTCCCGCCATCTGCTCGCCTCCCCGATCATCCGCAAGATCTCGTTTACCGGCTCGGTGCCGGTCGGCCAGCATCTCATCCGGCTTGCGTCCGAGGGCCTGAAACGTACCACGATGGAACTCGGCGGTCATGCGCCGGTGCTCGTCTTCGACGATGCCGACCAGGCGGCCGCGCTGGAAATGTCGGTGCAGCGCAAATACCGCAATTGCGGTCAGGTCTGCGTTTCCCCCACCCGCTTCTATATCCAGGACACGTCCTACGAGGCCTTCTGCGCCGGGTTTGCCGAAAAGGCCTCGAAACTGAAGGTCGGCGACGGCCTTGACCCGTCGAGCAGCATGGGTCCGATGGTGCATGCCCGCCGCCGCGATGCGATCGAGGCGCTGGTGCAGGACGCCACCTCCAAGGGCGCCAAGCTGCTGGCCGGCGGCCATCGCGTCAACAACGAGGGCTTCTTCTACGCGCCGACCGTGCTCGCCGACGTGCCGGACGATGCCCGCATCATGAGCGAGGAGCCCTTCGGCCCGGTGGCCGTCCTGAACCGCTTCTCGGATTTCGACGACGCGATCACCAAGGCGAACAAGCTGCCCTATGGCCTCGCGGCCTATGGTTTTTCCAATTCGCACAAGACCATCGCCAGGCTTTCGGATCAACTCGAAGCCGGCATGGTCGGTATCAATTCCTTCAATATCTCCATGCCGGAAACGCCGTTCGGAGGGGTGAAGTCGAGCGGCCACGGCTCGGAAGTCGGGATCGAGGGCGTCGAAGCCTACATGGTTACCAAAACGGTCAGCGTGAGCTGATCCGCCTGGTCAGCATCACCTGATCACGCCGGGTTTTAAAAAGTTTCCAAGAGGACGAGGATTATGAAACACGTTAAACCGACCGGCACATTCGCTGCCGAAGCCGTGCTGACCCACATGAAGGCCGCCGGCATCGACGTGCTCTTCGCCAATGGCGGCACCGACTTCCCGTCGATCATCGAGGCCTTTGCCCGCCAGTCCGAGACCGGACTGAAGATGCCGGAAGCCCTGATCATCCCGCATGAGGGCGTCGCCGTCGGCATGGCACACGGTTACTACCTGATGACCAGCAAGCCGGCCGGTGTCATCGTCCATGTCAATGTCGGCCTTGCCAACTCCGTCATGGGCCTTATCAACGCCCGGTCGGAAAACGTGCCGATCATGATGTTTTCCGGCCGTACGCCGATCACCGAACATGGTCGTTTCGGCTCGCGCTCCTCGCCGATCCACTGGGGCCAGGAAATGTTCGACCAGGCCGGCATGGTGCGCGAAGTGGTCAAGTGGGATTATGAGCTGCGCTATCCGGAACAGGCGGGGCTTGTCATCGACCGCGCCATGAGCATCGCCATGAGCGAGCCGCGCGGTCCGGTCTATCTGAGCCTGCCGCGTGAGGCACTGGCCGAAGGCGCCGAGATCGAACCCGTCCAGCGCTCGACGTCAACGCCCACCACCTACGGCCCGGCCGATCCGGCGCTGGTGGCGGAAGCCGCCGACCTCCTCGCCAGGGCGAAGAACCCTCTCGTCATCTGCCAGAGCCCGGAACTCGGAACCGATTTCGAGCCGCTTGCAAGCTTCATCGCCCGCTTCGCCCTGCCCACCGTCGAAATGTGGGCGACCCGCCTGGCGCTGCCCTCCGACCACCCGATGATGATCGGCCGCGACTCGACGCAGGTGCTGAAGGACGCCGACGTGGTCGTCGTCATCAACGCCGCTGTTCCGTGGATTTCCGATCATACCGCCCCCGCCGAAGGCGCCAAGGTCATCGCCATCGGCCCCGATCCGCAGCATAGCCGCGTGCCGATCCGCAGCTTCCCGATCGACATCGCGCTTGCCGGCGGCACCAACAAGACGATCGAGGCACTCGCCGCAGCGATGGCGGAGCGCGTGCCGGCCGGCGAAACCTTCTCTGAACGCCGCGAGAAATGGGCCAAGGTGAAAGCCGCGCAGGCGGAGGCGGCCGCCAAGCGCGCCGGGATCGGCAACGGCTCGCCGATGACGCCCGCCTATGTCAGCCGCTGCATCTCCGACATCATGGACGAGAAGACGACCATCGTGAACGAGCTCGGCATCGATCCGTCGGTGATGGAGTTCAAGCATCCGAAGTCCTTCTTCTCGACGCCGCTTTCCGGCGGCCTCGGCTTCGGCATGACGGCAGCGCTCGGCGCCCAGCTCGGTGACCGCAGCCGGCAGGTGATCGCGACGATCGGCGACGGCTCCTACATGTTCGCCAACCCGGTCGCCTGCCATCAGACCGCGACCGCGCTCAAACTGCCGCTGCTGACGATCGTCTTCAACAACGGCATCTGGAACGCGGTCCGCCGCTCGACGCTCTACATGTATCCCGACGGCAGTGCCGCGACCGCCAATATCATGCCGATCACCGCGCTCGACCCGGCTCCGGATTACGCCGCCGTCGCCCGCGCCCACGGCGCCCATGCCGAGCGGGTCGAGACCGGCGCGGACCTGCCGGCGGCGCTTGAGCGCGCGCTCGCCGCGACCAAGAGCGGCCAGCAGGCCATGCTCGAAGTCATGGTCTCCTACTGAGAAGGCGTCGGCAATGGTGGGAGGAACCGGAGACGACGCAAAGACGCTGGCGGAGCTCCGCCGGCGTTATCCGATGGTCAGCGATCTCGAAAAGCGGGCGAAGTGGCGCATTCCGCGTTTCGCCTACGAGTTCCTGCAAGGGGGCGCCGGCGACGAGACGGGGTTGAACCGCAACCGGTCCGCGTTGAAGGCGGTCGAGGTCGTGCCGCGTTACGGCCTCGACGTCACGAAAGTTGACACCTCCGTCGAGCTCTTCGGCCACCGCTACGCCGCTCCGATCGGTATTTCGCCGATCGGCCTCGATGGCATGATGTGGCCCGGGGCGACGGAAAGGTTCGCCAAGGCCGCCCAGGCGCATAACATCCCCTATATGGTCGGAACGCTTGCCTGCGCGACGATCGAGCAGGTGGTGGAATGGGCGCCCGACGTGACCTGGTTCCAGCTCTATCCAATGGCGCCGAACGACCATCAATACAGTCTGGAAATGGCTGAGCGCGCCCGTGTGGCCGGCGCCAAAGTGCTGGTTGCGACGCTCGACGTGCCGGTGCGTGCCAAGCGCCCACGGGATCTGAGAAACGGCCTTGTCATGCCCTTTCGGCTGACACCGAAGACGATGATGCGGGCCGCGATGGCGCCCTTGTGGCTCGATGCCATAAGACGCAACGGCATGCCCGCCTTCGCCAATATGGGCAAGTTCGCCGGCGGCACGGACCACGGCTCGACGTCGGGCTTCGTGCAGAAACATATCGGCGGCGGGTTCCCCTGGGGTGAGATCGCCCGCCTGCGCGACCGCTGGACCGGGCCGATGATGGTCAAGGGCGTCATGCACCCGGCAGACGCGGAAAAGGCGCTGTCGCTTGGGCTGAACGGCGTCGTCGTCTCCAATCATGGCGGCCGCCAGTTCGACGCGGCACCCGCGACGATCGACGTGCTGCCCGAGGTCGCCCGCACCGTCGGTACGCGCGGCACGGTGCTGTTCGACAGCGGGGTCGTTTCCGGCGTCGACATGCTGAGAGCGCTTGCCTGCGGGGCGCATTCCTGCTTTGCCGGCCGCGCCTTCATGCTGGGGCTTGCCGCGCTCGGCGACCGCGGCGCCACCCACATGGCCCAGGCGTTTATCGAAGAATACCGTATCGCGCTCGGCCAGAACGGGCTCCTGAGCTCCGACGAGGCCCGCCACGCGCCCGTGCGCCATCCCGGCGCCTGGACCGCAGAGAATTTCCAACTTCGCACCTAAATCCGTTCCCGGGAGGGGAGACCCATGAAAGTCGCAGACGCCATTGCCGAAATCTTGAAGCGCGAGGGGATCGAGATCGTCTGCGGTTATCCGGTGAACCACGTTCTCGAACATGTGGCCATGGCCGATATCCGCCCGATCATCGTCCGCCAGGAGCGCCACGGCCTGCACATGGCCGATGCCATGTCGCGCCTGAGTTCCGGCAAGACGATCGGCGTATTCGCCATGCAGCTCGGCCCCGGCACGGAGAACGCCTATGGCGGCATCGCCCAGGCCTATTCGGAGTCGGTGCCTATCCTCGTGCTCCCGATGGGGTACGAGCGCCGCGTGGCGCATGTCGATCCGAACTACAATGCCACGCGCTCGATGCGCGACATCACCAAGTCGGCCGAGCCGATTACATTAGCGGAAGAAATTCCGAATATCTTCCGCCGCGCCTTCTCCAAACTCAGAAACGGCCGGGGCGGTCCGGTGCTGATCGAGATCCCCAACGACATGTGGCAGCATGAAGTGCCGGAGCCTCTGGATTACCGGCCGGTTCTCGCCACCCGCTACGGGCCGGACCCGGCTGCGGTGAAGGAAGCCATCGACCTGCTGCTCGCAGCCAAGCGCCCGATCCTCTACGCGGGCCAGGGCGTGCATTACGCCGAAGCCTGGCCGCAACTCAAGGAACTGGCAGAGCTTCTGGCGATCCCGGTCTCGACCAGCCTCGAAGGCAAGAGCGCCTTTCCCGAAACCCATCCGCTTTCGGTCGGCGCGGGTGGTGCTGCGATCTCCAGGACGCTCAGACATTTCCTCGATACGTCGGACCTCATCTTCGGCATCGGCTGCTCGTTTACCGAAACCGCCTTCGGCGTGCAGATGCCGCTCGACAAGACGGTCATCCACACCACCCTCGATCCGGATCACATCAACAAGGATATCGAGGCGAAGGTGGCGCTGATCGGCGACGCCGCGCTGACGCTCGATGCGGTATTGGCCGAACTCAAAGTCCGCAAAGTCCCTCAGCGCGACAGCAAGGATGTGACCGCCGAGATCGCCAAGGTTCAGGAGGAATGGCTTTCCGAATGGATGCCGAAGCTCACCTCCGACAGCAAGCCGCTCTCGCCCTATCGTGTCCTCTGGGACCTGCAGCACACGGTCGATATCGAGAACACGATCATCACCCATGATGCCGGCAGCCCGCGCGACCAGCTCTCGCCCTTCTGGAAGTCGGTAAAGCCGCTCACCTATATCGGCTGGGGCAAGTCCACCCAGCTCGGTTACGGCCTCGGTCTCGCCATGGGTGCCAAGCTGATGCATCCCAACAAACTCTGCATCAACGTCTGGGGCGATGCGGCGATCGGCTTCACGGGAATGGATTTCGAAACGGCGGTGCGCGAGCGCTTGCCCATCATGTCCATCCTTCTCAACAACTTCTCCATGGCGATGGAACTGCCGATCATGAAGGTTTCGACGGAAAAATACCGCTCGACCGATATTTCCGGCGACTATGCCGCCTTCGCCCGCGCGCTCGGCGGTTATGGCGAGCGTGTCACCGATCCGGACGAGATCATCCCGGCGATCAAGCGCGGCATCGAACAGACGCAGAAGGGCGTGCCTGTTCTCCTGGAATTCATCACCACCCAGGAAATCGCCCGCTCGCGTTACCACCGCATGCTGACGGGTGAAAAACATTGACCCAGCCGACCCTCCAATCGACCCTTGATGCCCTGAAGCTTCATTTCGGCGACCGTCTCTCCACGACCGATGCGGTGCGTGAGCATCATGGCCACGACATGTCGCGCCAGCCGACGCGGCTGCCGGATGCCGTTGTCTACGCCGAAAACGAGGACGAGGTGGCGCGTGTCGTCTCCGCCTGTTTCGAGGCGGGCGTGGCAGTGACGCCGTTTGCGGCCGGCTCCTCGATGGAGGGCCACACGATCCCGCTCAAGGGCGGCATCTCGCTCGACCTCACCCGCATGAACCAGATCGTCGCCGTCAACCATGAGGATTTCGACGCGCAGGCGCAGGCGGGTGTCACCCGCAAGCAGTTGAACGCCCATATCCGCGATACCGGCCTGTTCTTCCCGATCGATCCCGGCGCCGACGCCTCGCTCGGCGGCATGGCCTCGACGCGCGCTTCCGGCACGACGGCCGTGCGTTACGGCACGATGCGCGAGAACGTGCTGGCACTGCGCGTCGTCACCCCCCAGGGCAAGATCATCACCACCGGACGGCGGACGAAAAAATCCTCGACCGGCTACGACCTAACGAAACTCTTCGTCGGCGCGGAAGGCACGCTCGGCGTCATCACCGAGGTCACCGTCAAGCTGCATCCGATCCCGGAAACGATCGCATCCGCCGTCTGCGCCTTCGAGACCATGCGCGGTGCTGTCGAAGCCGTCGTCGCGACGATCCAGAGCGGCATTCCCGTCGCCCGTATCGAATTTCTCGACGAGGTAGCGGTGGAAGCCGCCAACCGCCATGCGGGACTGACACTGAAGGTGGCCCCTACCCTCTTCCTCGAATTCCATGGCAGCCCGCGCTGGGTGGAGGAACAGTCGAACACCGTGGCTGAACTTGCCGCCGATCTCGGCGGTTCCGACTTCCAATGGTCGACCCGCACGGAGGATCGCGAGCGCCTGTGGAAGGCCCGCCACGAGACGATCTATTCCAACCAGACGCTTCGCCCCGGCTGCAAGGCCTTCACCACGGACGTCTGCGTGCCGATCTCGCGACTGGCGGATGCGGTGCTTGCCGCGCGCGAGGACATCGACGCTTCTTTCGTCATGGGCAAGATCATCGGCCATGTGGGCGACGGTAATTTCCACGTCGGCTACCTGATCAAGCCGGAAATCCCGGGAGAACTCGCCGAGGCCGAAAGGCTTGCCGAACGGCTCTACCAGCGGGCCATGGACATGGGCGGCACGTTCAGCGGCGAACACGGCATCGGCATTTCCAAACTGAAATATCTCCGCCGCGAACACGGCGATGCTGTCGACATGATGAACGCCATCAAGGCAGCCCTCGACCCCAAGGGCATCATGAACCCCGGCAAATTGGGGCAAGTGGGATAGGATTTATCGAGCTGCGGCCGAACAGCCGATAGCCCCACGATTACCGGCTGAGGTCGATCCGGCTTGTCACCACCGACCTTCCGCCCGCCGGGTCCTTGTCAACCGTTTGGAGCCGGAGCCGGTCGCCGCCGATCCTCTCTATCGTCATCGTGGCGGCGCGATCACCGTTCGTCACCCGCGCCCAGCGGACACCGAGGTTGATCGTATTGCCCTGACGGGTGCCCGAAAGCGTTGAAGGCTGTCCCGCAGGCCCGACATAGGTGCCGCTGTAGCGGCGGCCTGACACATTGAGATCGGCGGAAATACTGCGCCGGACCACCAGCAGGCCGCGGCAGTTTCCCTGCAGAGAAAGGCTGGATGCTCCAGCGGTCACGGCAAGATTGCAGGTGACGTTGATCGGTCTTACGCCGATGCGGGTCAGCACGGTACCCTTGCCGCTCCAGTCTCCCGCGAGCGTCTTCAGGAAATCGCCTTCGGCCGCCGGTGCAGGCGATGGCAAGAAGGTGGCGACGAAGAGCACAGCCGGAACGAGAAAAAAGCGCATGGGATCACCCGGTATGACGTCTCATTCCGAACGTCCGCCCCACCTTTCTGGTTCCTTTGAACACCGGAAGGTGAAGCTAGAGCCTTTCCAAAATTTCGATTTTGTGATTATATTGAATGAACGTTCAGCAAATAAAGAGCTGTGTCATGAACGAACATGTCCGGGACACCTCGATTCCGAACGACTGGGACCGGCGCGGGCTGCCGGGCTGGTGCTACCATTCGGATGCGCTTCTGGAGCTCGAAAAAGACCACGTCTTCCGCAATCACTGGCAGATCGCCTGTCATATCTCCGACGTGGCGGAACCAGGCGACTATCTCACCATGGATGTGGTCGGCGAGCGGGCGCTTATCCTCCGCGACAAGAGTGGCCGGCTCCGCGCCTTCCAGAATATCTGCCGCCATCGCGGCTCGCGGCTGGTGACAAACGAAATGGGCCATTGCAAGGGCGCGCTGGTCTGTCCCTTCCATGGCTGGGTCTACAATCTCGACGGCACCCTTCGGGGTCCTGCCCGTCCCCAGAGCTTTCCGCCGCTCGACAAGCACGAATTCGCATTGGAGCCGCTGGAGCTGGAAATCTGGATGGGCTTCGTTTTCCTCCGCTTCCGGAAAGGGCCGCAACCTTCCGTCGCCGAGCTGATGCGGCCTTTCGAAAAGGAGCTTTCCCACTACCGCACGCCCGATCTGGTGCCGAGCAAGGGCATCTGGACCCAGGAAACGCCGGTCAACTGGAAATCCGTTCGCGACGTCGACAACGAGGGCTACCATGTCGCCATGGCGCATCCGGCACTGCAGGATCTCTACGGCTCGACCTATTTCGACGAACCTTTCGTCAAGGGTGTGTGCCGGTCATTCGCGACCTATAACCCTTACGCCGGGCGGCGCTGGAGCGTGAGGAACTACATGAAACTCGCGCCCGATCCGGTGCATCTGCCGCAGTACCTGAAAAAGGCCTGGATCTATTACGGCCTTTTCCCCAACGCAGTGATCGCCGTCACGCCGGAGACCATGCAATTCTACCAGGAATTTCCGATCTCACGGGACCGGACCATGCTTCGCGGCGCCATCTACCGCTATGCGCAAGAAAGCCGCGCACAGCGGCTTGCCCGCTATCTCTCCTTCCGCATCGACCGGGACACGCAGGCGGAAGACGTGCAGCTCACCATCTGGTCGAATGAATCCATGACATCGAAAGCCTTCAATGGCTTCTATCTCTCCGACCTCGAATATGGTGTGCGCACCCATCATGATCATCTCAGGGCCGCGTTGCCGGTCATGACGCTCGATGAGCCCCCGGAGGAGAAGGATATGGCGGCGACGAATGCACATATGACGGGGCACAAGTAATCTCTCGTGCGGTGCCGAGGTAGGCCAAGTCATGAGAAAATTAGGCCTTGATGAAATTCAAGGTTTCCCGCCGAAGTGCTGAGACGTTAACCGGCTGAAAACCAAATAATGCTTAGCTTATCCTGTTTTATTGGCGACCAATTTCTGATGTGGCCGATTCCTTCAGGACAATTTAAACATGATTCCCGTCGAGGCAGAAAAACAGCAGCAGGCCGCCACTCCCCGATCCATGCGCATTCTGACGGAAGCGATCGGGAAGGATCTCGAACGTTTCAGCTTGGACAACACGCTGGTCGTGAAGCAGATCAGGCTTCTGGCCATCAATGCGCTGATTGAGGCGGCCCGGGCCGGCGAGATGGGCAAGGGATTCGCCGTTGTCGCCAATGAGGTGCAGCGTCTGGCCCAGATTGCCGGCGATATCGCCGGAAAGTTCGAAAGCAATGTGCTGGGCCGCATCGGTCTCAGCCGTGCCATGGCGGATTCGCTGATGACCGAAATGGAAGGCGTGCGGCTGACCGATCTCGCCCAGACCCTGGTGCAGCTCATCGTCCGCAATCTTTTCGAACGCACCGCCGACGTCCGCTGGTGGGCGACCGACACTGCCCTTTGGCAGGCTCTTGAAGAGCCGAGCGCGGAAAGGGCCGCCTTCGCTGCCGAGCGGCTTGGCGTCATCAACCGCTTCTACACGGTCTATCTCGACCTCGTCATGACCGATCTTTCCGGCAAGGTGATCGCGTCGGCCAATCCGCGCTTCCAGCGCAAGCTGATCGGCACGTCGCTTGCCGGCGATCCGTGGTTCACCGCCGCCGGCCGCTGCCAGTCCGGCGACGAATACATTGTCGACGAGGTGAAGCCGAGCCCGCCGCACGACAACCATCATGCGCTCGTCTATGCAACCGGCATCCGCGAGGGCGGCAAGCTCGACGGCAGGCTACTGGGGACGCTCGGCGTCTATTTCGATTGGCAGAACCAAGGCCACGCGATCGTCGAAAAGGAAGCCAACCTGCCGCCGCAGGTGGCCGACAGGACGACCGTGATGCTGCTCGACGGCAACAGCCGGGTCATCGCCTCCACCGACCCGGCGCGGCTCTTTACCCATTTCATGCTCGCAAAGCAGGGAAGCGAGGCTTGCGGCAGCTATTACGACAACAATGGCTGCATCGTCGCCTTCGCGAAAACCCTGGGCTACGAGGATTACGACGGGCTCGGCTGGCACGGCGTGGTAGTCCAGCAGACCGAAAGTGATCCGGCCATCAAGGCGGCGTTGAACATCAGGTGAGCAGTTCTGCCGCAGCGGCATCGGGTTGTCTTCGCCCTTGCGTGAACCGAATTATCGTCGCTTGCGAGATTGCTCCTTACCCCCGCCACAGCCTCTCCCGCACCAGCTCGTCCATCGTCAGCCTGATCCCCTGCCTGAGGATCGAGACGAGGTCGTCGATCTGACTGCGCGTAATCGTCAGCGGCGGAGACATGACGCACATGTGGATGAGCGGGCGAACCAGCAGGCCAAGGCGTTGGCAGTGGGCGTCGATGCGCTTGCCCACTTCAATGTCGAGTGCCAGCGGATTGTTGCTTTCGCGGTCCGCGACGCATTCGACGCAGGCCATCAGCCCGAGCCCGCGCACCTCGCCGACCAGCGGCAGGTCCTCCAGCGTCTTCAACTGCGCCTGGAAATAGGGGGCGATCTCCCGGGTATGGGCGAGCAGCCCATCTTCCAGCAGGTCGAGATTCTTCAGCGCTACCGCGCAGCCGATCGGATGGCTCGAATAGGTGAGCCCATGCGCGAACATCGCTTCCGAGTGGTTCGAAGCACGGAGCTGTTCGAGGAGCCGCGAGGAGATCATCACGCCGCCGAGCGGAAAGTAACCCGAGGTCACGCCCTTGGCGAAGGTGATCATGTCCGGCTCGATGTCGAACACGTCCTTGGAAGCGAAAACATGACCCAGCCTGCCGAAGGCGGTCACCACCTCGTCGGCGATGAACAGGATGTCATTTTCGGCGCAGAGTTTTCGCATGCGTTTGAGGTAACCGTCCGGGGGGACAATCACACCGCCCGATGCCATGACCGGCTCGGCGATGAAGGCGCCGATACGATCTGCTCCATGCCTTTCGATCGCTTTCTTGAACTCGTCCACCAGGAAATCGCAGAACTGCGGCACGTTCATGCCGGTCGGCCGGCGGAAGGGGTTGGGACAGGACAGCCTCACGACCTGATCCGAGGCATTGTCCATCCAGTCGTGGTCGCGGGGGCGGCCATTGAGCGAGGCGGAAAGATAGGTAGAGCCGTGATAACCGCCCTGGCGTGACACGATCAGCTTCTTCTCCGGCCGGCCGCGGACATTGTTGGAAAACTGCATGAAGCGCAACGCCGTCTCGACTGCGGAAGAGCCGCCGGTCGTATAGAAGACGTGCTTGAGGTCGCCCGGAGCATGGGCCGCCAGCCGTTCCGCCAGCCTTACCGAAGGTTCGCTCGTCGTATACCAGGGCGAATTGTAGGAGAGCGCCATCGCCTGTTCGTAAAGCACGCGGGCGATGGGTTCGGAGCGATGGCCGACATTGGTGCACCACATACCGGCCGGGCCGTCGATCAGCCGCCTCCCCTCCTGATCTGTGACATAGATGCCGTCACCGGCGGCAATACCGCCACGCACTTCCGCACCGATCGATCCCGCGACCGGCCAGGGCTGCACCAGATGAGCTCTGGCGGTTGCGGTCAACGCGTCCTCTTCCAGAGCCGCGATTTTCGCCGGATCACGTTTCGCCGCCATTTCCTGCTCCTCACAAAAATTTCGATGAATTCATTAAGCACATGATATAAATTCTATAATTCAATTATTTTGAATGTCCGTTCAATCAATATGGCAGAAATACTCCTTGCGTTCAATCCGTTTTTGCGCTCATCTCCTTGAGGGAACGACAAAGGGCCAAACGCCCCGAGGAAAACTGGGATGAGACGGCTGCTTCAATATGATTGTCGCCGTAGCGCGTTTTGCGCGGAGGCCTGCTGATGGCGATCGCAGCAAGCCACGCGCCGGCCGAGCTGGCCCCGCCAGAGCCCCCGCGACCACGATGGTGGGCCAGCGAGGAGGCGAGCGGACTGGCGCTGATCTCACCGACGCTGCTCTACGCTGTCTCCCTGCTGGCCCTGCCCATCCTTATCGTCTTCGCCTATAGCTTCTGGTCGCAGGACTATCTCACGATCGATCGTGCCCTGACGCTCGAAAACTACCGCACAGCACTTTTCGAGCCGATGTACCAGGACCTGCTCGGCCGTTCGCTGGTCATCTCGCTTGTCGTCAGCCTGGTGACCGTGGCGATCTCCTACCCGATCGCCTGGTTCATTTCCTTCCACGGCGGGCGGCACAAGAACCTCTGGCTCTTCTTGATCACCGTGCCCTGCTGGACGAGCTATCTCTTGCGCGTCATGTCCTGGAAGGTGATCCTCGGTTATCAGGGCGTCTTGAACACCGGCCTCATGTCGGCCGGCATCACCGACCAACCGATCGCTTCGCTGCTTTACAATTCCAATGCGGTGGTGATCACGCTGGTGCATAGCTGGGCGGCCTTCGCCATCCTGCCCATTTTCGTCTCGCTCGAAAAGATCGATCGTTCGCTGATCGAGGCGGCGCGCGATCTCGGCGACACCAGGCTGATGAGCTTCGTGCGGGTGGTGTTGCCGCTGTCGCTGCCCGGCGTCATCTCGGCGCTGCTGATCGTCATGATCCCCACCGTCGGCGATTACGTCACGCCGAAACTCGTCGGCGGCAAGGACGGCGTGATGATCGCGACCGCCATCCAGGCGCAGTTCGGCAAGGGCGCCAACTGGCCGCTCGGCGCGGCGCTATCCGTAACCACCATGGTCGTGGTCTCGGCCATGGCAGGACTGACCGTGCTGGCGCTGAAACTCGTCGTGAGGAAAATCCGATGAACACCGGCGGCTCTGGAAAATCCCGCCTGTTGCCCGGCTACGTGGCTCTCTACTTCCTGTTCCTCTACCTGCCGATCCTGCTGCTGCCGGTCTTCTCGTTCAACAATGCGGCGGCGACCACCTTCCCGCTCGCGGGCTTCACGACCAAATGGTACGTGTCGCTCTGGGGCAATGGCGAAATGCTAAGGGCGGCGATGAACAGCCTCATCGTCGGGGTCTGCGTCTCGGTGCTTTCCACATTGCTCGGCATCTGCGCGGCGCGTGCCATCACCCGCTATCGCTTCCGCGGCCGGCGGGCAGCGAACGGGCTCATCATGGCGCCGCTCTTCCTGCCGGAAATCATCGTCGCCGTGTCGCTGCTGATGGTCGTGCTGGCGGCCGGCATGGACTTGTCGCTGGCGACCGTCATTCTCGGCCAGACGGTCTTCTGCCTGCCCTATTGCATGTCGGTACTGACCGCCGGTTTCGAGGGCTTCGACCGCAGTCTCGAGGAGGCCTCGCTCGACCTCGGCGAGACCGCCTTCGGCACGTTCCGGCGCGTCACGCTGCCGGTCGTGGCGCCGGCGATCCTGTCGAGCCTGCTCGTTTCCTTCACCATCTCTCTCGACGAATTCATCCTCGCCTTCTTTCTCTCCGGCACCGAGCCGACGCTGCCGGTCTATATCTGGGGTCAGCTCCGCTTCGCCGCGAAACTGCCCGGCGTCCTGGCGCTCGGCACGATCATGCTGGTCATCTCGATCCTGTTGCTGACCATTGCCGAAACCGTGCGCCGCCGCGCCGAACGCCGTTATGCCACCGGAGGCTATGCGCATGCCTGACACGCCGATGATCGAAATCGACCGGGTCAACAAATTCTACGGCATCTACAAGGCGCTGTCGGATGTCTCGCTCAATATCGGTCCCGGTGAATTCTTCGCGCTTCTTGGCCCCTCCGGCTGTGGCAAGACCACGCTGCTGCGCTCCATCGCCGGCTTTGACAATCCCAGTTCCGGCGATATCCGCATCGATGGGCATTCTGCCATCGGCGTGCCACCCAACCTCCGCCCGACCAACATGGTTTTCCAGAGCTATGCGATCTTCCCGCATCTGAATGTCGAGGAGAATGTCGCCTATGGGCTGAAGCGGCTTAGGCTTGGAGCGGAGGAGGAGCGCCGGCGGGTCGGCGCCGCGCTCGAGCAGGTGCGGCTCGGTCATCTCGGCAAAAGGCGCGGCCATGAGCTCTCCGGCGGCCAGCGGCAGCGCGTGGCGCTCGCCCGGGCTCTTGTCCTGCGTCCGAAAGTGCTGCTGCTGGACGAACCCTTGTCCGCCCTCGACAAGAAGCTGCGCGAGGAAATGCAGGTGGAGCTGCGCTCGCTGCAGAAGGCGGTCGGCATCACCTTCGTGCTCGTCACCCACGACCAGTACGAGGCGCTGGCGCTCTCCGACCGGATCGCGGTGATGTTCGGCGGACGGATCGCGCAGGTCGCGACCCCGAAGGAGATCTACCAGCATCCGCGCACCAGGCTCGTCGCCGATTTCCTCGGGGGCATGAATTTCCTCAGCGGCCGGACGATCGCGCAGACAGGTGCCGGATTGGCCGTCGAGACGGAAAAGTTCGGCACATTGACGTTGACCATGCCGGAGGAGCGGATCGAGATCGGTGCGCGGGCGACGGTTGGTATCAGGCCGGAACGGCTGCGGCTGCTCTGGGACGACGAGCGTGCGCCGCACGAGCTGACCGGCAAGGTGGTGAACCGGGCCTATTTCGGCGAGACGACCCATCTGCTAGTCGGTGTCGAGGGGTTGGAAAAGCCGCTCTCGATGATCGAGACCAATACGCACGGAGCCGATGACTTGCCGATCGGCGCAGACATCCGTCTGGCTTACGATCCCGACGCCTTCGTGCTTCTCGCGGACGACCCACCGGTGGAGCGGGTACAGTAGGTCTTGGCAGCCGCTTCCTCCGCCCTAACTGCCTGTCGCGGGCGGGCAAGGAGGAGAGATCATGATCATCCGGTCCGGAAGCTGCCTCTGCGGCAAGGTCAAATACAGCGTGAAGGACGCGCCGTTGAGGATAGGGCTCTGCCATTGCGCCGACTGCCGCAAGGAGAGCGGCTCGAGCTTCACCACATTCGGCATATGGCCACGCCACGCGTTCGAAAGCAGCGGTGAGGTCAAATATTTCCACGGCCGCGGGTTCTGCCCGGAATGCGGATCACGTGTCTTCAACGAGAGCGAGGGCGACGAGATGGAAATCCGCGTCGGCTCGCTCGACATGGCTCCGACCGATCTTGAGCCCATCTATGAGATCTGGGTGAAGCGACGGGAAAACTGGCTGCGCCCGCTGCCCGTGCCGCAGTTTGAGGAGGATCGGACGTGAAGCATTGCCGTTCAGTGCCGCCGGTATAAGGTGCCTTCGATATTCTAGGAGATTCATGCCATGGATTTGCTCGAAAAAGCGATCGCCATCGCCACGCTGGCGCATGAGGGACAGTCGTCGAAGACCGGTGGACCGTTCATCGACCATGTGCGGCGCGTGGCGGAGAACGTATCCGGCGAGGACGAGAAGCTGGTCGCCTGGCTGCATGACGTGGTCGAGAAGGGCCCCGGCTGGACCCTCGACCGGCTGCGGGAGGAAGGTTTTCCGGAAGCGGCCGTCGAGGCTGTCGATGCGATGAGCAAGCGCGACGGCGAAGACTATTTCGATTTCGTCCGCCGCTCGATCAGGAACCCCCTCGCCCGGCCGGTGAAGCGCGCCGATCTGACCGACAATCTTGCTCAGATGCGTCAGATGGGTGGTGACTTTTCGAAATTCGCCGAAGGCCTGCGCATCCTCGATCAGGAATATCCCGGCTGAGCCGGAACCCTGTAGCCTGCTCCTCCGTTCGGTTCCGCGCAGCAGAGAGCTGCGTCAGACGACAGGATGGGCTTATGGAACTCAAATCTCGGGTTGCTCTGGTAACCGGCGCAGGTTCGGGCATCGGCAAGGCGGCGGCGTTGAGGCTCGCGGGCGAAGGCGCCAAAGTGGGCGTGCTCGGCCATACGAAAGACGAGATCGACAAGACCGCGATGGAGATAAGGGAGGCCGGTGGCGAGGCCTTGGTGTTGGAAACGGATGTCTCCGACGAGGCACAGATGCGCGAGGCCGTCGGCCGGCTCGCCGAGAAATTCGGGCGACTCGATATCGTTGTTGCAAATGCCGGCATCAACGGCGTCTGGGCGCCGATCGACGACCTGAAGCCGGAAGAGTTCGACAAGACGATCGCGGTCAACCTGCGCGGTACCTATCTCACCTTCCATGCCGCAGTGCCGCATCTGAAGAAGCAGGGCGGCTCTGTGATCGTGGTTTCCTCGATCAACGGCAACCGTACCTTCAATACCCCAGGCGCGACGGCCTATGTGGCGAGCAAGGCGGCGCAGGTGGCGATCGTCCAGCAGCTCGCGCTGGAGCTCGGCAGGCACAAGATCCGGGTGAATGCGGTCTGCCCCGGGGCGATCGACACGAGCATCAATGACAATACCACCCTGCGGGGAGAGAGGGATACGGCCGTTCCGGTGAAATTCCCGAAAGGCGACATCCCTATCACCGGCGGCAGGGCGGGCGAAAGCGAAGATGTGGCGGAGGTTATCCTGTTCCTCGCCTCCGATCGCTCCCGGCATGTGACGGGTACCCCGATCTATGTCGATGGCGGTCAGGGACTCCTGAGGTAGGCTGCCTGCTCAGGCAGGTTTGCGCCCGGCTTCGATCCGCGCCACCCAGGCAGCGCCGATGCGATATTGTTTCAGCGCATCGATCGGATCCTCGTCGTCAAGCCGCGAACAGAGCCGATAGATTTCCAGCGTCTCGGCGTCCATCTCGCCGCAGTGGTAGAAATACATGGCCGCGGCATATCGCGCCCGTCCGGACCACTCGACACCCGGGGCCAAGTTGATCAGTTGCCATTGGCGGCGGGTTTCGGGATCCATGACATGCCTCAAAACCGCCCCGGCGGCGTGACCGCCCGGCGATCGAGCCTGACGAAAGGCCGGGGCACGATCTTCGCCCGCTTCATCAGCTTCTGATATTGCAGCTCGCGTATCGCGTAGATCTCCACCCAGAAATCGTCGGCGATGCGTTCGCCGAACGGCCGTTCAAAACTGGCGATGGCGATGTTGCGCTTGGCGAGCGGCGACCAGATCGCCGCCGTCACCAGCCCCACTTCGCGCTTGCCCCGGTGATAGACGATCGCGTGCTCGGCGGGGATATTGCCCTCGATCTCCAGCCCGACGAGGATGTGTTTCAACGTCCTCTTTTCCCGTGCCCCGAGGATCGCATCGCGTCCGTTGAAAAAAGGCTTTTCCGTATCCACCAGCCAGCCGAGGCCGATCTCGTCGGGCATCCGCTTGCGGTTTGCCCGAAGCGCGCCTTCGGCGGTGACAAAATCGGCATTCGCGACGATGAAGCCCGCTTCGATCCGAGCGCGGTTGAGCGCGTCGTAGCCGACCGCCTTCAAACCATGGATCTGGCCTGCTGCCCACAACCGGTCCCAGAGCGACAAGGCCTTGCCAGTCGGCACGAACAGCTCGTAGCCGAGATCGCCGGTGAAGCCGGTGCGCGAGATAGTCCCCTCTGCGTCTTCATGCGGAAAGCGTGCGAGTTGGAAGGGTTTGAGCGCCTCCACGCCGGCAAAACCGGCTGCCTGCAATACCGAGAAACTCGTCGGTCCCTGTAGTGCAAGGCCAGCAACGGCCTCGGTCTCCTCTTCCACCTTCACCGAAAAACCAACGGCGCTGTCGAGCAGCCACGGCAGATGCCGCTCTTGGCAGCACAGGCGGAAATCCTCGGTACCCAGTCGGAAAAGCGTACCGTCGTCCAGCACATGGCCGTGGTCGTCGCACCAGGCCGTGTACTGCACGCGCCCGGCGGCGAGCTTGCGCACGTCCCGCAGCGTCAGCCGGTTGAGATAGCGTTCCGCATCCGGGCCGGTGATGCGGTATTTCACCATGGGCGAGATGTCGAACAGGGCGGCCTGCGAACGGATGCAGAAATACTCGAGCTCTGTGTCGAAGATCGAATGCGGCGCCTTGTAGCCAGCCCAGGTGTACCAGTCGTTGGTTTCCGAGAGCTCCTTAAGCCGCGGATGGAAAGGCGTTTCGAGCCGCGGCGTGGCAATGTGCTTCTGGCCGGCAAGGCGGATTGCAAGCTCCGGCGTCATCTGCGTTCTCCCGCAAGGATGCTTTGCGCGGCCAGAAATCCCGGCAGGCAGGAAATGCCGCCGCCGGGATGGGAACCGGCACTCGCGAGATAAAACCCCTTCAGCGGCGTCGAATATCCGGAAGCCGCATTGACCGGCCGGTTGACGAACAGCTGATCGGCCTGCAGCTCGCCATGATGCCAATGCCCGCCGGGCATGTGATAGCGGGCTTCTATATCGGTGGGCGTCATCAGGCTCGAACCGACGAGGGAACTGCCGATGCCCGGCGCATAGAGTTCCAGCAGATCGAGCACGACCTTCACCAAACGAGGCTTGCCGGCCTCCCACCCTGCCTTGAGCTGATAGGGGGCGAACTGCACAAGTGCTGAAAGCGTAGCGGCGCCGGCAGGTGCAAGCGACGGATCAGTGCGGCTGGGAAGCATGATCTCCATTACCGGATCCTCGGAAAATTCGCCGTATTTCGCCGGGTTGAAGGCGTTTTCCACGTGGTCGATGGAGCGGGCGATCACCAACCTTCCCCGAAGGTCCTCCAGAGAGAGGCCGGTGAATTGCGGCACCCGGTCAAGTGCCAGGTCGAGCCGCGCGACATTGCCCTTCGAGCGGATGTTCCGCACCGCGCGCACGAAGCCGGTGCCCAGTTCGGCCACATCGAGGAGGGCAAGGAAGGTCGTTTGCGGATGGATGGCGGAGACGACGACCGGCGCGAAAATCTCCTCGCCGTCGGCCAGCGCAATACCCTTTGCTTCGCTGCGATCCGTGAGGATACGAGCGACGGACGCGCCGGTACGGATCGTGACGCCTGCCTTCACGGCTGCCTTTTCGAAAGCAGCCGCCAGCGCGCCCATGCCCCCCCGAGGCATGAATTGCGCGCCGGCGGCGCCACCTGCCTCGCCGGTCAATCGGTAATGGAGCCCGAGCAGCGAGGTGGGCGAACGGGGACCGAGATGGATGCCAAGCGTCGCGTCGAAAGCGACGAGCCCTTTCAATCGGTCGTCGGTAAGGTATTCGTCGGCGACATCCGCGATGTTCATCAAAAGCATGCGCAGGAAATCGCGCCCTTCTTCGCGGCCCTTGCGGATCACGCTCCAGCCGGCCGAGGCAAAGGACGCGATGTCGTCCGTCGTGACGGTACCGATCCTGGGCGGCCTCCGTTTCAGGAATCGCTTCAATATGCCTGCCTGGAAGAGCAGCTTTTCGCGAAGTTCGCAGAAGCGGACGGCTTCTGCCGCCGTCACGCCGTCGATCCGCTCGCCATAGGCGCCGCGCAGCACGGCCGGTGTGCCGATCTCGGAAAGCGTCACGGTCGGCAACATCTCGGCAGGCTCGGCTTCCAGTCCGATCAGCTTCGCGACGTCGGGATCGAGCCGGTTGATGATATGCGCGAGGCCGCCCGAGCGGAAACCGGGATGAAATTCATAGCCACGCAAAGCTCCGCCGACATTGTCCGCCGCTTCCAGCAGCAGCACCTTGCGGCCGCTTCTCCCGAGAAGCGTGGCTGCGGTCAGCCCGTTATGGCCGCCGCCGACGACGATTGCGTCAAATGACGTCATGGGCCGGGCTCATATGTTTCGTGCCAAGTCTCAGGTCGCGCAGGATTTCGGCCGCCGCATTGCGGCCCGGCGCGCCCATCACGCCGCCGCCTGGATGGGTGGAGGAGCCGCAGAGATAAAGGCCCCTCACAGGGCTGCGATGTTGCGCGTATCCAGGTATCGGCCGGTTGAAGAGCAGCTGGTCGAAGGTGAGCTCTCCCTGGAAGATATTGCCTTCGGTGAGGCCGACTTCCTCCTCGATCTCGCGCGGCGTGCGCACTTCCATATGCACGATCCGCTCGCGGAAACCGGGTGAATAGCCGGCGATCTGGCTGACCACGGTTTTGGCAAAGGCGTCCCGGTCGGCATCGGTCCAGTCAAGGCCTTCGACTTTCGGCGGGCAATATTGCACGAAGCAGCTCATGAAGTGCTTGCCAGGCGGAGCCATCGTGGGGTCGAGCTGAGTGGGGATCATCATGTCCACGAACGGATCGGCGGACCAGCGCCCGGCCTTCCAGTCGTCGTAGGCACGCTCCATGCGCTCGACCGAATCCGTGAAATGCAGGTCGCCGCGGATGCAGGAGGAGCCTGCCGGCAACGCGGGGAAGTCCGGCAGGCTGTCGAGCGCGATGTTGAGCTTGCCGGACGAGCCGCGCATCTTGAAATGTTTCACCCGGTGGAGAAACGCAGCCGGGAGGTCGTGTTGATCGACGAGCTTTAGGAACGTGCGTTTGACGTCGGCGTTGGAGACGACGAGTTTACCAGCCACTTCTTCGCCGCCGCAAAGCACGACGCCTGTCGCTTCGCCATTCCGGGTCAGCACCTTTTCGACATCCGCACCGATGCGGATCGTGCCGCCCCAAGCCTGGAAAGAAGAGGCGAGCGCTTTGGAAATGGCGCCCATGCCGCCACGTGCATAACCCCAGGCACCGACCGAACCATCCACCTCCCCCATGTAGTGGTGCAGCAGCACATAGGCCGTGCCGGGCGACATCGGCCCGAGCGCCGTGCCGATAATGCCGGACAGAGCCAGAGAGGCCTTGATGACGTCCGTCTCGAAATATTCGTTAAGGAAATCGGAAATAGACATGGTCCAGAAGCGCAGGGTCTGTGCCATTTCCGAAGGCGTGAATTCTCCGAACTTCTTTGCGAGATAAAGGAGCTCGGAAATGTCTCGTGGCCGGAAGGAGAACGGATCGGGTGCGGTGCGCATCAAAAGCGGCTGGATGAAGCGGCACTGCTTCGTCACGTCGCGGGCGTAGCGGTCATAGGCTTCCGCGTCGCGCTTCGACCAGCGGGCGAATTCCCGGCGGTGGCTGTCGTGGTCGCGATAGGAGGCAAGATAATCGCCGTCCCGGGTGAAGACCGCCCCGCCTTCGTAGGAGATCACCTGCAGGCCGTGTTTCGGCAGTTCGAGATCGCGCATGATCTCCGGCCGGAAAAGCGAGCAGACATAGGAACAGTTGGAATAGGTAAAGCCGGGCGTCATCTCGCGGCTGGTGGCTGCGCCGCCGACCCAGTCGTTCTTTTCGAGCACGACGACGTCGAGACCGGCCCGCTGTAGATAACAGGCGGCAACGAGGCCGTTATGCCCTCCCCCGATCATCACCACATCATATCTTTTCATGCGGCCCCCCATGCATGCTCGCATGAAATTCGCATGGAAAGCGGAAATCTGTCCAGATATTTTGAATGAACATTCAGCAAGTATATTGCAATCCGCTGATTTCGCGCTAACATTTCCATGTCGGATGGATAGGACGGAATAGTGGAAGCCGAGGTCCGCGAACCGGAATATGACGAGAAGGCGATCCGCTTCCTGGAGGTGATCTGGGGAGAGGGTTATCTTTCTCCAGGCGGACCCGAAGAGGTCGACCGCGTGCTCGCGGACCTCGACCTCGAGGGCAAGACGGGGCTCGATATCGGCTGCGGCGCGGGCGGCATTACGCTCCATATCGCCAGGACCTATTCACCAGCTCGCTTGACCGGTTTCGACATGGAAAAACCCGTGATCGAAAAGGCCCGGCAGGCGGCGGAAGCCGGCGGGTTTGGCGATCGGGTCGGCTTCGTGCAGGCGCCGCCCGGCAGTCCTTTGCCCTTCGCGGACGAGAGCTTCGATTTCGTCTTCTCCAAGGACGCGCTCGTGCATGTGCCGGACAAGGAACGGATATTCTCCGAAATCTTCCGGGTGCTGAGGCCGGGCGGCGTCTTAGCCGCCTCCGACTGGCTGATCGGCCATGACGATCCCCCTTCCGCAGAGATGCTCGATTATCTCGATGCCGAGGGCCTGAGCTTCGGCATGGCCTCGTCCGCCCGCTATCTCTCCGCCATGCGCGCGGCGGGGTTCGAAAACGCTTGCGCCGCCAACCGCAACGGCTGGTATCGCGAGGTGGCGCGCGGCGAGCTCGAAAGGCTGAAAGGCCCGCTTTACCAAGCGGCGACCGCGGCCGTCGGCGAGGCCTATGTGAAGAAGAACATCCGCACCTGGGCCGCCATGCAGAAGGTCCTTGACAGCGGAGAGCATAATCCCACTCATCTTCGCGGCTACAAACCGGGTCCGCGGGAGTGAATCGCATGCTTCTCGACCTTAGGAACGATGAAGGGGTGGGGAACATGAAAGTCGTCCCGGAGGACACGCCGGTCAATGAAACCCGGGCCGGTGAAGCGGAAAGGCGCAGCCGCAAGGCCTCCAAGGAAATCCGCCGGCAGCAGCTCATCGAGGCAACGATCGATTCGCTTGCCAAACGCGGCTATGCCGAAACGACCATGGCGGATGTGGCCGATGGCGCGGGGTTGTCGCGCGGCATCGTCAACTTCCATTTCGAAAGCAAGGAGAAGCTGCTCGTCGCCACGTTGCAATACATGGCGGACGAATATGCCGACCATTGGATGACCGCGCTGGAAAAGGCCGGCCCTTCGGCGGCGGCGAAACTCTGGGCGCTGGTGGCCGCAGATTTCGACCGCAAGATCACCACCAAGCGCAAGCTCGCCGCCTGGTGCGCCTTCTGGGGCGAGGCGAAATCGCGCCCCACCTATCAGGCACTCTGCGGTGCACGTGACGCCCGTTACCAGGAAATCTTCGAAGGTCTCGTGTCCGAGATGAAGGCGGAGGCCGGTTACGATTTCGAGGCGAAGGCGGTGACGCTGGCGCTCTGCGCCATGATGGAAGGCCTCTGGTGGCGGCTGATGATGAGCGACGGGCTCACCCGCGAGGCCGCCTTGCAGGCGGCGATCGAATACGTCGTCGCGGCCTTCCCCACGCATATGACCCGGGAGGGTCCAACAACGAGATAGGGAACAGCCTGCACAATCGGATGAGGAGATCGCGATGACTTCGGCATTGGCATTTCGGCATTTCACGCGCGCGGCGCTTGTCGCCTCGCTCCTTTCTGCGACAGCTCTTCCGGTCCTTTCCGCCGACGGTATCACCGTCTTCGACTGGTCCGGCTACGAAGACCCCGCCTTTCATCCGGCCTATACGGAAAAATACGGCTCCGAACCGGAGTTCTCGTTCTTCGGCGACGAGGAGGAGGCCTTCCAGAAGCTGCGTTCCGGCTTCAGGGCGGATCTTGCCCATCCCTGCTCGCAAAGCGTCGTTAAATGGCGCGAGGCCGGCCTGCTGGAACCGCTTGACACGGCGAAGCTGGCGAGCTGGAACGATATCCTACCGGGTATCAAAGCCATGAAAGGGCTGATGAGCGGGGCGGACGGAAAGGCCGATTTCCTGCCCTTCGAATGGGGCAATACGGTTTTGACCTATCGGACCGACAAGGTGAAGCCGGAGGAAGCCGCCTCCCTGAAAGCTTTCGCCGACCCGAAATTCAAGGACCGCATTTCGATCGGCGACAATGTCGACGACGCCTATGCGCTGGCGGCGCTGGCGATCGGGCTCAAGGACTGGACGGCGATGACCGACGATCAGTTCAAACAGGCTTCCGACTTCCTGCGCCAGGTGCACAAGAACGTCCGGCTCTACTGGACCGACAATACGGACATCAGCCAGGCGATGGCGGGCGGCGAAGTGGACCTCGCCTGGGCCTGGAACGAGACGGCCACCACACTCGCCGCCGACAACGTGCCGGTGGCGATGAAGAAGGATACGGCCGAAGGGCTTTCCACCTGGGTCTGCGGCTACGTGCGGTTGAAAGGCGGCGAAGGCGATGCGGCCGCGCAATACGACTTCCTCAACGCGATCACTGATCCGGCCATCAGCGCCTATATGGTCGAGAGCTGGGGTTATGGCCACGCGAATGCCAAGGGCATGGCGGCCGTCGATCCCAAGATCCTCGCCGACAAGGGTTATGCCGATATCGACAAGTTCGTGTCCAACACGCTCTTCCAGGCGCCGATGCCCACCGAACTGCGCCAGAAGATGATCGCGGAATTCGAGAAGATCAAATCGGGGTATTGATCCCTTTCACATAAGCGACGGCCGGCGCTGTCGCTTTACCGCTTTCGGCGACGCGCGCAGTTGAATATGTCCGATCCGCGCGCATAAGATAGGCATGGCCATCTTTTATCCGCAGGAGTTCCGTCATGTCTCAGGAAAAACCTATCGGGGCCGCTCCCGTTATCGTCGTTGATCTCCAGACCGGCATGTTCGACGGCATCGTCGAACCGCCGCTCCACGATGCCGACCGCCTGACGGAGCGCGCGCGGAAAGTGATCGACTGGGCGCGGCGGGATGGCCGGAAGGTCGCCTTCATCCGCCATGACGGGCCGGCGGGCGATCCGCTGGCGCCGGGAGAACCGGGCTGGCCCGTCTGGCCGGCGCTCGGCCAGGCCGCGGACGAACCGATCTTCTCCAAAAAGGTCGGCGATGCCTTCAGCAATCCCGAGCTTGGGAAATGGGTCGAGGAGCAAGGTGCGCCGGAGGTCGTGCTGCTCGGCGCCCAGACGGATTTCTGCATCGCCGCGACGGTGAAGGGCGCCCTCTCGAACGGGCTGAAAGTCACCGTCGTTTCGGACGCCCACAGCACGCTCGACCAGCCGGACGAAGCAGCGCCCGCGATCATCAACCGATACAATGCGCAATTCGCCGAGGCTGGCGTCAACCTGGTGACGACCGAGGCGCTCACCGGCCCTCCCGCTGGCTGACACCTAGCTCCAGCCGGCGGGTGACGCCGATCTCCTTGAGAAACACCTCGTCGTGGCTGACCACCAGCAGGGCGCCATCATAGGCGCGCAATCCCGCTTCCACGGCCGCGATGGAGGCGATATCCAGATGGTTGGTCGGCTCGTCGAGAATGAGCAGCGACGGAGGCTCCGGCCCGCCGAGCACACAAGCCAAGCCGGCCCGCAGCATTTGTCCGCCGGAGAGCGTGCCGACGACCTGCAGGGCCGCATCGGCACGGAACATGAAGCGGGCGAGCGCGGCGCGGCAGGCATTCTCGTCAGCCCGGGGATTGAGCCGCTTGAAATTGTCGCGGATCGACAGTCCTGGCTCGAGCAGGCTGACGCGCTGGTCCAGCATGGCGGATTTGACCGCCACGCGTACCGACCCGGAGAAAGGCTGCAATGCGCCGGTCACGAGCGAGAGCAGCGTCGTCTTGCCCGATCCGTTAGGTCCGGTGGCGGCAATCCGCTCCGGTCCTGTGATCTCGAAGGAAAGGTCGCGCAGGACCGGGCTGTCCGGCGCGTAACCGGCCGTGACGTTATCCATCCTGAGCACAACCCTGTTTACCGGCAGGCCTGTCGGCGGCAAGGTGACCGAAAGCGGCTGTAGGATCTCGATCTTCTGACGCGCCTCAGCCGCCTCTTCCAACGCCTGGGCACGGCGGCGTTCCGCGAGCCGGGCATTTTCTCCGCTGGTATTCTCCGCCTTGCGCTTCAGGCCGCCGGCGACGATGCGCGGCATGTCGCCTCGCGCGGCCTTCTTCTTCCCGACGCTGTCGCGGCGTGCCTTGCGCTCCACCGTCTCCTGCGCTGTGCGGTTCACCTCCGCCACCCGCTTTTCGGCATCTGCGAGATTATTTTCAGCAGAGGCGAGTTCCAGCGCCTTGCGTTCGCGGTAGTGGTTCCAGTTGCCGCCATAGCGCATCGCTCCGAGCGTGGTCAGTTCGACAATGGCATCCACGGTGTCCAGCAGTTCGCGGTCGTGGCTGACGATGATCGCACCGCCCCTCCAGCCGGCCAGCAGATCGATCACCGCGCGTCTGCCGTCACGGTCAAGGTTGTTGGTCGGTTCATCGAGAATCAGGAAATCGGGCTCGGCGAAGATCAGCGCCGCAAGTGCGGCACGGGTTCGCTGTCCGCCGGAGAGGGCTACGAGTGGTGTCTCCGCATCGGCTGCAAGCCCGGAGCGGGCCAAAGCTTCCGCCATGCGGATTTCAAGCGTCCAGTCGGCAGAGGCGATTTCATCGGCCGTTGCCTCCCCTCGCTCGGCGCGGGCGAGCAGACCAAGCGCCTCCCGGGCGCCGAACAGATCGGCAATGGTTTCGCCGGGTGATATCTGCACGCTCTGGTGCAACACGCCCACCATGCCTGAGACGGAGACCGTGCCGGACGTCGGCGACAGCTCGCCGGTGATGACCCTCAGCAGCGTCGTCTTGCCGACGCCATTGCGGCCGACAAGGCCGGCGCGTTCGGGACCGAAGCTGAGATTGAGATTTGAAAAGAGCGGCCGGCCGTCAGGCGTGGACCCAGAAAGATCGGAAAGGGTGATGGAGGCAGGCATGGATACGAAGTTCCCCAATGGCAATGCGAAGCGGCGTTGCAATCGGGGTGAAATCCATGATCGACCATCCTGTGAGTGTTGCGGGTGACTGGAATTTAGGCGGGAAATGGGTGCGATTCAAGGCGATAACGGCATCCATTGTGTCCGCTCGCGCACGCCTAAGCCCGCTCCTCCCAGAGTTTGGCGAGTTCGACGATCGTCTTCACCGCCTTTTCCATGTCCTGGCCGCTGACGAATTCGAGCGGCGAATGGAAGGCATGTCCGCCCGCGAAGATATTGGCACAGGGAAGGCCCATGAAAGAAAGACGCGAGCCGTCGGTGCCGCCGCGGATGCTGCCGCGCACCGGCTCCATGCCGGCACGGCGGATCGCCTCTATCGCATAATCAACGATTTCCGGATGCTGGTCGAGCACCAGCTTCATGTTCCGGTACTGCTCCTTTACCGTGAAAGTGTAGCTGGAGCCAGGATAGGCGGCCATCACCTCTTGCGTGATCCTCTTAAGCAGCTCTTCCTTGGTTTTGAGGCCTTCTTCGGTGAAGTCGCGGATGATGAAGCTTAAATTCGCCTTCTCCATCACTCCTGAAAGGCCGGTCGGGTGGATGAAGCCGTCGCGGTCTTTGGTCGTCTCGGGGGCCATGCCCTTCGGCAGCCGGTCGATGATTGCGCCTGCAATGCGGATGGCGTTTTCCATCTTGCCATAGGCGAAGCCCGGATGGATCGCGACGCCCTTGATGACAATCTCCACGGCATCGGCGGAAAAGGTCTCGTCCTCGATCGTGCCGGTCGTCCCGCCGTCCATCGTATAGCCGAAATCGGCGCCGAGCTTCTTCAGGTCCACCTTGTCAACGCCGCGCCCGATCTCCTCGTCGGTGGTGAAGAGAATACGGATCGCGCCATGCTTGATGTCGGGGTTGCTGATGAGGAATTCGGCCGCGGCCATGATCTCGGCGATGCCGGCCTTGTCGTCGGCGCCGAGCAGCGTCGTACCATCGGAGGTGACGATGTCATGGCCGATCAGGTCCTTCAGCACCGGGTGATCGGCTGCGCGGATCACTTGGGCTTTGTCGCCGGGAAGCTGGATATCGCCACCCCGGTAGTTCCTCACCACTTGCGGTTTGACGTCGGTGCCTGAAAAATCCGGCGCGGTGTCCATATGGGCGCAGAAGCAGATGACCGGCACATTGTTCTTCGAAGTCGTCGCCGGAATGGTGGCGTAGACATAGCCGTGTTCGTCCAGATACGCGTCGGAGACGCCGATCGCCAGCAACTCCTTGGTGAGCAGGCGTCCGAGATTTTTCTGCTTTTCCGTCGATGGCTGGGTCGGCGAGGCTGCGTTCGACTGGGTATCGATGACGACATAACGCAGGAAACGATCGGTAACGCTATCGGCCATGGTTGAAGATCCAAATCTGAGAACGGGAACTTGAGATTTGTAGCGAGGCAGAACGGCCACGTGAATGGGGTGTTTGGAAAATCCTTCGGCCGAGCAACCCTTCTTCCTCCTTTCATCGAAACGAGGACAGCAATGACCCCAAAACGTTTTGGCTTGACTCCCAAAACGTTTTGGAGAATCTTTGAAAGTAATTCGGGAGGAAGATCTTGGCCAATCTCAAACAGCTTGCGCAGTCGCTCGGATTGTCGATCACCACGGTCTCCCGTGCTCTCGACGGCTATTCGGATGTCTCCGCCGCCACCCGCGAGCGGGTCCGCGAGGCTGCCGAAAAGACAGGCTACCGGCCGAACGCATCCGCGCGCAGGCTGCGCAAGCAGCGCGCCGAACTGGTTGCCGTTACTCTTCCGAGCGATCCCGGCCATATCGGCCCGCCCCACTTCCTCGACATGCTGTCCGGCTGCGCCGAACATCTGGCCGCCTCCGGTCTCAATCTCGTCATCGCACCCGTGCCGCGCGGCGAGAGCGAACTCGAAATCTGCCGTCGCTTCGTCGACGGCCGCCGCGTCGATGCCATGCTGCTCGTTCGAACCAAGCGGCGCGACGAACGTGTGGAATTCCTGCAATCGCGAGGCATTCCCTTCGTCACCAACGGCCGCACGGAAAGCCTGGCTCCCCACCCCTATATCGACGGCGACGGCTTTGCCGGCTTCCGCTCCGCGACGCTGCGTTTCCATGCGGCCGGCCATCGCCGGATCGGACATATCGCCGGCCCGCAGGAATACTATTTCGCTCATGTGCGCCGCATGGGCTGGCAGGCGGCGATGGAGGAATGCGGCCTCGCGACCGACCTCTGTGCGGAGGGTGCGCCGACCGAGCAGGGCGGATACATGGCAGCTCTCGAACTCCTGCGTCAGCCTTCGCGCCCGACGGCACTGGTCTGCGCCACCGATGAAATGGCGATCGGAGCGTTACGGGCGCTACGCGAGGTCGAGGGCGGATACCAGATCAGCATTATCGGTCACGACGACCTGCCGATGGGCGCCTTCACCAGTCCGCCGCTCTCCACCATGCGCATGACCGGCGAGAATCTCGGCGCGAGCTTTGCCACGCTTCTGCTGCGCGCCATCGCCGGCGAACCGGCAGAACAGCTTCAGGAGCTTCATGCGATCGAATTCGTCGACCGCGACAGCCATCGCCGTCCACCCGTGGCGGCATAACCGCAGTGCATCTCAGACAATAACAATGAAGGAGGAGAAGATGAAACGTCTCATGTCATTTGGAATTCTGGCGTCCACCGTGCTGGCTTTCGCCTCGCCGGTTCTCGCCCAGACGGTTTTCGTGTCCACCCAGCTTCGCCCGATCGAAGAGGCAACGGTGGTACGCGAGGAACTCCTGCAGGATGTCGGCGAGGTCGACTACGTGGTGGAAGAACCGCCGCAGTTCGCGGTGCGCATGGAAGCCGAACGCCAGGCGGGCAAGCATACCGTCAGCCTGGTCGGCGCCCTGCACGGCGAGCTCTCGCCGCTCGCCGACAAGGACCAGCTCGAACCGCTCGATGATCTCGCCACGAAACTCGCCGCAGCCGGCATGCCGCAGTCCGTTCTCGATCTCGGAAAGCTCGGCAAGTCCAACCAGCAGTATATCCCATGGATGCAGGCGACCTATGTAATGGCGGCCCGCAAGGAAGCCCTGGAATATCTGCCCGCCGGCGCCGACGTGAACGCACTCACCTACGATCAGCTCATAGCGTGGGGCAAGAAGCTGCAGGAAGAAACCGGCCAGCAGCAGATCGGCTTTCCGGCCGGTCCGAAGGGCCTGATGGCCCGCTACTTCCAGGGCTACTTCTATCCGTCCTTCACGGGCGGCGTCGTGCGCACTTTCCAGAACGCCGATGCGGCTGCCGGCTGGGAGAAACTGAAAGAACTCTGGACCTATGTGAACCCGAATTCGACCAACTACGATTTCATGCAGGAGCCGCTGGCCGCCGGTGAAGTCATGGTCGCGTGGGATCACGTCGCGCGGCTGAAAAACGCCATCTCCGCCTCGCCGGACGACTATGTCGTCTTCCCCGCCCCCGCCGGTCCGAAGGGCCGCGGTTACATGCCGGTCATCGCCGGCCTCGCGATCCCGAAAGGCGCACCGGACACGGCTGGAGCAACCAAGGTCATAGAGCACTTGACGACGCCTGACGTGCAGCTCCTTACCGCTTCGCGGGTCGGCTTCTTCCCGACGCTGAACGTCCAGCTCCCGGAAGACCTGGATCCCGGCGTAGCCCTGCTCGCCGGTGCGGTAACGGCCACCCAAGCCTCCAAGGACGCGCTGATCTCGCTTCTCCCGGTTGGTCTCGGCGACAAGGGCGGTGAGTTCAACAAGGTCTATATGGACGCCTTCCAGCGCATCGTGCTGCAGAACGAGCCGATTGCCGACGTGCTGAAAGCTCAAGGCGCCACCATGGCCAAGCTGATGACCGACACCAAGGCGCCCTGCTGGGCTCCGGACGCCAAGAGCGACGGCCCCTGCCCTGTTGAATAAGCCTCCCAAGGCTGACGATGCCCCGGGCGCGAATGCCCGGGCATCGTATCGAAAAACCTCCGAGGCGGGAGCCGATGACCAATAATCGATCCTGGATACCCTATCTGCTGATCCTGCCGTCCGTCGCTTTCCTGGCGCTGCTCTTCGTCGTGCCTCTGGTGCAAACGATCTGGCTGGCTATGTCGGATAATGGCGTGCCCTCGCTCGCAAATGCCGAGCGGATGGTGAACGACATCAACTTCGCGCGCTCGGTCAGGAACACTTTCCTGCTGACGATCGTCGTCGTGCCGGTACAACTCTGCATGGCGCTCGTGATGGGCACGCTGGTCGCCAAGGTCGGGCGCGGCCGCGAGACCATCCTGTGGATCTGGACGATCCCGCTCGGCATTTCCGATCTCGCCGCCGGCCTCGTCTGGCTGTCGATCCTGCAGAACACCGGCTATTTCAATTCCGCTTTATTCGGCCTCGGCATCATCGAACGGCAGGCGAGCTGGCTTTCCTATCAGACGCCGGTCGCCCTTTTCCTGGCGATCGCGGTAGCAGAAATCTGGCGCGGCACGGCGATCGTCATGGTCATCATCGTCGCCGGCCTCAACCAGGTGCCGAAGGAATTCAGGGAAGCGGCCGAGATCTTCGGCGCCGGTCCCTGGACGCGCTTCTGGCGTATCACGCTGCCGCTCATCCGCCCGGCGCTGCAATCGGCGCTCATCCTGCGCACCGTGCTTGCCTTCGAGGTCTTCGCCGTCGTCTACGCTCTCGGCGGGCGCAATTTCCCGGTCCTGGTCGGCGAAGCCTACAACTGGCAGAACCAGAACCAGAATTATGGCGTCGCCGCGGCCTATGCGGTGCTGATCATGATCATCTCGCTCGCCGCCACCATCGTCTATCTGAAAGCCATCAAGGTCGATCCGGAGCGCCTGCCATGAGTTCGCAAGCAACGTCGATTAGTCCGGCAGGTTTCGTCTCCTCCCGCCGATGGCTGCTCTGGAGCGGCATCGCGGCGCTTTGCGCCTGGGTACTGGTGCCGATCTACCTCGTAGCGCTCGGAGCGCTCGGGGGCCGCCAGGGCGTCTATCAATGGCCGAAAACCGGCCTGCCGACCGGCATCTCGATCGATCCGTTCCTTCTGTTCCTGAGAACGGAAGGCGTCGTCCAGTCCTTCCTGAATTCGCTCGGCGCGGCGGGCATCACTGTGGCGCTTTCGATCATCCTCGGCGCACCGGCGGGCTATGCGCTGGCCCGCTACAATTTCCACGGCAAGGACAGTTACCGGCTGCTGGTGCTGCTCACGCGCGCCTTCCCACTGGCGATCCTCGCCCTGCCGCTCACCGTCTCCTTCATCAGGCTCGGCCTCTACGACACGATCGTCGGCGTCGGCCTGATCTACACGGTGCTGGCGCTCCCGTTTGCGGCGCTCGTCACGCAAGGCATTTTTCTCGGCGTGCCGAAGGAGCTTGAGGAAGCCGCCTGGGTGTTCGGCTGCACCCGCGTCCAGGCCTTCTTCAAGGTCGTCGCCCCGCTGGCGCTGCCCGGTATCGTGGCGACCGCCGTCTTCGCCTTCGTCATCTCCTGGAACGAGGTTTTTGCAGCCTCCGTCCTGACGGTCAGGAACCGCACGCTGACGGCATATCTGCTGACGGTGCTTTCCGAAAGCCCGATGCATTACCGCTTCGCCGGTGGCCTGATGCTCATCCTCCCTTCCGTTGTCTTCATCTTCGCGGTCAGGCGCTACCTCTTCGCGATCTGGGGCATTTCTTCCAAGTAACGGGACCATCCACTCATGGCCAATATTGTCATCGACCGTATCCGCAAGAGCTTCGGCTCCTTCGAGGCGCTGAAAGAGGTCTCGCTGACGATCAACGACGGCGAATTCGTCTCGCTGCTCGGCCCTTCCGGCTGCGGCAAGACCACGCTGCTGCGCATTATCGCGGGCCTCGAAACCGCCACTTCCGGCGACGTCCGCATCGGCGAAAAATCGGTAATCGGCCTGCCGCCAAAGGACCGTGGCCTGGCGATGGTCTTCCAGAACTATGCCGTCTTCCCGCATATGACGGTTTACGAGAACGTCGCCTTCGGGCTTCGAATGCAGAAGGCCGACGACCAGCGGGTGAAGGCGCAGGTCGAGAAGGCGGCCGGCCTGTTGCATATCGAGCAGTATCTCGACCGCTATCCGAACAAGCTGTCTGGCGGCCAGCGGCAGCGCGTCGCGGTCGCCCGCGCGCTGGCGGTCGAGCCGAAGGTCCTCCTGATGGACGAGCCGCTGTCAAACCTCGACGCGCTGCTGCGTCTCGAAATGCGCACGGAGCTGAAAACCGTGCTGCAATCGGCCGGCACCACGACCATCTACGTTACCCACGACCAGACGGAGGCCATGGGCCTGTCCGACCGTATCGCCGTCATGCATGGCGGCGTGGTCGAACAGGTCGGCCATCCGGTCGAGATCTACAATCACCCGGCAACGCGTTTCGTCGGCGGCTTCATCGGCAATCCGCCGATGAACTTCATCAAGGTGCCGGTTTCGAACGGTCAGGTGGCGGCCGGCGCCGAACTGTTTGTGGCGCCGAAGGAATCCGGCGATGAGATCGTGCTGGGCCTGCGCGGCGAGGCGGTCGAGCTGGCGCCCCTTCCCGAGGGGCTGGAAATGAAGGTCCGCGTCGCCGAACCCATGGGTTCGCATCTGCTTTTGACCGGTTCGATCCACGACCAGCCGGTCCGCGTCATCCTGCCGGCCTCGGAGACCGTCAAAAGCGGCGACACGATCGGTCTCAAGCTCGACCGCAACCGCATTACCTGGCTTTCGCCCGAAAGCGGCAAATCCTTCCCGGCCGTGATGGCCTGAGCATTCTGGAGTACCCGAAATGAACCTGCATATCACCGAGGCGAAACGCATCCTCGTCGCCAATGACCGCGGCGGCTATACGGTTCCGGCCGACCGGCTCTACCCCTTCCAGTGGAACTGGGATTCCGCTTTCGTCGCCATGGGTTTCGCTCTCTACGATACCGACCGCGCCTATCGGGAGCTGGAGCGTCTGGTCGAAGGCCAGTGGGCGGACGGCATGATCCCGCATATCGTCTTCCATCAGCCGAGCGATACCTATTTCCCCGGTCCCAATGTCTGGCGGACCAAGCATGTGATCCCCACCTCCGGCATTACCCAGCCGCCGGTCTTCGCGATCGCGCTTCGCAAGCTTTATGAGGCTGCCGGCGGACAGGCGGAAGCCCGCACCCTGCCGCTTTACGAGGCGGCGCTGAAATGGCATCGCTGGTGGTATTCCGCGCGCGACCCGGAAGGTACGGGCCTGGTGGCGCTGCTGCATCCCTGGGAGAGCGGCAGCGACAATTCTCCCGCCTGGGACATCGCGCTCGCCCGCGTGCCGACCACCACCGACACCCCCGTCATGCGCAAGGACACCGGCCATGTGAATGCCGACATGCGGCCGCGCGACGAGGACTACAACCGTTTCATCCATCTGGTCGATACCTATGCCGCCTGCGGCTGGGACCCGGCCAGCCAATGGGAAAAGGCGCCGTTCAAGATCGCCGAGATACAGACGACCGCGATCCTTTTGAAAGCCGGCGAGGACCTGGAGCATCTCGCCCGCCTGTTCGGCAGAACGGAAGATGCGGCCGAGATCTCCGCCTTCAACGAGCGGACCCGCAAGGCCATCCTCGCTCAGTGGCGGCCGAAACTCTCCCGCTTCGTCTCCCGCGACCTGATCTCCGGCGACGACGTGAACGCTGCCACGCAGGCAGGTTTCATCCCCCTCCTCTCGCTCGATCTTAGCAGAGAGATCGCCGATGCACTGGTCGAGGAGATGAAGGCATGGTCGAAGGGGCTGAAAGTGGCCTTCCCGACCACCAAGCCGGGAATCGCCAGCTGGGAGCCGAAGCGTTACTGGCGCGGCCCGGCCTGGGCAATCATCAATTGGCTGCTGATCGACGGGCTGAAGCGCAACGGACATCCGCAGGCTGCGGAAGAGCTCCGCAGGTCGACCGTCACGGCGATCGAGGCGGAAGGCTTTGCCGAATATTTCGATCCGGTGACGGGCGAAGGCTGCGGCGGCCTCGGCTTCTCCTGGACGGCCGCAGCCTATATGTGGCTGATGAAGACCTGATCCCGTATCTCCGGAAGAAACAGACGCCTCATCGGCGCCTGTTTCCGCTCTACCGCTGGCTGGCGATATCCGATGCCTGCACCGGCGGCGCTGCATTGCCCCAGCTGTTGCGGACATAGGTGAGCACGTCCGCAACCTGCTGGTCGGAGAGCCGCCAGCCAAGCGAGGGCATGGAGGGTGTCGTCCTCGCTTCGGGTGTCGCGACCGCCTGACTGCCGTTCAGCACCAGGCGGGCCAAGGTTTCGGCGCTCGGCTGCTGTACGATCGAACTGCCGGCAAGCGCCGGGAAGAGCTGTCGTGCTCCCTTGCCGTCGCCGCCATGGCAGGCCGAACAGGTGTCATGATAGATCGCCGCACCCGCCGCCATATGCGGATCGCTGGCGGCAAGCGGCTGCGGCTTTTCTGTCGGGCCGCCTTCTGTGCTCTTCAGATAGGTCGCGATCGCCTTCAGGTCCTCGTCGGTCATCAGCGAGGTCGAAGCCTGGATCGCTTCCGCCATCGGGCCGGACGCGATCGTATGCGCGTTCGCCCCGGTTTTCAGGTATTGGACGATCTCGTCCTCGCTCCAGCTGCCGATCCCGATATGGGGATTGCCGGTAATATTGGGCGCATACCATCCCTGCAATGAAGCACCCTGCAGCGCCTCGTCGGTCTTGTCCGCGCCGAGGAAGGTTTTCGGCGAATGGCAAGTGCCGCAATGGCCGGGTCCCTGGACGATATAGGCGCCGCGGTTCCATTCCGGCGATTTCGACGGATCGGGCTCGAATGCACGTGCCTCGAAATTGATCGTGTTCCAGCCGAGCATCGAGAGCCGGATGTTGAACGGAAACGGTAACTGGTTGGATTCGACCGGATTGAAGACCGGCTCCACCGTCCGCAGATAAGACCAGAGATTGCCGATGTCCTCGTCGCTCATCTTGGTATAGGCCGGATACGGCATGGCGGGATAGAGCCGCTTGCCGTCATGGCCGATGCCGGTCTTCATGGCCCTATGGAAATCCTGCTCGGTCCAGTTGCCGATGCCGGTCGCCTTGTCGGGCGTGATGTTCGGCGGGATCAATTGGCCGAAGGGCGTTTCGAGCGGAAGGCCGCCGGAAAGCGGCTTCGCTCCCGGCGCGGTGTGACAGGCGGCACAGTCGGCGAGGATCGCCTGATAGCGACCGCGGATGATTTCGTCGGCCTGATCGGGAGCCTGAGAAAAAGCGGAGCCTGACGAAAGAGCGGCCGCCGCAAGGATTACGGAAAAGACGATCTTCTTCATGCCGACACCAGAGGTTGACCCGGGTTGCGGAGATACTGCTGGCGGATGGCATCCGCCGCGAAGTAGGCAAGCGCGCCCACCGTGCCGGTCGGGTTCTTGCCGGCATTGTGCGCAAAGGCGGAGGCGCCCACGACGAAGACGTTGGGCACGTCCCAGCTCTGGAGATACTTGTTGACCGCGCTGGTGTTCGGATCCGCGCCCATGATCGCCCCGCCGGTATTGTGGGTGCTCTGATAGGGAACCGAGTCCCAGCCCTTCTTGCGCGGCGATATATTGTACTGCCTCCCGCCGAAGGTCTTGGCGATCTCCTCCATCTTGGCCGTCACCCAGGCCGACATGCGGATATCGTTGTCGGGGAAGTCGAAGGTGACGCGCAGCAGCGGCCGTCCGAACCGGTCCGTGTAGGTCGGATCGAGATCGAGATAGTTGCTGCGGGTCGGATAGCTCGATCCCTGGGAGGAAAAACCGAGCGTCGCCTTATAGGCCTTTACCGTCGCCTGTTTCCATTGCGAGCCCCAGCGCGGCGTGCCGGGTGGCGTCGGTCTGGTCTGGATCGGACGGCCGTTGGTCGGGATGCAATTGATGCCCGCCCCGCCGACGAAATCCAGCGGCCCGTGGTCGAAGGCGTCGCCGTTATAGTCGTCCACTGTCTGGCCGAGCGCGCCGGCGGCGATGAACGGATTGAAGTTCCTGTCGTCGAAGAAGACCTGGGCGCTGGAATTGGTCTGGTAGCAGTAGTTCCGCCCGACCGTGCCCTCGCCTGTGTTCGGATCGTAGATCTGGCCGATGCCCGAGAGCATCATCAGCCGGACATTGTGCAGGCCGTAGGCGCAGAGCAGCACGAGGTCGGCCGGCTGGAAGAATTCCTGACCCGAGGTGTCGACATAGGTAATGCCGCGGGCGTGCTTCTTCGAGACGTCGAGGTCCACGTGCAGCACTTCCGAGTCTGTCCTGACCTCGAAGTTCTTCTTCTTCATCAGGACCGGCAGGATGGTCGTCTGGGCCGACGATTTCGAATAATTGGCGCAGCCGAAGCGCTCGCAGAAGCCGCACATCGTGCACTGACCCATAGCGATGCCGAGCGGGTTGATATAGTCCTTCGAGAGGTTCGCCGCAGGCGTGGGGAATGGATGCAGGCCCATGGATTTCGTCACCTCGGCAAACAGCGTCGGCGCATAGGTCATCTGCAACGGCGGCAGGGGATAGTCGCGGGAGCGCGGATCTTCGAACGGATTGCCGCCCTCCTGGATTTGGCCCTTGATATTGCCCGCCTTCCCGGAAATGCCGGCGAGATATTCGAAGCGGTCGTAGGCGCTTTCCATCTCCTCGGCACTGACACCCCAGTTCTGCAGCGTCAGGTCGGCGCCCCTGCCGGAACCGTAGCGTTCGTTGAGATGGTCGACGATGCGGAAGTCGCTGTCCCAAAACCGCCAGGTATGGCCGTTCCAGTGGACACCGGCGCCACCAACCCCGTTGCCGGGCAGAAAGGAGCCGTAGTCGCGCATCGGCAGTGCCGTCTGCGCGGTATTGTTGCGCATGGTCATCGCTTCGACGGTCGGCTGCAGGAAGAGGTCGCGGCGGATCGCGTAACGGAGTTCGTCCTGCGCGTAACCGATGTTGAAATCGGTGGCCGTGTCGCGCCAGGGACCGCGTTCGATCGCCACGACATCGAGCCCCTCTTCAGTCAGTTCATGGGCAAGAATAGAGCCCGTCCAGCCAAGGCCGACAATGACGACGTCCTTGCGCGGTAGAATGGTTGTCATGATATCTTCGTCCCTACCTGGTCATCCATTCCGTCGAGCCTGCGATCGAAACCGGAGGCAAGGGATAGGGTTGGTTGTGCTTCGTCACGTGGTCGCGATAGTCGTATCGCGCGCCGGGGAAACCCAGCATCTTCCACGAAGCCATGTCCTTGTTGCCGCCGTAGATCGGATCGGCGAAAAAGCCTTCCATCACGTTGCTCAGCATGAGATTGAAAAAGGACTTGGCATCCACATTGTTGGCGAGCGTGATCTTGCCGGCTTCGAGATCGCGCAAGGTCGCGTCCTGATCGTCCGGCGAAAGCTCGAAGAAGCGCTTGCCGCCTTTGTTGTCACGCGTCCAGCCGTTGAGTGCGGCAAGTCCCGTGCGGTAGCGCTGTGCCGGCGTGTCGGGCGCCTGGTATCCCTGCGTTGGCAGGCCCGGCATGAACGGCCCTTTCGTATAGAGCCGGCTTGACGTGCCGTAGGAACCCACGAGCTGCCGGTCGAGGTAGACGACGCAGCCCGCTTCCTTGCCGCCGATCGAAAGCTCGTCGGCGGGGATCAGCCGATCGGCCACCGCCTCCATGGTCGAAACCTCTTCCGGCGTGAAGAACAGCCAGCCTCCCGGCTTTACCTGTACCGGCGGATCGGCGGAACGCGCCTCCCACGGCAGGCTGCCGGAAATGCTGCGTGCCAGGACGGGCCCGGAGCTGGCGGCAAGAACGGTGAATGCGACGGAAGAAAGGAATTGGCGCCGCGTTGGGCGCTTGAGACAGTGGGTTTCCATAAGAAGACCTCCCCGGAAGAGAAAAGGCCGGTGACGCGCCGAAACGACGTGCGCCGAGGTGATCGAACCGAACGGTTCAGCAATCAACCTAGGGCGTTCAGGAACGGCGGCAACCCCGGAGAGGGGGGTAAAATCGTCAGAATTCGTCGGAGCCCATAGAGCCGCGATGTCCCAAGCGGACGGAAATGGCCCGCGCCGCCGCAAGCAGCGGCTCGACGAGACCGTTGAGATTCTTGAGCGACAGGCGCTGAACGGGACCGGCAATCGCGACAGAGCCGACCACCTCCGACTGGGCGTCGTAGACCGGCGCTGCGATAGCGCGCATCCCGAGTTCGCTTTCCTCGTCCTCAATGGCGTATCCGAGACGGCGGACATTGGCGAGCAGCTTCAGGAGCTTGTCCGGATCTGTCACCGTTTTCGGCGTGCGCGGAACCATGGGCGCGGCAATGGCAGCGGCGATGCGGCCCTCCGGCTGAAAGGCGAGGATCGCCCGGCCCGCCGCCGTGCAGTAGCCTGGAGCCCGCATGCCGATCTCCGCATTGATGCGCACGGCCTGGCGGGATGTCTGGGTCCGTATATACATCACCTCCGACCCGGCCGGCACCGCCAGCAGTACCGTTTCCTCCGTCTCCTGACGCAAATCGATGAGCACGGTGCGCGCTTCCGTGGACAGATCCATTCGGTGGCGCACCAGCGAGCCAAGGCCGAAAAGCCCAAGCCCCAGCCGATAGCGGCCCGTCTCCTGGTTCTTGTCGAGGAAACCCTCCGCCATCAGCGTGACGACCAGGCGGTGGACGGTGCTCTTGGCGATGCCGAGACGCTTGGCGAGTTCGCTGATGCCGATCTCGGCCTCGTCCCCCGAAAAAGCTTTCAGGATCCGGATCGCCATCGAAACCGAGGAAAGCCGTCCCTTCTGCTGGTCCTCTCCGATGCCCGTGATCTTCATTTCCATCGTCGCTCCCATGACAGCCTGCCGACAGCACACCGACAACACGCCGCGAACAGGGCAATTATAAAGTGCCGTTGACAGCCGAATATCCAAAAGAATATCCTGAAATCGGACCGTCGTTCCATATAGAAGAACACACCAAATTGGACACCCGCAAGACCGTGCCGCTGATCGTCGCATCGGCCCTTATCATGCAGCAGATCGATTCGACCGCGATCGCCACGGCCCTGCCGACGATTGCGGATGCACTCGGCGAACCGCCGCTTGCGCTGCATTCGACGATCACCGTCTACGTGCTTTCGCTGGGCGTCTTCCTGCCCTTGAGCGGCTGGCTTGCCGACCGTTTCGGCGCCCGGCTGGTGTTCTGTTCCGCGATCGCGCTCTTTACCTTCGCCTCGCTGCTCTGCGCCGCCTCGGCCAGCCTCACCATGCTGATCGCCGCCCGCGCCCTTCAGGGCTTCGGCGGCGCCCTGATGCTGCCGACGGCACGGCTGATCCTGGTGCGCTCCGTGCCGCGCGAGGAACTTGTCTCCGCCATGGTGCTGATGAGCATGCCGGCCGTCGTCGGGCCGGCGATCGGGCCGCTGCTCGGCGGTTTCATCACCGGCATCAGTTCGTGGCACTGGATCTTCTGGATCAACCTGCCGGTCGGCATTGTCGCGATCATCCTGACGCTCGCGCTCATCGAGAAGATCCCGCCGGCTGAACGCACCTCTTTCGATTTTCCGGGCTTCATCCTCACCGGCGCCGGCATCGGCGCGGTCATTTTCGGTTTCGATTCCTTCGCCCGTGGCATGAACTCCAGCGCGTTGGCTTTGGCTGCGGTCGGCTGCGCCCTACTCGGCCTCTACATCCGGCATGCGCGCAAAACGCCAAATGCCATTCTCGATCTGAAACTCTTCCGCTACCCCACATTCCGTTCGAGCGTCACGGGCGGTTCGCTGTTCCGGATCAGCATGGGCGCCCTGCCCTTCATGTTGCCGCTGCTGATGCAGGAAGTTTTCCACTATACGCCGCTGCAATCCGGCGCCATCACCTTCGTCTCCACGATCGGCGCCTTCGGCATGCGAACCATGACGAGACGCATCCTGCGTCGTTTCGGCTTCCGCAGCGTCCTGCTGTGGAACGCGCTGATCGCCAGCGCGTCGATGGCGCTTCTGGCCACGTTCACGCCCGGCACGGCGCCTGTCGTCATGATCGTCATCATCCTGTTCGGCGGTTTCTTCCGGGCCTTGCAATTCACGTCGCTCAATACGCTGACATTTGCCGAAACCGAGGACTCGGAGATGAGCCATGCGACCTCGCTGTCGCAGATGGCGCAGCGCATCGCCCAGAGCACCGGCGTCGCGCTGTCGGCCGTGCTGCTGAACTATTTTTCCGGCGGTTCGGAGACGCTGACCAATTTTGCCTTCGCAATGTCCTTCGCCATCATCGCGATCGTCTCAGCTTCTTCCTGCCTTTCTTTCTTCCGGCTGTCGCAGAATGCAGGAGACGTGCTCGCAGGCCGAAAGAAAGAGGTGGTAGAGGCCCAGGAGCCCGAGGCGGCGGAGTGAGAGGAGGCTCGAAGGCTGCTCAAACCGCCGTATTCGGGCTGAACAAGGCGCCACTTGAGGAGCATGCCCGGAGAATTCGGCGGCTGCCCCCCATCTCCCCTTGAAACGAGATAGTTGGCATGCTAACTAATGCAAGAGAAACACTTAGCGCACTAACTTTATGTCCACGATCAAATCAGATCCCATCGCATCCGACTTCCTGGAGGCGCTCACCAAGGTGAGCCGCAAGATCCGCACGGCGTTCAACCAGCAGGTCACCGCGCATGGGCTGACCTATCCGCGCGCCAGGGCGCTGTTCCGCCTCGCCAAGAAACAGAACATGACCCAGAGCGAGCTTGCCTGCGATCTCGAGCTCGAGCAGGCGACCATGGTGCGCCTCCTCGACCGGATGGAGGAGAACGGGCTCATCGAACGACGGCCGGACGCAAATGACCGCCGTGTCAAGCTCATTGTCCTCACCCCTTATGGCGAAGAGCAGGCCGCCATGGTCCGCTCCATCGCCGATCGGATTCGCGAGCAGATTTTCCAGGATATCGATCCCGACGAACTGCACGCCGCCGTGGCTCTTTTGGAGCGCATCTCGGCCAATGTCACCGATTTGGAGGATATCGATGTCCTCGCGTGAGGCAGCAGCAAAACTGAAGGACGAGATGCTTGAACGGCCGGAATCCCGCGAGAATGCGGAGCCGGCCGAAACCATTCGAGCCGCCGAACAGCAGCCGGAGCCGGCATCCGCCGCGCCGGCTCCTTCCCCCGGCTCTACGTCTTCAGCGCCGGCTGCACCGCCTGCCTTCGTGCCCAAGTCGCCGTTGGTGATGTTAGCCTATGTGATGGCTTCTCTGACCGCTGCGGTCATGCAGGGGCTCGGCACCAGCCTGATCTCGCTCAACCTGCAGCAACTCGCCGGCCCGCTGGAAGCGACCCAGACCGAAGCCTCCTGGCTGATGGCGGCCTATCTGTTTCCGAACGTCAGCCTCGGCCTTATCCTCTTCAAGGTCCGCACCCAGTACGGCATCCGGAATTTCTGCGAGATCGCCATCATTCCCTATGTGCTGGTCTGCCTGGCCCATCTGTGGGTCGACGACCTGGGTCTCGATATCCTGCTGCGGTTCTTCGCGGGTGCTGCGGCCGCCCCCATTTCGTCGGTAGCCTTCCTCTACATGCTGGAGATTTTTCCACCGGAGAAGAAGCTCAATATCGGACTGTGCATGGCGCTCATCGGCCTTGCTCTGTCAACGCCGATCGCCGGGCTGATCTCACCCTCGCTCCTTGATGCCAACGACCTCCGCGGCCTTTACCTGCTGGAGCTTGGCCTGGCGCTGATCACCTTCGGCTTCATCTATGTCCTGCCGCTGTCTTCGCCGCCGCGCGCCAAGGTCATTTCCTCGATGGATATCCTGGACTACGCGCTCCTCGCCGTTTCGATGGGATGTCTGGCGATCGTCTTCACCATGGGCCGGCTCTACTGGTGGTTCGAGGCGGACTGGCTCGCCTGGCTGCTGATCGTCGCGATCGTCACGGGCTGCCTGATGGCGATGATCGAGCTCAACCGCAAGAACAATCTGGTGGATTTCCGCTGGATCACCTCGCGCGAGATCGTTCACTTCGCGGGCGTCCTGCTTGTCTTCCGCATCCTTCTCACCGAGCAATCAACCGGGGCCATCAATTTCCTGCGCCAGATCGGCATGCTCAACGAGCAGATGACGGGGCTCTACTGGTGCATCCTGATCGCCAGCGTCGTATCCGGTTTTGCCTGTGCAGCCGTCATGAAGCCCGGCCGCGAAGCCGGCATACACCTCGTGGCCCTCATCCTGCTTGCCATCGGTTCCCTGATGGATAGCTATGCCACCACGCTCACGAGGCCTGAGCAGATGTATGTGAGCCAGTCGATCATCGCCTTCGGCAGCGGTCTCTTTCTGCCGCCCGCCATGGCCGTCGGCTTTTCCGCGGCCATCAAGAAGGGCATGCCTTACATCCTGAGCTTCTTTGCCGTCTTCCTGTTTACGCAAAAGGTCGGCGCCTTCATCGGCAGCGCGCTGTTCGGCACGTTCGTGACAATCCGCGAACAATATCATTCCGCCATTATGGCATCGCGGCTCTTGTCGACGGACCCGCTGGTGGCGGCACGGTTGCAGCAATATGTCGGCGCCTATGCGAAATCGACGCCCGACGGCATCCAGAGAACCGCACAAGGGGCGAGCCTATTCGCCAAGCAGGTGCAGACCCAAGCCTATGTGCTCGCCTACAACGATGCCTTCTTTGCGACTTTCCTGATTGCGGTCGGGGCGATCGCCGTGCTGCTCCTCAATGTTGCCTGGAGCAATCGTCATCGCCTCCTGCCTCGCCCAGTTCCGGCATCGGAGATGCCCTCCACCATTCATTCATAAATTCAAGAACAGACCCTAAGACCATGAGATCCGTATTTCGCTCCATCGCCACCTATGTGGCATTCCTCGTCGGCATCGCCGGCGTGCTCGTCGTGCTGTACGCCTGGAATCTGCCGCCCTTCCACGGCTCGGTGGAAATGACCAACGACGCCTATGTGCGCGGCCAGGTGACGCTTCTCAGTCCACAGCTTGCAGGTTATCTCGTCGAAGTGCCGGTGCAGGATTACCAGAAGGTCAAGACTGGCGATCTGATCGCCAGGATCGATGACCGCATCTACACCCAGAAGCTGGAGCAGGCGAAGGCGGCGCTCGCGACCGCCGAGGCTTCTCTTGCCAATTCCGAGCAGAGCCGCAAATCGGCGGAAGCGAAGATCGCCTCTGCCAAGGCGGCGGTTGAAAGCGCCGAGGCTGCCTTCGAGGCCGCCCGTACTACCTACGAGCGCACCGAAAACCTGCTGGAAAAGAATATTGCCAGTCAGAGCGAGGCCGAGAAGAACCGCGCCGCCTACAATCAGGCTCAGGCCGCCGTGCATCAGGCAGAAGCCGCCGAACTCGTCGCCGAACAGGATTTGAACACGATCGTCGTCGGCCGGCGTTCGCTGGAGGCGAATGTGGAAAGCGCCAAAGCCGCGGTGAAGCTCGCCGAAATCGATCTGGCAAACACCCGCATCACAGCACCGCAGGACGGCACGCTCGGCGAGGTGACCGGCCGCATCGGCCAGTATGTCTCGGTCGGCACGCAGATCGGTTCGGTCGTGCCCGATCATGTCTGGGTGGTCGCCAATTTCAAGGAAACCCAGCTTGCCGACATGCGGCCGGGACAGGAGGTGACCTTCACGGTCGATGCCCTTGGGCATCGGAAATTCACCGGCCGGATCGAACGTTTCGCGCCGGCTACGGGTTCGGAATTCTCGGTCATCAAGGCCGACAACGCCACCGGCAACTTCACCAAGGTGGCCCAACGCATTCCGGTCCGGATCGCCATCGAGCCGCAACAGCCGCTCACCGACAGGCTCGTCCCTGGCATGTCGGTCGTAGCAAGCGTGGACCTCGCGCAAGGCGGTGCGGCTTCAGTCCAGGCGGCGGAGCTCAACTGATCGCTCCCCCGCGATCGAGCCCCGTCTCCATGGCGATCCGACGGAGAACGCCCCGCGCCACTGTTCAGCACAACGGCGCGGGGCGTTTGTCTTCGCCGCATCCGAAATCGATCCGGCGCTGGAGGTGGAGATGGATGCTGCCCTAAAGGAGACCCATCAGGCAGGACGAGTGCCGCCGCCCTTCTTTTCCGCATCGTGCGTATGGTGGCTGTCGCGTTCGCCGCCGCCGCCGGAGACCCGGCTCTTGGAACGCAGGTCGGATTCGGCCGGCGGCTTCTTCACGTCGAGCGGCGCCTTGGCATTCTCGTGGCTTGCACCCGGTCCCCCCTGACGGATGCTCGCCGGGGTCTTTTGCGATGTGGACATGGGATGGCTCCTTATCGGTCCTGCTGATAGCCCTGATGGGTAGTGTTGACCTTGGTATTGCCTTGCTGACCCTGCTTGGCGGGATCGGTGGCCGCCGGCGTCGCGCCGCGTTTTGCATCCGCCGAATGGTTCTGCTCGCCCGTACCCTTGTGGCTCAGGTTGTCTTGGGGCGTAGGGGGAAGTCTGCTGCTCATTTGGGTCTCCTCATCGTCTCGGATTTTCCGAAAACCTAACCGCCGGTGGCTGCCGATGTTCCCCGAAGAAGGAACAGGCTCCGGTCTCGGGCGTTCGGCCCAAGAGACTTGAGGGAGACTCCCAGATGGACCAGTTTCAGGACCAATCCGCCGCCGCGATCCGGCAGCCGCAAGCGCCGCCGGTCGTGCGCAAGTGGTGGCACACGGCGACCGTCTATCAGATCTATCCACGCAGCTTCTGCGATTCGAACGGCGACGGCATCGGCGATATCCCCGGCGTTACCTCGAAACTCGACTACCTGAAATCGCTCGGCATAGACGTGATCTGGCTGTCGCCGATCTACAAGTCGCCGATGGACGACAACGGCTACGACATATCCGACTACCGGGATATCGCGCCGGAATTCGGCACGCTTGCCGATTTTGATCATCTGGTGGCGAAGGCGCGTAAGCATGGGATCGGCATCGTCCTCGACCTCGTCGTCAACCATACGTCCGACGAACACCCCTGGTTCGTCGAATCCCGCAAGGGGCCGGGCAATCCGTTCCGCGATTTCTACATCTGGCGGAAACCGGCAGAGGACGGCGGCCCGCCGAACGGGCTGATGTCCTCCTTCGGTGGCCCGGCCTGGACGCTCGACAGCGAAACCGGCGAATATTACCTGCACATGTTTTCCCGCCGTCAACCCGACCTCAACTGGGAAAACCCTGAGGTTCGCCGGGAAATCTACAGGATGATGAACTGGTGGCTGGAGCGGGACATCGCCGGTTTCCGGATGGATGTCATCGACTATATCGGCAAGCAGGTGGACCAGGAACTGGTCAAGGACGGACCGCGCCTGCATGAATACCTGCAGGAGATGAACCGCGAAACCTTCGGCAGCCGCAATATCCTGACGGTCGGCGAATGCTGGAGCGCCACGCCGGGCTCGGCGCTTCTTTATTCCGGGCGGGACCGCAACGAGCTCTCCATGGTCTTCCAGTTCGAGCATGTTACGCAGCAATGGGACGAGGTGTACGGCAAGTGGCGCCCCAAGCCTTTTGATCTCGTCACGCTGAAGTCCGTGCTCAGCAAATGGCAATATGCGCTCTCGGATGACGGCTGGAACTCGCTCTTCTGGGGTAATCACGACCTGCCGCGCGCCGTGTCGCGATATGGCGACGTCACCGGCTATCACGCTGAATCGGCCAAGATGCTGGCGACCGTGCTGCACCTGATGAAAGGCACCCCCTTCGTCTATCAGGGCGAGGAGATCGGCATGACCAATGTGCCCTTCACCACGATCGAGCAGTATCGCGATATCGAGACGATCAACATGCACCGGCTGCATGTCGAGGCGGGACTGTCGCCGGAAGATTTCATCAGGGGCGCCAACGAGAGCGCCCGCGACAATGCCCGCACGCCCATGCAGTGGAGCGCTGCGCTCCATGGCGGCTTCACGAAGGGCGTGCCCTGGATCGAGGTGAATGCCAATTACGCGACAATCAACGCGGAAGCGGCAATGACGGACGAGAGTTCCATCTGGAACCATTATCGGAAGTTGATCGCTTTCCGCAAAACCCATCCGGTCATCGTCTATGGGCTCTACCAGTCCTGGCTGGATCAGCATCCGGATGTGTTCGTCTATACCCGTACGCTGGATAAGGACCGGCTGGTGGTGATTGCCAATTTCACGCCGCGAGAGGTACCGCTGACTGTTCCATGCGAGCTCGCGGTATCGGGAAAATGCCTGATCTCGAACTATGAGCCGATCGACGCTCTCCCCGGCGAAAATATCGATCTGAAGCCTTACGAGGCGTTTGCGATCCTATCACAGGGCCCCTAAAGGAGGATGGCAAAACGCCGTTTGTCTCCCCTTTCCGTATCTGAGGCGGCACGCTAGTCTTGCCGCCGGAGCACGGGCAGCAGGGACAGCGGTCATGGCGATACCGGAGGTGCAGGGGTTCTATGACGACCGGACCGGCAGCATCCAGTATGTGGTCGCGGATAACGCTACCAAGGCATGCGCCATCATCGATCCGGTTCTGGATTTCGATGAGAAATCCGGCACGGTCGGAACCAACAATGCCGACGCCATCCTCGCCTTCATATCCACGCATGGCCTGACGGCGGAATGGATTCTCGACACTCATCCGCATGCCGATCATTTTTCCGCCGCCCATTACCTGAAGGCTCGCACCGGCGCATCGACAGCCATTGGCGAGCATGTCAGGAGAGTCCAGCAGATCTGGAAGGACATCTACAACTGGCCGGATTTCGCCTGCGACGGCTCGCAATGGGACCGGCTTTTCACCGATGGTGAGGTCTTCGCGGTCGGCACGCTTCAGGTCCAGGTGATCTATTCTCCGGGTCATACGGCCGCCTCTGTCACGTATGTCGTGGGCGACGCCGCCTTCATCCATGATACGCTTTTCATGCCGGACAGCGGCACGGCCCGCGCCGACTTTCCCGGCGCAAGCGCCACCAGTCTTTGGTCATCGATCCAGACGATTCTCGCCTTGCCCGAGAGGACGCGCCTTTTCACCGGCCACGATTATCGGCCGGGCGGACGGGCGGCGCGCTGGGAAAGCACTGTTGCGGAGCAAAGACGAGACAATCCGCACGTTGCCGGCATGGACGAGGCCGGTTTCGTGGCCCTGCGGGAGGCGCGCGACAAAACGCTGCCCATTCCCAAGCTCATGCTGCATGCCTTGCAGGTCAATATCCGCGGCGGCGAGCTTCCGCCGCCGGAAGACAATGGCCGCCGTTACCTCAAAATCCCGATCGGCGCCCTGCCGGGCTCTGTCTGGACATAGCGGATCAGGTCCTTACCCTCAGCAATCTCAGTGCATTGATCGTCACAAGCACGGTGGCGCCCGTGTCGGCAAGAATGGCCGGCCAGAGACCCGTCACTCCGATGATCGTCGTCACCAGGAACACCGCCTTCAAGCCGAGCGCGATGGTGATGTTCTGGTAGATGTTGCGCATCGTCCGTTTCGAGAGCTCGATCATCCCGGCGATGTCTCCGACCCTGCCGTGCAGCACAGCAGCATCCGCCGTTTCCAACGCCACATCCGTGCCGCCGCCCATGGCGATCCCGACGTCCGCCGCCGCGAGCGCCGGAGCGTCATTGATGCCGTCCCCCACCTTGCCGGCCACGAAGCCCTCGCGCTTCAGCTCGCCGACAATGCGGCTCTTGTCCTCCGGCATCAGTTCGGCGCGTACCTCGATGCCGAGTTGCTTTCCGATCGCCGTAGCCGTGCGGGCGTTGTCGCCGGTCAGCATCACGGTCTTCACGCCCGCATCGGCCAATGCCTTGAGACCCGCCTTGGCGTCGGCTCGCGGTTCGTCGCGCATGGCGATAGCCCCGGCAAGTGCGCCGCCGACAATCAGAATAGAGACCGTCTTGCCCTCGTCGTTGAGGCCGGTGATCCGCCGCGAGTGCGCCATCGGCAGGGAGACCCGCTCGGCCGCAGCCTTTGGCGAGCCGAGAAACACGTCCATGCCCTCGATGGTCGCTGTGACACCTTTGCCACCCAGCGCCTTCGCATCTGTCGCCGCTGGGATATCCACCTCTTCATCTGCAGCCTTTGCAAGGATCGCTTGCGCCAATGGGTGGCTGGAGCCGGTCTCAAGTGCTGCGGCATAGCGCAGCACGTCTTCGGCATTGCGACTGAAAGCGAGGATATCCGTCACCTGCGGCTTGCCGGAGGTCAGCGTGCCTGTCTTATCGAATGCCACGACCGTCAACCTGCCGAGGGTTTCCAGCACAGCGCCTCCCTTCATCAAAAGGCCACGCCGGGCGCCCGACGAAAGGGAGGCGGCGATCGCCGCAGGCGTCGAGATGACCAGCGCGCAGGGGCAGCCGATCAAGAGGATCGCGAGACCCTTGTAGATCCATTCGTTCCAATTCGCGCCGGCGATGAGGGGCGGCAGGATGGCGACAAGCGACGCGACGACCACGACGCCCGGCGTGTAATAGCGTGAGAAACGGTCGATGAAGCGTTCAGTCGGCGCCTTCTTCTCCTGCGCCTCCTCGACAAGCCGCACGACGCGGGCGATCGTGTTGTCTTCGGCGGCGGCCGTGACCCGCACGCGAAGCGCCGCATCGCCGTTGATCGTGCCGGCAAACACCGTGTCCTCCACCCCCTTGACAACAGGCGTGCTTTCGCCCGTTACCGGCGCTTCGTCCACCGTGCTTTCGCCGGCGACGATGACGCCGTCGGCTGAAATCCGGTCGCCGGGCCTGACAAGGATGATCGAGCCGACGCGAAGACTTGCAGCCGGCACCTCGTCGGTCCGGCCGTTCACTTCCAGGAGCGCGTTCTTCGGCACCAGCGCCGTCAGGCCCCGGATGCTCTGACGCGCCCGCCCGGCCGCCACACCTTCCAACAGCTCGCCGACAAGGAAGAGGAAGACGACGGCCGCAGCCTCCTCCGACGCGTTGATGATCACCGCTCCGACCGCGGCGATCGTCATCAGCATCTCGATCGAGAACGGCGTCCCGGCGAGCGCTGCCATGATCGCCCGGCGGGCAATCGGAATGAGGCCGATCAGCATCGCAGCCGTGAAGATATAGGTATCATAAGCCGGGATCAGATGGCCGATCCCATAGGCAACAGCCAGCGCCAAACCGACGAGAATAGTCAGACGCCCCTTGGCGTTCTTCCACCACGGCCCTTCCATCGGCCCGTGATCGTGGCCGTGCAGGCCTTCTCCTTTTTCGGGGTGGGCGGAATGATCATCCCCATGATCGTGCCCGCCGTCGTGGTCATGAGGATGACGGTCGTGCATGTGGCCGGCGTCGCCCGCAGGCGCCTTCTTCCCCAGCGCCCTCAGCGAATATCCCAGCCCAACAACTTTCTTCTCGATCGCACCGAGATCGCTGGTGCCGTCATGGCTGACCGTCATCGTGCTGGACGCTACAGACACCGAGACGTCCTCGACGCCCGGCATGCGGCGCACTGCCGTATCGATCTTCGTCGCGCAGCTCGCGCAATCCATGCCGCCAACCTTGTACCGAGCCTGATTTGTCGCTGTCATCGTCTCTTCCTTCCGGGTCGAGACATTTCCCTACAACCTCTAGCCGCTCTAGCTTCAAGAGCTTTTTTCAAAAATTTGCTGGCGGCAGCGATGACCTTTGCTGTAAGCCTAGTCTCAGACAGGGGCGTCCGACGAAAGCCGGGCTGAGAAGCACCCTTTGAACCTGAACCAGATCATGCTGGCGGAGGGAGTCGTCCGGGCCTTCGAACAGATACGCCCCTGCGTCTGCCCCGCCGAACGAGGCGAAAATGCAGACGATAGAGACTTCCGGCCAATTGCTGACGGCGATGCGTGCGAAAAACCCGCTCGTGCAGAACATCACCAATTTCGTGGCGATGAACATCGCGGCGAACGTGATGCTGGCGGCCGGCGCCTCCCCCGCCATGGTGCATACGAGGGAGGAAGCCGGAGAATTTACCCGCATCGCCGCGGCACTCACCATCAATATCGGCACGCTCTCGCCGGATTTTCTGGCCGGCATGAAGGAGGCCGCGAAGGCCGCGACCGAGGCCCGCAGGCCCTGGGTGCTCGATCCGGTCGCGCATTTCGCCACCGGTTATCGGCGCGCCGCCGCCGCCGAGCTCCTCGAATTGAGGCCTACCATCATCCGCGGCAACGCCTCCGAAATCATCGCGCTCGCCGGCAGCCGGTCGAGCGGCCATGGCGTGGACAGCGGCGACCCGACCTATGCGGCGGAAGGTGCGGCGGTCGCCCTTGCTCAGCAGAACGGCACGATCGTCGCCGTCACCGGCGAAGTGGATTTCGTCACCGATGGCCACCGTTCGGCGCGCATCATGGGCGGTTCGGCCCTGATGCCGCGCGTCACCGCGCTCGGCTGCTCGCTGACCTGCCTCACGGGCGCCTTCGCCGCGACTGCCCCGGACAGACCCTTCGAGGCGACGGTCGCGGCGCTCGCGATGTTCGCTGTCGCTGGCGAGGAAGCCGCCCTAGCGGCCGCCGGCCCCGGCTCCTTCTCCCCTCTCTTCCTCGACCATCTCGCGGCGCTGACCGGCGAGACGCTCGACGCCAAGGCAAGGATCACCGCTGCATGAAGACCTTCGACCTTTCCGTCTATCTCGTCCTCGATCCCGATCTCTGCAGTGGGATCGGCATGGTGGAAACCGCCAGGCTCGCCGTCGAAGGCGGCGCCACGATCGTGCAGCTCCGCGACAAGCATGCCGACATAGCGCAGATGATCGAGACAGGCCGCGCCTTGAAGGCGGCGCTCCGCGGCACCGGCGTGCCGCTGATCGTCAACGACGATGTGGACGCTGCAATCGCCATCGAGGCCGACGGCGTGCATGTCGGCCAGAGCGACATGGTCGCGGTGATGGCACGACAACGCATCGGCCGCGACATGATCCTCGGCCTCTCCGTCGAAACGGAAGAGCTGGCGCGGCGGGTGGACCCGTCGGTGATCGATTATGTCGGTATCGGTCCGGTCTTTGCCACCGCCACCAAGCCGGACCACAAGCAGCCGATCGGTTTCGATGGCCTCGCCCGTATTGTCTCGGCAGCACCCGTGCCGGCTGTGGCGATCGGTGGCATCAAGGCGGAACATGCCGGCCCGGCGCTGACCGCCGGCGCCAAGGGCATCGCCGTCGTTTCCGCCATTTGCGGTCAGCCCGATCCCAAGGCGGCCGCGCGCAGAATAGCCGGCGAAATCGAAAAGGCCCGCGCATGATCAGGAATGTTCTCTCCATTGCCGGCTCGGATCCCTCCGGCGGCGCCGGCATCCAGGCCGACCTGAAAACCTTCTCCGCCCGCGGTACCTATGGCATGGCGGTGCTGACGGCCCTGACTGCCCAGAACACCCAGGGTGTCACCGGTGTGCATGCCGTGCCGGCAGCCTTCGTCGCCGAACAGATACGCGCGATCTTTGCCGATGTCCGCGTCGATGCGGTGAAGATCGGCATGATCGCCAACGCCGAGATCGCCGAAACGATCGCCGAGGTGCTGCGTCCCTACCACGATACTTTGCCGATCGTGCTCGACCCGGTGATGATCGCCAAGGGCGGCTCCCCGCTGCTTGCCTCCGAGGCCGTGGATGCGGTCGCCCATCGCCTGATGCCGATCGCAGCCGTGGTCACTCCCAACCTGCCCGAAGCCGCAGCTTTGCTGAACGTGCCGGCCGCGACGAGCCGCGAAGCCATGGCCATCCAGGCGGAGCGTCTGCGCAAGCTCGGCTCCAAGGCGGTGCTGGTGAAGGGCGGCCATCTGGAAAGCGAGGACAGCCCGGACGTGCTGGCCGAATCGACCGGGCTCCACTGGTTCGAGGGCAGGCGCACGGCCACCAAGAACACCCATGGCACGGGCTGCACACTCTCCAGCGCCATTGCCGCCGAACTCGCCAAGGGGGCAGCGCCGGCCGAGGCTGTCGCAATAGCCAAGGCCTATCTTGCCGGCGCCATCGCAGCCGCAGAGATGCTTAACGTCGGTACTGGCCATGGCCCCGTGCAGCATTTTCATGAATGGTGGTGAACGAACCTACTCACCATCTATCCTGAATATGTTGCTACGACTTCCGTGCCGCGATCTTCTCGAAAGCCGCTGCGATATCCTCGTTTCCATAGGGTTTCTTGAGCAGCACGGCTCCTTCGACTGCCGCCTCTTCGGGAATGCGGTCGCTGCCCGTCGCGAAGACGACGCCGACCTCGGGAGAAAGCTTTCGCGCTTCCTGCGCGAACTGTCCGCCGGAAATCCCCGGCAGCCCGAGGTCCGTCACCACCACGTCGAAACGCTGCTCCTGCAGCATGGCAAGCGCCTCTTCGGCCGTCGAGGCTTCCAGAACCTGATGTCCGAGCTCGGTCAAGAGATCGGCGGTGCTCATGCGGATGAGGAAATCGTCCTCGACGAGAAGCACCGAACAGCGCGGCGTCGACGGCCGCTCATCCATGGCCGGCATGGACTTGGCCGCCAGCGTTGCTCTCATCCGGTTGCGGTGCTGCTGGTTGCTCAGCACATGGCGGATTTTCCGCGCCAGCGCCTCGCGCGTGTAGGGCTTGGAGAGAAGGTCGACGCCGGGATCGAGCCGCCCCCCGTGCACGATCGAATTTTCCGTATAGCCTGAGGTGAAGAGCACGGCGATGTCCGGCAACCGCTCGCGCGCGTGGCGGGCAAGTTCGGTGCTTTTCAATGGCCCCGGCATCACCACGTCGGTGAAGAGCATGTCGATCGGCACGCCGCTTTCGATGACGCTCAGGGCGCCTGCGGCATCCTTGGCCTTCAATACGCCGTAACCGAGGTCGCCCAGCATCTCCACCACGGTGGCGCGCACCTGTTCGTCGTCCTCCGCCACCAGGATGGTCTCGGTGCCGCCGGTCACGAGGTCGAAATCGGCGTCCGTCACCAAATCCTCGCTGCGCTGAACGCGCGGGAAATAGATCTTGACCGTCGTGCCCTGCCCCAGTTCGCTATAGACCTTGATATGGCCGCCGGACTGCCTGACAAAGCCGTAGACCATGGAAAGGCCAAGACCTGTACCCTTGCCGACGGGCTTCGTCGAGAAGAACGGCTCGAAGGCCTGCTCCATCACCTCCGGCGACATGCCGGTACCCGTGTCGGTCACGGCGAGCATCACATACTGTCCTGCCGGCACGTCCGCGTGTTGGCGCACATAGTTGTCGTCCAGAAAGGCGTTACCCGCTTCGATCGTCAGCTTGCCGCCACCGTCCATCGCATCGCGGGCATTGATCGCCAGGTTGAGAAGCGCGTTTTCGATCTGCGTCGGATCGACCAGCACGTTCCACAAACCTCCGGAGCGGATCGTCTCGATCTCGATGTCCTCGCCGAGCGTGCGCCGCAGAAGCTCCTCCATGCCGGTCAGAAAACGGCCGATATTGATGACCTTCGGCTCGAGCGGCTGGCGGCGGCCAAAGGCCAGCAACTGACTCGCGAGCTTCGAGCCGCGCTGCACCCCGGCAAGCGCATTCTCGATCCGGCGACCGGCACGCTGATCGTCGCCGACATCCTTCACGAGAAGCTGGAGGTTGCCGGAGATGACCTGCAGCAGGTTGTTGAAATCATGCGCCACGCCGCCGGTGAGCTGTCCGAGTGCCTCCATCTTCTGCGAGTGCCGCAGCGCCTCTTCCGCCTTCATGCGCTTCGAGATTTCTGACGCAACGCGCTGCTCGAGACCTGTATTCAGCGCCTGCAGCGCCTCTTCTGCCCGACCGCGCTCGGCGATTTCCCTCTCCGCCTCCCGAAAGAGCCGTGCGTTGTCGATCGCAATCGCCACCTGGCCGGCGGCGCCCACCACCAGTCGCTCATGCTCCTCGCGGAACTGGCCGGGCTGGGCATGGCCGAAGAACAGGCCTCCGATCACCTCGCCTGACCTGGAGATCACCGGCACCGCGAGATAGCTGCGCACCGGCAGATGGCCCTTGGGCATACCGTAGTAAGGATCGTTCCCGCCGTAGCGCGGATCCTTCAGGATATCGTCCGAGCGGATGACGCCCTCGCCCTTGAAGGTCGGCGCGAAGACCGCCGTATTGCGCGGCATGGGGAAATTCTCGAAGGCGGAACGCGGCCGCCCGGAGAGCGAATAGAGCATGTAGCTCTCGCCATGCTCGTCCTTGACATTGTAGAAGAAGGCTCCGAACTGGGCGCCCGTCAGCTCCACGCCCGCATCGGTGGTCATCTGTACCACCTTTTCGAGGTCGAGTTCGGCGGAGAGATCGGCACCGAGCCTGTTCAGCACTTCGAGAAGCCGCGTCTCCTTTCGCAGCGCGGTCTCCGCCCGCTTCTGGTCGGTGACGTCATTGCCCTGGATGAAGATGCCGGTGGTCCGGCGATCCTCGTCGAGCACCGGTTGGAAGACGAAATCCACGAACCGCTCCTCCGGCGGCAGGCCCGGCCGGCGCGCCAGCATCACGGACCTTGCCTGACCGACATGAGGAAGGCCGCTTTTTCGCACTTCGTCGAGCAAATCGGGAAATCCCTGATCCACCACTTCCGGCAATGCCTCGCGAATCGGCTTGCTGAGGATTTCACGGCTTCCGACCAGCCGCATATAGGCGGCATTGGCCATTTCGAACACGTGATCCGGCCCGGACACCATGGCCATGAAGCCCGGCGCCTGCTCGAACATCTGCTTGAGCTGCTTCCGCTCCCCGCGCAGCCCGTGCTGTAGCCTCACCTTGGCGGTCGTCTCGACCACCACCGCCATGACGCCGAAGGGCTTACCGTCTTCGTTATAGATCGGCGAATAATCGAGATTCATCCAGACCTGCTCGGGCACGCCGGAGCGATGCAGCGTCAGTTCCTGATCCTTATAGGCGAGCGCTCCGCCGGCCAGACCGACCTTCATGACGTTGTCGTTGAAATCGGCGACCTCCGGCCAGCCTTCGCGCACCTTCGAGCCGAGCAAGGCCGGATGTCGGCCGCCCGCAAAGACAGAATAGGCGTCGTTGTAGATCATCACGCCGTCGTCGTTCCACAGCGTCACGATCGGTACGGGAGATTGGAGAATGAGGCCGATGACGATCTTGAGGCTTTGCGGCCAATTGCCGATCGGGCCCAGCGATGTGCGCTTCCAGTCGAAGGCCGCGACAAGACGCGCCATTTCGCCGTCATGGGAAAGAAAGGCCGTCTCGGCGGTCGCATAGTTCATCATTGGGCTTTCGGCGACATAAGCTCATAATCTGCCGTCCTATATGCGAGCAATCACCGGGACAGCCTTTTTTGACCATCCTCAGTTAGGGCGCCGCCACAAAAAAGCCACGGGTCCTGCCCTCGATTTTTCCCTCGGTCGGACGGTTTTTCTTGTGCCGCCTTCAGAGCCATGACGCCGGGGTCTTCGGGAGGCGGCCATCCGGATCGGTGACGGTGAGCTTTGACTCCCCCTCTCCATTCCAGCGCCAGAGCGCGACGCAGGTGCCGCCCGGCGACATGAAGGAGGGATAGATGACGCCATCGAAACCCTGATCGAGCAGTCTCTCCCGCAATGCATGGGTCGCTGGCGCTCTTCCGACGTCGAGGTCGGCCCGCCATTCGCAGCGGTGGATGCTCTCGTCCGTGCCGAGATCGGCAAGCACGTTCGCGTCTGTCAGGTCGGCCAGGCAGGCGCCTTCGAGCCGAAGCTCGGCGATCAGGGCCGGATGCTGCACGAAGCCTTGATTATATTCCGCCCAGGCGGTGGAGAGCTCTCGTGCGGCATAGATGGCCGGTGCCCCGATCGGGTTCCAGCGCCCGCCGAAACGTGCCGCGCCGTCGCCGGAAAGCGGGATATGCGCCCAGCGTGGCACATAGGCCCGCCAGAGGATCAGCGTTTCGCTGGATTCAGGCATAGACGCCGGAACGCACCGCCTCAAGATAGGCGAGCACTTTGCCCGCCTTGCCTTCGCCGACGAGATCGTAAGCCGTCTTGCCGGCCCAACCGGGGATCGGCTGGTGCTTGAACCAGATAGCCGCGCGGTTTTCGTCGCCGGCCATCTCGCTTGCCATGGAGAGGATGCGCACGACCGGACTCAGCGCCGCATCCACTTTGCGGGCGCCGCTCTTGGCGGTCAGCGTGTTGCGGGCGACGCCGATCAGCTTCGCGAGTTCCGCTTGCGTGATCCCCAGAAGGTCGCAAACCCGTCGCGCGGACAGGAAGGAAGATTGCGGCTCACCGAAGAATGACGCGCCCATTTCGAAAGCATGTGCAGCCATTGGACCTATCCTGATCTCACTTTAATCAATACATGTCCAATATGAGCGCAACCATGGCGTATTTCAAGCTCAGTCGTCGCCCTCTTCAAGTTCCGGCTCAACAAAATCGTCCGGCGGCAAGTTGCGGCTGAGCAATCCGGCATCCTCCAGCATTTCGGAATCCGGCAGGTCGCGGAGCGTGTCGAAACCGAAAGCCGAGAGGAAGGCCGGCGTCGTGACATAGGTATAGGGCGCGCCTGGCGTCGGGCTGCGTGGACCGGAGGCCAGAAAACCGAGCTGTCTTAATGTTGCGATCGTATCGCGACTTACTTCACGGCCGAAGATCTTGGAAAGTTCGGCGCGCGTCACCGGCTGGAAATAACCGACAGTCATCAGCACCAGCGCCTGATGCTGCGTGAGGTCGGAGGGCGGAGCATTGGCGGCGCCCGAGGCATGGATCACATCGGCAAAGTCCGGCCGCGTCCGATGCTGCCAGCCGCCGGCGACCGAAACGAGCTCATAGGGCCGGTCACGCAACACCTCGCGGATATCCTCGATGATCTTTTCGATATCGCAATCCGGACCGACGACGCGTTCCAACACTTTGCGGGACACCGGTTCGGCGGAGGCGAAGAGCACCGCTTCCACCCGCGCCGTCCATTCGCGACGGCGTTCCTTGGGAGAAAGATGCGCAAGCTCCCTGTCGATCGTATTCGGCCTCGCCCGCTTCGCCATGGTCAGAGCCCGTAGATGCGAAAGGTGGGACGGCCGGAAAGCTCGCGCACCGCATCCAGCTGCTGCAGCCTTTCGAAGAGGCGTCGCGATGCGAAGCGGGAGAGCCTTGCCGTCTGCACCGTGCCGGCGATTGCGTCCTCGGACAGCAGCAGCCGGATCACATCGCCCGCCCCTTTCGAGCGCAGTTTCGGCGTGACGGCCGCGAGCCGTTCGGCGCGGCGGGCGATTTCGGCCGCCAGCCGGGAAGCTTCGGTTGCAGCCTGCGCCAGCGCCAAGCAGATCGCCCGCTCGAACCCTTCTTCGCCAGGCCTTATGCGTCCGCGCCCGCCCGCACCGCGAAACACGGCGGAGAAGCGCTGCCCCATCATCAGCGGGACCGGAACCGACCAGCGGAGCTTGTCGGCCACCAACATGTCGGCCAACCACCAGCCGAGCATTTCCGCCTCGGGGTGGATCGAAAACGCCTTTGCGATGATATCTGCGGCTGCAAAGGGTGCTGCCCGCCCACCCAGACGGAGGTCGTCGAAAGCATCGGCAAGCGATGTCAGTGCTTCGTCCCAGCGGATGCCGAGAAGGCCTGCGATCGACTGCAGTGTCTCAGTATCGAGCGCTGCCGGGCGTGAAGCAAGCCGCTTCCAGGCGGAAAGTATCTGGCCCGAAGGGCCGGGGTCGTCGCCCGGCCTGCGCAACAGCCAAGCATCACGCAACGCCCTCTCGTCCTCGATGCGTCCCGCCAGTCGCACGGCTGTTGCGGCGCATTTGAGCGCCAGGCGCTGGCGCCAGACGCCGATCCATTCCGGCTCCGTTCGAACGATCTGATCGAGCGGATAAAGCGCTCCACCCGCCATGAAGGCGGCATCCGCCGCCGTTTCGGCAAAGGCGGAGGACGCGGCCCAGCGCGGTGCCGCAAGAGGCGGATAGGACGACCGGGACGATGCAGCTTCCGGAATCATGCATCGAGCCTAAACTCGGCGTGCGTTTCTGACCATGGCTTTCGCCTGAAACCGCACGGCCTGCCCGGATTTTGCACCCCTTTTTGACGTCCGGCTGATGGAGCGAATTCGACATTTGCTCCGGAGCCCGCGGCATTGGGAAAGAAATGTCGGGCCGGCCATTAGCTGGTTTGATGGCGAGTCCTCGGTTCTGCCGCAGTCCTTCCGATCAATAGGAGTTGAATTTTGCGGATCGCCCGGCCGCCCTACATAGGGGTTTCGCCTGAGCCAAGGAGGAATTCGGTTTGCTGTTTCATCGGACGATTGCATCTTTCGCCGTGCTGCTTGCACTTTCCGCGCCGGTTTCGGCGCAGCAGAGCCGCGGCGGGGACCAGCCGCGCGACCGGGGGCGCCAGGCCGAACAAGGCACGTCCGGCGGCATCTTCAGCCTCATCCCGGCCGATTCCGAAACGGAGCACGTCTTCAAGGCGCCGTCCGGCGATCTACCCTATACGGCGACCGCCGGCACGCTCGACCTCTTCGGGCAGGACGGCAACCGCAACGCAAAGATCTTCTATACGGCCTATATCGCCAAGGATCGCACACCGGGCCGGCCGCTCACCTTCGCCTTCAACGGTGGGCCAGGTGCGGCGTCGGCCTATCTGCATCTCGGCCTGGTCGGCCCGAGGATCCTCGAATTCGGTCCAAGCGGAGACGACGGCACCACGCCGAAGCTCATGGACAATCCGGAAAGCTGGCTCGCCTTCACCGATCTGGTGCTGATCGATCCCGTCGGCACCGGCTGGAGCCGTGCGGCCAACGACGATGCGGCCAGAGGCTTCTACGGCGTCCGGCAGGATGCCGAAAGCCTCGCCAAGGCGATCGCGCTCTATGTCCAGAAGAACAATCGGCTCGATGCGCCGAAATACCTGCTCGGCGAGAGCTATGGCGGATTCCGCGCCGCCAAGACCGCGGTTTCGTTGAAGAATACCCAAGGCATCCTGACGTCCGGCATCATCATGCTGTCGCCGCTGGTCGAGGGCAAGTTCCTCGCCAATTCCGATGATCCGCTCAGTGCCGCGCTGCAGCTCCCCTCGCTCGCCGCGGCCGTGCTGGAGCAGCGAAATCAGTTCACGTCCGAACGGCTGGCCGAAGCCGAACGTTTCGCCATGAACGATTATCTCACCTCGCTTGCCGGCCCCTCTCCTGCCGGCCCGGCGGCGGATACGCTCTACGGCCGCGTCTCCGACCTCACCGGCATTCCGAGGGACGTGGTGGCTCGCACCCGCGGTTTTGTCGGGGACGTCTATGCCAAGCAGATGGGCGGGCCGGGAAAAATCGTCAGCCCTTATGACGCGACCTATGCGGTGCCGGACGCCTATCCGGAAGGCTCCTACAGCCGCAACGACGATCCTATCCTCGAAGGGTATACGCGCGCCTATGGCGCTGCCTTCGCTTCCTATGCACGCAACGAGCTGAAATTCTCGACCGAGATGACCTACAATCTCCTGAACGAGGACGTGAACCGCCGCTGGGAATGGAACGGCGGCCGCGGCGGCGATAGCCGGACGCTCGCCAGCGCTTCGACCGATATCCGCGACCTGCTCTCCGTGATCCCGACGTTCAAGCTGATGATCGCCCATGGCTACAGCGACGCGCTGACCCCTTATGGCGCCAGCCGCTACGTGATCGACCATCTGCCGCCGGAACTCGCCGCCGGCCGCGCCGAGCTGAAAACCTACCGCGGCGGACACATGTTCTACACGAAGCCGGACTCGCGAAAGGGTTTCGAAGCGGATGTGAGGACGTTCTACGGATCGAAGGCGACGGATTGAGGACTGCGTCCTCACAGAGGCGACTGTGGCGCTTCCGCCACGTCTTACCGAATGATAGCGAGGTGACGGCGATGTGATCTGCATCGCCTTGCTGGCGCCGGCCTGAAGTCGTTATTAGCCTGGGCAACCTTACTTTTCAGAGAGTCCTTTCGATCAATGATCAGCGAACACCGGCTGTCGCGGCGTGCCTTCGTGCTGGCCTCCATCTCGATGACGGCAACTCTGGCGGGCTGCGCCGCCACGACGTCATCCGCCCGACGGGTCCCCTTTCCGGAAAAAGTCAGCCGGCCGGTCGCTCCTCCGGCGGATGCGGAACTGCAGGCAAGATATGCGGCACTTGAGGATGGCGGGCACCTCATCCCTGCCATTCCCTATCAGAAGATGGATCCCAAATATTTCCGCCAGCGCGTTGTCGATCCGACCGGCGAAACGCCAGGAACTGTCGTGGTCGATACGCCCGGCCGTTTCCTCTACGTCGTCGAGCCGGGTGGGACCGCAATGCGCTACGGCGTCGGGATAGGACGCGACGGCTTTGCCTGGCAGGGCGAGGGCATCATTCACTGGCGCCAGCCCTGGCCGCGCTGGAAGCCTCCCCGCGAGATGATCGCGCGACAGCCGCATCTCGAAAAATACTCGGTCGAAAACGGCGGCATGGAGCCGGGGATCACCAATCCGCTCGGCGCGCGCGCCCTCTACATCTTCCAGAACGGCCAAGACACGCTCTACAGGCTGCACGGCACGCCGGAATGGGCCTCGATCGGCAAGGCGACCTCGTCCGGCTGTGTCCGGCTGGTCAACCAGGACGTCCTCGATCTCTACACCCGCGTGCCTTATCACGCCCGCATCGTGGTGCATCAGGAGCCTTTGAGGCCGGTTTCCACCGTTTGATATAGCCGCTGTTGTTTCGCCACGGTCGGGTCATGTAAGAGCCCGCTTTAAAACGCAGAAACAATGGGCAAAGGGGCTGGAGGCGCAAACTGGGATTGGACGAACAGGAGCCGCAATCCGACACGCTGACGCCGCGGATGCTGTCATGGGCGCGCAATTCGGCGATCTATCGCCTTGAGCGGCGGATGCATACGGAAAAACAGCTCTTCAACGCCATATTGCGGAAGGCGCTGCAGAAATTCGAGAACATCACCGAAGCACAGGCGAAGGCACTGGCCGACGCTGCCGTGAAGTTCGCCCATGGCCATAAGGCGCTTGATGATGTGGCCTATGCCGAAATCAGCACGCGCTCGGGCATGCGCGGCGGCAGGTCCAAACGAGCCATTGCTCTAAGACTGTCGCAGAAGGGTGTCGCGGGAGAGACTGTCGCAGCAGCCGTGGCCGAGGCGGACGACCTGTACGCGGCTCTTGTCCTTGCTCGCAAACGTGCCTTCGGGCCATTCCGCAAGGGAGAACTCGATGAAAAACGCAAGGCGAAGGAGCTCTCCGCATTTGCCAGGGCAGGCTTCAGCTTCGAAATCGGCAAACGGGTTTTCGAAATGCCGCTGGACGAAGCCGAAGAGGCGCTGGCTTCAGGTCGCCCCCTCTAACGGTTAAGACGGCACCTTCTGCCGGTCAGGCCCGCTTGAGAGCCGGGTCGTCGAGCGCCGGATTGTAGAAGAGCGAGAGCGTCAGGCTTCGCGCGATGCGCTCCGCCGTGGTCATGAACCAAGCTTTCGCTTCCTGATTCGGGGCAACATCGTTCAGCGTCGCGGCAAAAAGCTCCAACCATTTCGGGAAAAGCTCCGGCGTCATGTCGGCAATGCCGAGATGCGCCTGGACGGGCTTTCCGCCGTAGGCGCCGCTGCGGAAGGCACCGGAAGACCAGAAGCTCTTCATCTTCTCCATGTGCTGGGGCCAGCGCCCCGAAAGCCTTGTGTCGAATACAGGTCCCAATTCCGGATGGGCCAACACGCGGCCATAAAACGTGTCGACCAGATTGCCGATGAAAGCCTCGTCGATGCCGATCACTTTCATCTCCTCTCCGACGCGCTCGCGGATCGCTGCGACGTGAGCAGCGCGCCCCTGCAATTCGTTGTTCATGTCAAAAATCCCGGCTCTGCAGCATTCGCGGTCCGCTCTAGGTGCCGTGGACTGGCGCCAAAGACTGAACTGCCGGTTGCGACGATCTGTCAAACAACAGGCATGAAAGCGCCGACTGCGGAACGGATAAGCTGATGGCCCTCCCGCCTCCGGGAGGGCCATTTTTATCACACCCGTTCCAGCGCGACCGCGATCCCCTGCCCCACCCCGATGCACATGGTGGCGAGCGCGTAGCGGCCCTTGCGCAGCGACAGTTCCAGCGCCGCCGTGCCGGAAATGCGTGCGCCCGACATGCCGAGCGGATGGCCGAGCGCGATCGCGCCGCCGTTCGGGTTGATGTGTTCGGCATCTTCCGCAAGCCCAAGTTCACGCAGCACGGCGATGCCCTGGGAGGCGAAGGCTTCGTTGAGCTCGACCACGTCGAAATCCTTCGGCGAAAGTCCGAGGCGGGAGCAGAGCTTCTGCGTCGCCGGTGCCGGACCGATGCCCATGACGCGCGGCGGAACGCCGGCCGTCGCGCCGCCCATGACGCGGGCGATCGGAGTGAGGCCGTATTTCTTCGCCGCCGCCTCCGACGCGATGATTAGCGCCGCCGCGCCATCGTTGACGCCGGAGGCGTTGCCGGCGGTGACGGTGCCGCCTTCGATCTTGTTGACCGGCTTCAGTTTGGCGAGCGCTTCCATGCTTGTCGCGCGGGGATGCTCATCCTTGGAAACCACGACGGGGTCGCCCTTGCGCTGCGGCACGCTCACCGGCGTGATCTCCTTGCCGAGACGGCCGTTCTCCTGTGCCGCGGCGGCTTTCGCCTGGGAGCGGACGGCAAACGCGTCCTGGGCCTCACGGGAGACCTTGCAGTCGATCGCCACGTTGTCGCCGGTCTCCGGCATGGAATCGACGCCATACTGCTTTTTCATCAACGGATTGACGAAACGCCAGCCGATCGTCGTGTCGTAGATCTCGGCGTTGCGCGAAAAGGCGGTCTCGGCCTTCGGCATGACGAAAGGTGCGCGGCTCATGCTTTCCACGCCGCCGGCGATCATCAGTTCCGCCTCACCTGCCTTGATGGCGCGGGCGGCGGTGATGACCGCATCCATGCCGGAGCCGCACAGCCGGTTCATGGTGGTGCCGGTAATCGAGACAGGCAGGCCGGAAAGTAGCGCCGCCATACGGGCAACGTTGCGGTTGTCTTCGCCGGCCTGGTTGGCGCAGCCATAGATGACGTCGTTGACGGCTTCCCAGTCGATCTTGCCATTGCGCTCCATCAGCGCTTTCAACGGGATCGCGGCGAGATCGTCGGCGCGGACGGAGGAGAGGGAGCCGCCGAAACGGCCGATCGGGGTGCGGATATAGTCGCAGATATAGGCTTCGGTCATGGAATTCTCCTCAAAGTTCCGGCACGACAAGGTCGGCAACCGGCCCGTCGATGTGGAGGGTCGCACCCGTCATGGCCTGCAGTTCCTCGACGGTCATGCCGGCCAGCTTCTCGCGCAATACGAAATGACCTTGCCTGATATCGATGACCGCATGGCTCGTATAGACACGCGTGATGCAGGCAACGCCGGTCAGCGGGAAAGTGCATTTCTCGACGAGCTTCGGATCGCCGTTCTTGGTGACGTGTTCGGTGATGACGAAGACCTGCTTGGCGCCGTGGACGAGGTCCATGGCGCCGCCGACGGCCGGCACACCCTTCGAACCGACCCGCCAGTTGGCGAGGTCGCCGTTCTGGGCGACCTGCAGCGCACCGAGGATCGCAACGTCGAGATGGCCGCCGCGCACCATTGCGAAGCTGTCGGCATGGTGGAAGAAGGCCGAGCCCGGCTTCAGCGTGACGGCCTTCTTGCCGGCGTTGATGAGGTCCCAGTCCTCCTCGCCGGCAGGTGGCGCCTCGCCGAAGTTCAGGATGCCGTTTTCCGTGTGAAAGATCGCCTGCCGGCCGGGCGGCTGGTAGCGGGCGACCATTTCCGGAAAGCCTATGCCGAGGTTCACATAGGCGCCGTCGGCGATGTCCTGCGCGGCGCGCCAGGCGATCTGGGCGTTGGAGAGCTTGATGTCTTCGCGGGTGTCAATCTTCTGTGTATCGGGGGTCATACGTAGGCCACTCCGGCTCGAATGAGCTCTTCTTCCTGCTGCGGGTTTGCGACTTCAACGACACGGTCGATGAAGATGCCGGGGGTCACGACGTGCTCCGGATCGATCTCGCCGGCCTTGACGATCTTCGAGACCTGAACGATCGTCTTGGCCGCCGCCATGCACATCAGCGGATTGAAGTTGCGGCCAGCCTTGTTGTAGGTCAGGTTGCCGTAGGTATCCCCGAGATGTGCTTTGACGATCGCGAAGTCCGCTTTCAGCCAGCGCTCCTGCACGTAGTGCCGGCCGTCGAACTCGGCGATCACCTTACCCTCGGCAAGCTCTGTGCCATAGGCCGTCGGTGTGTAGAAGGCCGGAATGCCGGCGCCGCCGGCGCGGATGCGCTCGGCGAGCGTGCCCTGCGGCACCAGCTCGAGCTCGATCTCGCCTGCAAGATACTTGTCGGTAAAGGCGCGCGGATCAGATGACTTCGGGAAGGAACAGATCATTTTTCTGACCATGCCCGCGTCGATCATCGCGGCAATGCCGATACGGCCGTTGCCGGCATTGTTGTTGATGACGGTGAGGTTCTTCGGCCCCTTGTCGATAAGGGCGTGGATAAGTTCGATCGGCGCGCCGGAACCGCCGAACCCGCCGATCATGACGGTCGCGCCATCGCCGATTTCCGAGACGGCTTCCGCCAGGCTCCCGATTGTCTTGTCCATAGGGATTTCTCCTTGCCTCGCTTCAGGCCCGGAAATCGGTCCTTCCGCGCCTCCTTATTCAGACATAAATCGCGGCAAAGCCGACAGCAAGAAGTTTGTGCGATAATTGACTTTTGTTCATATATCGCACATTATCTTTTCGCGTGGTGGAGGAAGTCATGCGGGAAACGGATTTCGTCAGTGGTTTTGCGCGAGGGCTGAAGGTGATCGAGGCCTTTGGTGAAACGACGCCGAAGCTCACGATCGCGGAAGTCGCACGAGCGACGGAACTGGACCGGGCCACGGCGCGCCGCTGCCTCCTCACCCTTGCCGAGCTCGGTTATGCCGATCACGACGGCAAATTTTTCGCGCTGACGCCGAAGATCCTGCGGCTTGGCCATGCCTATCTCTCGGCAACCCCCCTGCCCCATATCGTCCAGCCGTTTCTCGACAAGCTGTCGGAGGAAGTGCATCAGAGCGCGTCGGCCAGCGTGCTGGACGGCACCGAAATCGTCTACATCGCCCGGGCCTCTCAAAAGCGTGTCATGTCGATCAACCTGATGCCGGGAAGCCGCCTGCCCGCCTATTGCGCTTCCATGGGACGCGTGCTGCTCGCGGCCTTGCCGGAGGAAGAGGCGCGGGAGTTGCTCGGGAAAACGGTACTGAAGGCATTCACGCCGAATACCAAAACGAACCCTGCCGAACTGATGCAGGAACTCGCCCGCATTCGCTCTGAAGGCTTTGCGGTCATCGACCAGGAGCTGGAACTTGGCCTCTGCTCGATCGCCGTGCCGCTCACCAACGATCGCGGGCGGGTGATCGCTGCGCTCAATATCGGCGCGCCGGCGGCGCAAGTATCGGCAGGCGAGATGGCTGAGCGCTACCTTCAACCACTGAAGACCGTCGCGAAATCGCTGAAACCTATGCTGCGCTGAAACCATCAGCCGGATGAATCGATCAGACTGCATCGATTCATCGAAGTCGTTGGACGGCGGAATCGTCGCTTGCGATTCTGCCTCGCATGAAAGACGAACCGCTTCTTCTCACCCGCCGCGACCCCTCCCGCAATATGGCGCGCTTCTACATGCTGACCGTCGAGCCGGACCTTTTCAATGGCGTAGCACTTACCCGCAATTGGGGCCGTATCGGCACCAAAGGGCGTTTTCGCATTGAGCTTTTCGGCTCGCGCCAGGAGGCGGAAGGGCGGCTGGCGGCGATCGCAAACCGCAAGGTAAGGCGAGGATACAGGATGGCCCCGGAAGGTTGACAGCTGACAAGTGCCGCGCGGTCGCTTTCGTTCATTGTGGATGGGACCGCGCATCGATGATCAGACCCTAATCCTCGCTGGCGCCCCGGCGCCAGTAGGACACGACCAGATGTTCATGCTTTTTCAGGCCCTGGTCGTTCCGCAGGTGGGCGCGGATTGCGCTGAAGGCTTCGAATTCGCGCGGCAGGCGGCTCCTCCAGGATCATCTGAGCGATCATCGCTGGGCTCTGACGCCGAGGGCTGTCGAACTGGTGGGGCAAATCCTCTCGCCTTCGCCCCTCGTGCCCGAACTGCGCAATCTCTATCTCGAAGGCCGGGCGGTCGAAATTGTCGCGGAGAGCCTTGCCGTCGCCATGCAGGCGGAGCCTCGCATCGATGATGGAGCGATCCTGACGCACAAGGACAGGATCAAGCTGCAGCGCGCCGTCGATGTCATTGCCGCCAATCTTGTAGTTCCGCTTACCGTCGAGATGATCGCGCGCGAAGCCGGCGTGAGCGCCAGCGGTCTGCAGAAATTGTTCCGTCAATCCGTGGGGCTCAGCGTGTTCGAATATGTGCGGCAGCAAAGGCTTGAGCGGGCGTTTACCGCCTTGCGGGCGGAGGAGGTCACCGTTTCGGAGGCAAGCCTCATCGCGGGTTATTCCAATCCCGCCAATTTCGCGACAGCCTTTCGGAAACGGTTCGGTAGAACGCCCCGGCAAGCCGCCCGCCCCGGGTAGCGTGCGAATCCCCATATATGCCGTGGCACCGGCCGAGATCGCCAGCGGGTTCTATGATCGGGTGGGAAGGATCGGCATGTCCCCCTTTCCTAGACTGAGCGCTTCCGCAAGCTCCCTGCGGGCGCCATTGACCAGGACTTCCATTGCCTTGCGCGCACCGTCCGGATCACGCATCCGGATTGCCTCCAAGACGGCGCGATGAATGTCGAGCGCTCGTTCGTGTGACTGGCTTGCCCGATTGGTGATGCGGAAGCTCGCCAAAAGGGCTGCGCCGATCGCAGTGGCGAATTGCCTGAAAACCCAGTTGCCGGAAGCGTCGATGATCGCCGTGTGGAATTCCAAGTCCGCATCACTCCACGCATCCGTATAAAGCGAATGGGCGGCGACCATGTCTTCGAAAGCTTCCGCGATGACCATGATCTGCTTGGTCGTTGCGTTTTCCGCGGCTGCCGCAGCTGCCGCAGGCTCCAGCACGAGTCGTGCGTCCACCAACGACTTGTAGAACAGCTTGTCTTTCGGATGTCGCATCGCGGCATCCAGGACGATCGGATCGAGATAGTTCCATTGCGCCCGAGGCAGGACGATCGTGCCCGCACGGGTGCGCGACCGGACCATGCCCTGCGCCACCAGATGCTGCATCGATTCACGCAGCGTGGTTCGGCTGACCCCGTAATGATCCTTGAGCTCCGCCTCGTTCGGTAGCGTTGAGCCTTCGGCGATCTCGCCGGAAACAATCTTGTCGATGAGGACGTGAAGGAGATTGTCCTTCACGGGACGACGGCCCCCCTTGCCGCCATTTCTCCCGCTCATTCTCCCAGCTTCCGGCATATCCGCTCCACCCTCGTGATCCCTGAACGCTTCCATACTCCAACTGGGCCTAAAGATAAATCGCATTTAAATTGACAATAAATACGATTTATTTTAGATCGCAATTGGAGGTGCCGGAGGAGACCCGAACACCGACAGCTGACGATCCTGCAGAACGGCAGGCCTGAGCCCGTGCGCGCTTTGATGCGTTGCGCGAACGAGATCGTCTGTCGCTTGTCGAGAACAAGGATCGTCTCCATCGCACGGATGCGAATGTATCGGCGCTGCAGCCGGCCGATGAGTTGGAAGACTGATGAAAATTACCAAGCTGACCACCTATCTCGTCCCGCCGCGCTGGTTGTTTCTGAAGATGGAAACGGACGAGGGCGTCGTCGGCTGGGGCGAGCCGGTGGTCGAGGGCCGTGCGCTGACGGTGCAGGCGGCCGTGCATGAGCTCGAAGACTATCTCATCGGCAAGGACCCGTTCCTGATCGAGGATCACTGGAATGTCCTTTACCGCGCCGGCTTCTATCGCGGCGGTGCAATCCACATGAGCGCGCTGGCCGGCATCGACCAGGCGCTCTGGGACATCAAGGGCAAGGCACTTGGTGTGCCGGTGCATTCGCTGCTCGGCGGACAGTGCCGCGATCGGATCAAGGTCTATTCCTGGATCGGCGGCGACAGACCCTCGGATGTCGCCCGCAATGCCAGGGACGTCGTCGCCCGCGGTTTCAAGGCGATCAAGCTCAACGGCTCGGAAGAGATGCAGATCGTCGACACCAACGAGAAGGTGGACAAGGCGGTCGAGACCATTGCCGTCATCCGCGAGGCGGTCGGCCCGCATATCGGCATCGGCGTCGATTTCCACGGCCGCATCCATAAGCCGATGGCCAAGGTGCTCGCCAAGGAGCTCGAGCAGTTCAAGCTGATGTTCATCGAGGAACCGGTTCTTTCCGAGAACCGCGAGACGCTCAAGGAAATAGCCAATCACTGCTCGACGCCGATCGCGCTTGGCGAGCGGCTTTATTCCCGCTGGGATTTCAAGCAGGTGCTGGCGGACGGCTATGTCGACATCATCCAGCCGGACCTGAGCCACGCCGGCGGCATCACAGAATGCCGCAAGATCGCGGCGATGGCGGAAGCCTACGACGTGGCGCTCGCCCCCCATTGCCCACTCGGGCCGATCGCGCTTGCCGCCTGCCTCCAGGTCGACGCCGTCAGCTACAACGCCTTCATTCAGGAGCAGAGCCTCGGCATCCACTACAACGAGGCGAACGACATCCTCGACTACATCGTCAACAAGGACGTCTTTGCCTATGCAGACGGTTTTGTCGCCATCCCGCAAGGCCCTGGTCTCGGGATCCAGGTCGACGAGGAATACGTCATCGCGCGCGCCAGGGAAGGCCATCGTTGGCGCAACCCCGTCTGGCGTCATGAAGACGGCAGCGTTGCCGAGTGGTGAGAATTTGAAGGCCGGCAGCTGCCTGGCCGCATGAGATTGTCGGACACATCGCATGGCCGATGGTTCGGGAGTGGGTGGGGAGACCACCGTTTTGACTGGAACCAAAGGGAGAGGTTCAATGAAAGGTAGAATGACGAAACTTGCAGCCGCCATCGCCCTCGCCATGTTGGCCACCGCCGCAGCCGGCACGATCGCGACCGCGCAGGAAATCCGGGCCAAGCTTGGCCATGCCATGCCGCAGGAACATCCGCAGGCGGTCGCGCTCAACAAGTTCGCCGAACTCGCCGGCCAGTATACCAACGGCCGCGTCAAGGTCACCGTGTTCCACGGCGGCATGCTCGGCGGCGACGACAAGATGCTGCAGTCGACCCAGAGCGGCACGCAGGAAATGTTCTACGGTTCGCTGGCGCCGATCGCCGGCAAGATCAAGGAAGTGCAGGTTTTCGACTTCCCCTTCCTGTTCGGCAACATGAAGGAAGTCGACGCCGTCTTCCTCGGCACGATCGGCAACAAGCTGATGACGCTGCTCGAGCCGCACAACCTGCACGGCGTCGCCTGGGGCGAAACCGGCTTCCGCCAGCTTTCCAACAACAAGCATGAGGTCAAGACCGCCGACGACATCAAGGGCCTGAAGGTCCGCGTCATGCAGAACCAGGTGGCTCTCGACAGCTGGAAGGCGATCGGCGCGAACGCGCTTCCGATGTCCTATGCGGAAGTCTTCACCGCGCTCGAAACCGGCGCGCTCGACGGCCAGGAAAATCCGTACATCCACATGTACGCCAACAAGATCTATGAGGTCCAGAAGTACGGCACGACGACCAACCACGTCTACACGCCCTGCATTCTCGTCACCTCGAAGAAGTTCTGGGAACAGCTGACGCCGGCCGATCAGGAAGCGATCGTCAAGGCCGGCAAGGAGTCCATGGTGTATCTCCGCCAGCTCATGGAGGAGGGCAATGCCAAGGTGGTTGCCGATCTCGAAGCCCAGGGCATGACGGTCGACACGCTGCCGGAAGCGGAGCTCGCCAAGCTGCGCGAAGCCACCAAGCCGGTCATCGAGAAGTACAAGCCGATCGTGGGCGCCGAACTCGTCGATGAGATCCAGGCCACGATCGCCAAGGTTCGCGCCGGAAACTAATCGTTTCCCCGCATCGGTCCGGCCCTTGCCCTCCCGGAAGGGCCGGACCATCAATCTCTTTTCTATGGGGGAGCGCCCATGATTTCCCGCATCCTGTTCGGCACGCTGGAAAAACTGTTGATGGCCGCGCTTGCGCTGATGGTCATCCTGATTTTCGGCAATGTCGTCCTGCGCTACGGCTTCAATTCCGGCATCACACTGTCGGAAGAGATGTCGCGCTTCATCTTCGTCTGGCTGATCTTCATCGGCGCCTTCCTGACGCTTCGCGACCGTGCTCATCTGGGCGTCAACAGTCTGGTACGAGCCATGCCGTTCAAGGCTCAGCGCGTCGTCCGCATCGGCGGCGACATTGCCACCCTGGCCTGCTGCTACCTGCTCGGTCTCGGCGCCTGGCGCCAGACCATGGACAACCTGGAGAATTACTCGCCGGTCGCCGGCATTCCGCTCGGTTGGGTCTATTTCTCCTGCGTGCTCTGCTGCGTCGGCATGGCCGTTCTTCAACTTCGTTCGATCTTCGATGTCGCGACCGGCCGGATTCCCGATGAGGAAATCTTCGCCAGCAACGCCGAAGGCCTGGTCGAGTAAGCGGCGAAGGGGACAACGCGCATGACTATTCTTGTTTTCGTCGGCTCGCTCTGCGGCGCAATGCTGCTCGGCATCCCGGTTGCCTTCTCGCTGCTGATCTGCGGCGTCGTTCTGATGATCCATCTGGACATCTTCGACGTCCAGATTCTTGCCGAGAACGTTCTCGACGGCGCCAATAATTATCCGCTGATGGCCTTGCCCTTCTTCGTGCTCGCCGGCGAGATCATGAATGCGGGCGGCGTTTCGAAACGCATCGTCGCCGTGGCGATCGCGGCGGTGGGCCATTTCCGCGGCGGCCTCGGCTATGTGGCGGTCTTCGCTGCGCTGATCCTTGCCGCAATCTCCGGTTCGGCGATCGCCGACTGCGCAGCGCTTGCCGCCGTCGTCATTCCGCTGATGCGCCGTTCCGGCTATCCGGTGCCGCTGTCGGCCGGTCTTATCTCCTCCGCTGGTATCGTGGCGCCGCTTCTGCCGCCGTCCATCCCTTTCGTGGTCTTCGGCGTCGCCGCGGAGCTTTCCGTCACGCGGCTTTTCATGACCGGCATAGCACCGGGCCTGATGATGGCTGCGACGCTCATGGTCACCTGGTATTTCTATGCCCGGAAAGACCCGCGCATGGCCTCCGACCAGAAGTTCGACATGGGCCGCCTGCTCAAGGCGCTGAAGGAAGGCGTCTGGGCGCTCGTGCTCCCGGCGATCATCATCGGCGGCATGAAGACCGGCGTCTTCACGCCTACCGAGGCCGGTGTGGTGGCCGTCGTCTACGCTTTCCTCATCGGCATGTTCGTCTACGGAGAGCTGAAAATTTCCGTCATGCCGTCCCTGCTGCTTCAGGCGGCGAAGACGGCGAGCACGATCATGTTCCTCGTCGCCGCAGCCTACGTCTCGGCCTGGCTGATCACGGTCGCGAACATTCCCCAGGAAATCGGCGAATCGCTTGCACCATACATGGAGAACAAAACCCTCTTCATGTTCATGCTGATGGTCATCGTCTTCCTGGTCGGCACCGCGCTCGACCTCACCCCGACGATCCTGATCCTTACCCCGGTCATGATGCCGCTCGTCAAGCAGGCCGGCATCGACCCCTATTATTTCGGGGTGATGTTCATGATGAACAATGCGATCGGCCTCATCACGCCGCCGGTCGGCACGGTTCTGAACGTCGTATCGGGCGTGGCGCGCGTCGAACTCGATCAGGTCATCAAGGGCATGCTGCCCTTCCTGATCGCCTATACCGTGCTGCTCTTCGTGTTCGTGCTCTTCCCCGAGCTGATCACCGTGCCGGCAAGCTGGCTCCGCTGACCGCTGGAGGGCGGTTTTACCGCCCTTCCGTTCTTCCTCCTCTTTCGATGGCGATCCCCATGTCCTTCAAGCAGCTTTTCGATCTGACCGGGCGCACGGCGCTCATCACCGGCTCCACTCGCGGCCTCGGCTTTTCCTATGCGGAGGGCCTGGCGGATGTCGGCGCCAACGTGATCGTCAACGGCACCCGCGCCGAAGGTGTGGCGGAAGCCGTTTCGAAGCTCGCCGGCAAGGGTTACAAAGTCTCCGGCAAGCATTTCGACGTCGGCAATGAGGCCTCGATCGTCGAAGCCTTCAAGGCCTTTGACCGCGAGGGGGTCGAGATCGACATCCTCATCAACAATGCCGGCATCCAGTTCCGAAAGCCGATGGTCGACCTGGACGTCGAGGACTGGCAGCGGGTGCTGGACGTCAATCTGACCGGCTCGTTCGTCATCGCCCGCGAGGCGGCGAGGCGTATGATCGCCCGCGGCCGCGGCGGCAAGATCGTCAACATTGCCTCGCTGACCAGCGCCGCCGGCCGCGCCACAGTGGCGCCCTACACCGCCTCCAAGGGCGCGATCACAGCAATCACCCGCACCATGGCGGTCGAATGGGCGCCGCACAACATCCAGTCGAACGCGATCGGCCCCGGTTACATCCTGACCGACATGAACCAGGCGCTGATCGACAACAAGGAATTCGACGCCTGGGTGCGTGCCTCGAACCCGAGCGACCGCTGGGGCAAGCCGGAAGAGCTTGTCGGCGCAGCGATCTTCCTGTCGAGCGCGGCCTCCGACTACATCAACGGGCAGACGCTTTACGTCGACGGCGGCTGGCTCGCGCAGCTCTGACGAGCCGTTGCCCCATCTCGAAAACTCAAGGAAATACCGGATGAAAGCCGTCGTCATTCACAAGGAACATGATCTCAGGATCGAGGAGCGCAGCGTTGGCGAACCCGGTCCGGGCGAAGTACGCATCCGCCTGAAGGCGGGCGGGATCTGCGGTTCCGACCTCCATTACTATCACCATGCCGGGTTCGGCACGGTGCGCGTCCGCGAGCCGATGATCCTCGGACACGAAGCCTCCGGTGAAATCGCCGCCATCGGCGAAGGTGTCACCCATCTTACTGTCGGCCAGCGCGTGGCGATCAACCCCAGCCGGCCCGGCGGAGATTGCGAATTCATGCGCGAAGGCGAGCGCCAGCACGCCATGGACATGCGCTTCAACGGGTCGGCCATGCGCTTTCCGCATGTCCAGGGCCTGTTCCGTGAGGAGATCGTCGTCGAGGCCGAACAGGCCGTACCGGTTGCCGCCGACACGCCTTTTGAGGAAGCCGCCTGCTGCGAGCCGCTTGCCGTCTGCCTGCATGCGATCATGCAGGCAGGTTCGCTGGTCGGCAAGCGCGTGCTCGTCACCGGCACCGGCACGATCGGCTGCCTGACCATCCTCGCCGCTCGTTTTGCCGGCGCGACCGAGATCGTCGCGACCGACATCTCGGATTCGGCGCTCGAAATCGCCAAGGCCGTCGGCGCCGACAAGGCGTTCAACACGGCCAAGGAGCCGGATGCGCTTACCCCCTACGCAGAGGCCAAAGGCACCTTCCATGCTGCTTTCGAATGCTCCGGCAACGGCGCGGTCATGGCCGGCCTGCTGAATGTCGTGCGTCCCCGCGGCACGATCGTCGCAGTCGGCCTCGGCAAGGAAGTGAGCCTGCCGATCAGCGCGATCGTCACCAAGGAAATCGTGCTGCGCGGCACGTTCCGCTTCGACGCCGAATTCGAATGGGCCGCCAAGCTCATCGCCGAACGCCGCATCGACGTGCGGCCTCTTCTCACCGCGCAGATCCCGATGGAGCGGGCGGTCGAAGCCTTCGAGCTCGCCAGCGATCGCACGAAGTCCATGAAGGTTCACCTGGTTTTCTGACCTCCACAGGCACACTCTACACGTTCACGGAAAAAGCCATGAAGATCACAGGCATCGAAACCGTCCGCATCGCCGAGCGCGAAAACATCCTTTGGGTTCTCGTCCATACCGACGAAGGCATTACAGGTCTCGGGGAGACCTTCTACGGCGTCCAGGCCGTGGAAGCGCATGTGCACGAATACATCGCGCCCCGCGTCATCGGCCGTGACCCGCTGCAGATTGATCTCTTGGCGCAGGACCTCGTCGGTTATATCGGTTTCCGTTCGTCCGGCGCCGAAGTACGTGGCAATTCTGCATTCGACATCGCGCTCTGGGATATTTTCGGCAAGGCGGTAAACCAGCCGATCGCCCAGCTCCTCGGCGGCTTCAGCCGCCGGGAAATCCGCACCTATAACACCTGCGCCGGCACGGAATATGTCAAGCGCAACACCGGACAGCAGACCGGCAATTACGGACTCAATGCCGGTACCTCCTATGATGACCTGAACGGTTTCCTCTACCGCGCCGACGAGCTGGCGGAATCGCTGCTGGAGGAAGGCATCACCGCCATGAAGATCTGGCCCTTCGATGCTGCAGCCGAGAAGACCCGAGGCCAGTATATCTCGTTACCCGACCTGAAGCTGGCGCTGCAACCTTTCGAAAAGATCCGCAAGGCGATCGGCGACAAGATCGATATCATGGTGGAGTTCCACTCCATGTGGCAGCTCTTGCCGGCCATGCAGATCGCCAAGGCGCTGGCACCCTATCAGACCTTCTGGCACGAAGACCCGATCAAAATGGACAGTCTTTCGAGCCTCAAGCGCTATGTCGAGGTCTCGCCCGCGCCGATCTCGGCATCCGAAACACTCGGCTCCCGCTGGGCTTTCCGCGACCTTCTCGAGACCGGCGCCGCCGGCATCGTCATGCTTGATATCGGCTGGTGCGGCGGTCTGTCCGAAGCCCGCAAGATCGCGTCCATGGCGGAAGCCTGGCACCTGCCAATCGCCCCGCACGACTGCACCGGTCCGGTGCTGCTCTGCGCCTCGACGCATCTTTCGCTGAACGCGCCGAACGCGCTCATCCAGGAAAGCGTGCGCGCCTTCTACCGGACCTGGTATCGCGATCTCGTGACCGCTTTGCCGGAGGTCCGGAACGGCATGATCACCGTGCCGCCAGGCCCGGGCCTCGGCATGGAGCTCCATCCCGAGCTTGATCGGACCTTCACGGCGACAAGACGCAAGTCGGACGCACAAAGCATCTGACGATCTTCACGCCCGATCGGTCCAGCGAATTGCAAGGCCCATTGGCGATATGTGCCGGGTGCAGGCGGCTGCATGCCGGTGAGCCAAGCGGCCGGACCTATTGACGTCCCGCTCGTTCTTTCATGCGCGGCGTAGCCGCCGTTACCCGACAGACGGATGGCATTCAGCCATTAGGGTAACTTGCTCAAACTCTTCCAGCGGTCATACAACGCCGTATATCAGGCATGTCTTGCGGAGGAGACGATGGGCCACACAGGCAACGGTGACCGCTATATCCGCCGAACGTTCGAAGGCGCGGGCATTTGAGGCAACGGCCGCGCAAGCGGGGTATATCCCGCCGGATGAGTTGGATTCTGATGGCTCTCGCGTCGGTCGCCGTCTGGATCGGATTGATCACCGCCGGTATGCAGCTTTTCAAGGCGTTCGGCCTGACCGGCAGCTGACAATTTCCGCGAAAGACCTTCCGCAGCACTGCCGGCCGGAAGGGTCCAAAATCTGCCGGAGGAACGGGACGTGACTGCCGAGATGAACTTTTCCGGATTCCACCCGTCCGACGGCCCGAGACTGTGACGGGACTCAGGCCGATGGTACGGAATCCGGTTCCGGCTCGTCGCTTCTGCCTTGCTTTTCGGGAACATTGCCATTGCTTTCCGCCCGGTCCCGGTGGAGCGCTGCGCGGGCGAGCAACATGAAAGTTACGGGGGTCGTTACCGTCACGAAAATCCCGATCAGGATTTCATGGAGCACCGGTCGTGACGAAGCAACGGAAAAGAAGATCATCGATGCCAGCATGACGCCTCCGATCCCCCAACTCGTGCCAAGTGTGGGCGCATGGATCCGCTCGTAGAAAGTCGGCAAGCGCAGGAAGCCGATCGCGCCGATCAGCGCCAGCGACGCGCCGACGAGCAGGAAGAAGGCAACAGCAACGGCGGCCCAGAGAGGGATGTCGGCAGCGGAGTGTATCACTCGATCACCTCCCCGCGCATGAGGAATTTTGCAAGAGCGACGGTCGCCACGAAACCCAGCATGCCGATCACCAATGCGGCTTCGAAATAGATGACACGACCCGTGCCGATACCGAAGGTGACGAGCAACAGCATGGCGTTGATGTAGAGGGTATCGAGGCCGATGATGCGGTCCTGCGCGCGCGGGCCGCGGAACATGCGTATGGACGCGATGGCCATCGCCGCCGCAAGCATGAACTGGGCAAGCGAAACGGCGGTGAGGAGGATAATGGCGCTCATTCGAATATCTCCATCAAGAGCGTCTCGTATCGGCTCTTGATCATCTCGATCCATTGATCTTCATCGATCACGTCAAGCACATGCAGCAGAACCGTCCGATCGACCGAATCGTATTCGAGCCAGGCCGAACCCGGCGTGCTGGTGAGGATGACGGCAAGAAACGCGAGCGCCGTGCGGTCTTCCATCTCCAGCGGTACGGTCAGGAAACTCGACGTGTGTCCCTTGGACCGTCCTCTCAGAATGACCGATGCGACCGCCAGGTTGGAGCGGACGATGTCGTAGAGGACGATGCCGAGCAGCTTCGGCAGCAGATACCACTTCCTCAGTTTCGGCTTGTCCGGACGGAGAGATGCCATCGCCCAGGAGGCGAAAACCGCAACGATGGCACCAAGCACGAAGTGACCGGGCGTGAAGCCGTTGAGGAGCAGCCACATGACGATCAGCGAAAGGGTGAGAAGCGGATAGGGCAGCATATCAATCCCCCTTTCCGTTACCGGTTGTGCCGGCATCAGGGCTCTCGACCACCGCCGTATTCCTGACCGCATCGATATAGATCGACGGATTGCTAAGTGTACGGATGGTCGTATCCATATACTGCATGGCTGGCTCCGCACGCACCGTCAGCACAAGCGTCAGTGCCAGGAGGAACATCACCGGCACGATCTCGATCACCAGGACGCGCGGGACGGTTCCTTCAATCGAGCTCCAGAAGGTTCTTATGCCGGCGCGGGTCATCGAGATCAACGCCGCGACACCCGAAAGGATCACCAGTATGATCAGCGCCCACACCGCGGCGGTCGGCGGCACGCCGATCGCGCCTGTGCCCATCATCGCCGACAGCATGGCAAATTTGGCGACGAAGCCGGAAAGCGGCGGCAGGCCGGAAAGCAGGAGGCCACATGCCGCAAAGCAGGTGCCGAGGATCGCCATCGTCCCCGGCATGGTCACGCCGTCCCCCTCTTCCGGCTCGTCCTCCTCCGCATCGCCATAGGCCTCCATGGTAACGGCCAAGACATTGGCGCCGGCGTCCTGACCGCGTTCAACGAGTTCGATCAGCATGAAGAAGGCACTGATCGTCAGGGTGGAGCTGACGAGATAAAGGAGTGCGCCGGAGGAAACCGCGCCGTCGTTGATGCCGAGCACCATCAGCAACGTTCCCGACGACACCAAAACCGAAAAGCCTGCAAGCCGACCGAGTGCCTGGGAGGCGAGGACGCCGATGGTTCCGAAGATCAGCGTGGCCATGCCCCCGTAGAGCAGCACGCCCGACCCGAAGCCGGCCGACGGTCCATCGCCGAAAAGCAACATGGTGAGCCGCAGGATGATGTAGATCCCGAGCTTGCTCAGGATCGCGAAGATGCCCGCAACCGGGGCCGATGCGGCGCTGTAGGCCGTTGGAAGCCAGAAACAAAGCGGCCACATGCCCGCCTTGATCAGGAACGCGATGCCAAGCACGCCCGCGCCTGCCTCCATCAGCATGCGTCGATCCGGCTCGATATGGGGGATGCGAGCCGCGAGATCGGCCATGTTGAGCGTGCCTGCCGTACCGTAAATCAGGCTGACGCCAATCAAGAAGAGAAGGGCTGCGGCAAGGTTGACGGCGATGTAATGCATGCCTGCTTTGACGCGCAGAGGCCCGGACCCGTGCAGCAAAAGGCCGTAGGAGGCAGCGAGCATCACCTCGAAGAAGACAAAAAGGTTGAAGAGGTCGCCCGTCAGAAAGGCGCCGTTCAATCCCGTCAGCAGGAGCTGGAACATGGTATGGAAGTGCGCCCCGACCGCGTGCCAGCGCGCGAGGGAATAGACGAGCGCCGCAATCGCGAGCACTGCCGTGAGGAGGAGCATGAGGGCCGACAGCCCATCCAGCACAAGCACGATCCCGAACGGCGCAGACCAGTTGCCAAGAAGATAAACGCCGTCAAAGCCGTTCGGGCTGCTTTCGATCCGGAACAGGACGAACGAAATCCCGGCGAGAAGAAGTGTCGAGCCAAGGCTGATCATAGCCTTGGCCACGCGCTGACGTTCATCGATGAACAGCAGGAGCGCTGCCGCCATAAGGGGAAGCAGGATCGGCGCGATGATCAGGTGATGCGACCAGCCTATCATTTCGGATCACTCCTGCCGTCCACATGGTCGGTGCCCGTCAGTCCGCGGGAAGCAAGAAGCACGACGAGGAAAAGGGCCGTAGTGGCGAAACCGATGACGATCGCGGTCAGCACAAGCGCCTGAGGAACCGGATCCGCGAGCGTTGAAATGGCCACGTCATCGGATAGAATCGGCGGAACGTTGGTCTTCACGCCGCCGACGCCGAAGATGAACAGGTTGACGGCATAGGACAAAAGCGAAAGCCCGATGATGACCTGGTAGGTGCGCGGGCGCAGGATGAGCCAGACGCCGCAGCTCGTCATCACTCCGATCGCTATGGACAGGATGATTTCCATCAGGCCTCCTTCCCCTTCTCCGCCTCGATCGCCCGCAGGCGGTTGATGCGGATGGACTGGTGCGCCAGCGCGACGAGAATGAGAACTGTCGATCCGACCACCAGCGAGAAGACGCCAAGGTCAAAAAGCAATGCCGTCGCGGCCGGTACCTTTCCGATCAAAGGCAGCTCGATGTACTGAAAATGCGAAGTCAGGAACGGATAACCGAGGAACCAGGCGCCTATGCCTGTCGCCGCCGCGGTCAAAAGACCTGCACCCATCCAGCGAAGCGGCAGGATGCGGATGCGGTCCTCCGCCCAACGGGTACCGCCGGCCAGATACTGCAGCAGGAAGGCGATTGAAAGCGTCAGACCCGCCGAGAACCCGCCGCCCGGCAGGTCGTGACCCCGCAGGAAGATATAGACGGCGAAGGTTATGATGACCGGAAACAGCCATTGCATGATGACCGAGGGCACCAGCAGATAGTCGCGCACCGTATCCCCTGCGGAGCGTTCCGGACGCTCCTCGTCAAACCGGTTCTGTATCTGCTGCTGCTCGGGCATGTCCATGCTGTCGGGAGCGGGCCGGAAACGCCGCAGTAGGGCGTAAACGGTGAGCGCGACGACACCGAGAACAGCTATCTCACCGAGCGTGTCGAAGCCGCGGAAATCCACGAGGATCACGTTGACGACGTTACGCCCGCCACCTTCGGAATAGGCGTTTGCAAGGAAATAGTTGGCGATCGCGTCGGGAACGGGCATGGTCATGACGGCATAGGAGATAAAGGTCATGCCGATGCCGCAGCCGACCGCCAGCGCCAGGTCCCGGAAACGACGGAAGCGCGCGCGTAACGTGATCTTCTCGTCCAGGCCTTCCGCCCGCTTCGGCAGCCAGCGCAACCCCAGAAGGATGAGGACCGTCGTCACGATCTCGACCAGAAGCTGGGTGATCGCAAGATCCGGAGCCGAAAGCCACACGAAGGAAACGCAGACGATGAGCCCCACGCCGCCAAGCGTCACCAACGCGGCGAGCCGGTGGTATTTGGCGAGATAGGCCGTGCCGAGAGCAAGGGATATGCCAAGCAGCCAGATTGCCGCAAACGTGGGATCGACACCTGAGAAGACAAAGGGACGTGTTTCAAACCCGGACAGATAAAGAGGCAGGAGACCGGCCATGAAGCCGGTCGCCACCACCCAGCGAAGCTGTGGCTGCAGGTTGCGCGTGCCGACCCGCTGTTCGGCCATGCGCGCCCAGCGCCATGACACTTCGACCAGGATGCGTTCGAATATGCGCTGGCCTTTCAACCGGCGCAGGACCGGCGGCCCGTCCTCGCAGGTGGCGAAATAGTCCTTCAGGACGAAATACAAGGCGGCCCCGCCCAGAAGGGCGGTGATGCTCATCATCAGCGGCAGGTTGAACCCGTGCCAGACCGCAAGGCTGTATTCCGGGGTGTCCGCCCCCAGCACGCTGACGACGGCCGTGTGGAGGAAGGGACCTATCGAAATGGCGGGGACAATGCCGACGATCAGGCAGCAGACAACAAGGAATTCGACCGGAAAGCGCATCCAATGTGGTGGTTCATGCGGTTTCTCCTTGGGGAGATCGTTCGGCGGCGGACCGAAGAAGACCGTGTGGATGAATCGCAACGAATAGGTCACGCTAAACGCGCTTGCCAGCGTTGCGACGTAAGGAAGAATGCGGTCCAAAATGGAATCGGCGTGGGTTTCCACCGCCTCGGCGAAGAACATTTCCTTCGACAGGAAACCGTTCAGCAAAGGCACGCCCGCCATTGCAGCGCTGGCGACCATGGCCAATGTCCCCGTGATCGGCAGGAAACGGAAGAGCCCGCTCAACCTGCGCATATCGCGCGTGCCGGTCTCGTGGTCGATGATCCCGGCCGCCATGAAAAGGGACGCCTTGAACGTCGCATGGTTCACCATGTGGAAGATCGCAGCCACGGTCGCAAGCGGGCTTCCCAAGCTGAGCAGTGTCGTAATCAAGCCGAGATGGCTGATCGTGGAATAGGCAAGCAGGCCTTTGAGGTCCTGCTGGAACATTGCAAAATATGCGCCCAGCAGAAGCGTGATGATCCCGGCGGCACCAACGATCCAGAACCATTCATAGGTCCCCGCCAAAGCCGGCGACAGGCGCGCGAGAAGGAAAACGCCTGCCTTGACCATGGTGGCCGAATGAAGAAACGCCGATACGGGTGTGGGTGCCGCCATCGCGTTCGGCAACCAGAAATGAAAGGGAAATTGGGCACTCTTCGTCAGCGCGCCGAGCAGGATGAAAATGAGCGCCGGCAGATACAAGGAATGGCCCCGAATGATATCTCCCGATTGCAGTATCTTATCGAGGTCGTAGCTGCCGACGATGTTGCCGAGCAGAAGCAGGCCGATCAGCAGGCAAAATCCCCCGATGCCGGTCACCGTCAACGCCATACGTGCGCCGTCGCGCGCCGCGGCTGTATTGTGCCAGTAGCTGATCAGCAGGAAGGAAAAGATGCTGGTCAGTTCCCAGAAGACGGACAAGAGGATGACATTGCCGGAAAGAACGATCCCGAGCATCGCTCCCATGAAGGCGAGCAGAAAAGAGAAGAACCGCGGGACGGGATCGTCCTCGGACATGTAATAGCGGGCGTAGACGACCACGAGGAACCCGATGCTGGTGATCAGCACCGAAAACAGCCAGGCGAAGCCATCCATCCGAAGCGTGAAATCGAGGCCGAGCTGCGGTACCCACTCCGCGTGAAAACGAAGAACCTCACCTTCGGAAATTGTCGGATAAGCCGCCGCGGCGATCAGCAGACATAGCAGCGTAACCGACCCGGCGGCCCAGGAAGGCAACGTGCGAGAAAGAGTATTCAGCAGAAAGACGGAGATCAGGCTTCCGAGGAAGGGCAGGACCAACAGGATCAACAGAAAGTACGGTCCCAACGTTACCCCAATGTTCCGGCCCTTTGCGTGTTCTGGTCCTGTGATCTCTCGCTAAGGTCTTCCCTGCGGCCCTAGCAATTTGATCTGAAATACCATATATGAAAGATATTGACCAATATGGGTAGTATTCAGCGATGGGTCAAGCCGACCACCCGAAGATTTTGACGCCGGCTCTGTGTCGGGCAGCTCGTGGTTTTCTGGATTGGACGCAGTCGGATCTTGCTGATCGGGCTGGGGTGTCGCGCAGTACGATACGTGATTACGAGGGTAGCCGACACGATGTGCATCGCGCCACGGAAGCGCAGTTGCGCCTCGCTTTCGAAAACGGCGGCCTGACGTTTATCAATATCGAAGGTAATAATATCGGCATATGTCCGAAACATGGCTCCCAAGCGTAAGCAAGCAGGAGATTCAATGGCGTGCCGCGCGGCGATGGAGGTATCATAGGATAGCTATCAGCCTATTCGTGGAGGCGAAGGGCGCTGAAATCCTTGAAAGCAATCGCCGCGAAGCAAGGAGAATCCGGGAATGCCAGTCTTGCCCAATCTGAACATCGTACCGTTCATCAGCGTCGAGAACATGATGGATCTGGTGCTGAACATTGGCGTCGAGACTTTCCTCAAGGAACTCTCGGCCTATATCGAGGCCGATTTCCGCCGCTGGGAAACTTTCGACAAGGTGCCGCGCATTGCATCCCATTCGCACGAAGGCGTCATCGAGCTGATGCCCACCAGCGACGGCACGCTCTACGGCTTCAAATACGTCAACGGCCATCCCAAGAACACCCGCAGCGGCCGCCAGACGGTCACGGCCTTCGGCGTTCTGTCGGACGTCGACAGCGGCTATCCGCTGCTGATTTCGGAAATGACCATCCTGACGGCGCTGCGCACGGCGGCAACCTCCGCGGTGGCGGCCAAATACCTTGCTCCGGAAAATGCCGACTGTATGGCAATCATCGGCAACGGCGCGCAGAGCGAGTTCCAGGCGATCGCCTTCAAGGCGCTGGTTGGCGTCAGAAAGCTCCGCCTCTACGACATCGATCCGCACGCCACCGAACGCTGCGCCCACAATCTTCAGGGCCTCGGCTTCGACATTCGCGCCTGTGCCTCGTCGGAAGAGGCGGTCGAAGGTGCTGAAATCATCACCACGGTCACGGCGGACAAGCAGAATGCCACTATCCTGACCGACAACATGATCGGCTCAGGCGTGCATATCAATGCGGTCGGCGGCGACTGCCCCGGTAAGACGGAGCTGCACCGGGACATCCTCCTGCGTTCCGACATCTTCGTTGAATATCCGCAGCAGACTCGCATCGAAGGTGAGATCCAGCAGATGCCCGCGGACCATCCCGTCACGGAACTCTGGCAGGTCATCGCCGGTGCCGCAGTGGGAAGGCACGATGCAGGTCAAGTGACGCTGTTCGACAGCGTGGGCTTTGCAATCGAGGATTTTTCAGCGCTACGCTATGTCCGCGACCAGCTTGCCGGCACCGGCCTCTACGAGAATCTCGATCTGCTCGCCGATCCCGACGAACCGAGAGATCTCTTCGGAATGCTGCTGCGCCGGCAGGCTCTCAAGGGGCAATTGGTTTCGCGCTGAGCGGCCAGGGCTGATCAATATCGTTTGCAGGCAGCGCCGACTGACTTCGATTGCAGGAGATGGTGCGCGCCGCCGTTTCCCCTCGTCGTTCATCCGGAACGAGGCAGAGAGGTTAAGCGGAAAGCGTTGGCATCACCGAACCGTTCGTCACGGGCGGTTGCAAACGTCGTGGCTAAGCAGCCGTGCGATGATCGACCCTCGAAAGCAGGCAGCGGCCTATCGTCCGAAGAAAGCGAACAAGCGAGCAAGGATGCCATTGGACTCGCGGGCCGCCATCAAGCGCACATGATGAGCGATCGTTCCGGAGCTCACGCGTCCTCCAAAATGGCAAAAGCAAACCAATCGATGCAACTGCCAGTCGGTCAGTTCAAAAAATCGTTTAGCTTCACCATAGGTATCGTTCTCCAGGCCCGCTTCACGCAAGACCGGATCCGCGAAGGCAACGGAGATCGCTGTTCCGTCATCACGCATGGCAGCCCGCATGTCCGCCGGCTGGTATTCGGTTTCACGAAGCGTGTTGAGAGATCGATCAGGGTCACGCTCCAGAACCTCGGCCCACCGCTCAAGCCGTTCATTGCGCGACATTTCGGAGCAAGGATAGGTGCGGTTGATCTTGGCGATGGCCTTCAACTGATCGACTGCATGCTGTTCCATTACGGCCTCCTATTTAAAAAAATAGACGCCCGTCCCACTGCTAGCGTGGCTCAGACAGCTTCAAATGTCCAATCACGATCAGCGTTAACGTTATCGGCCATCGCCCCTCAACCACAAAATTGATGAGATTTATTACCGCAGGCGGCTGGCCGTTCCCCACGCAGGAGGCTGGAGATATCTTCGACTCAAATCGGATACCGACGAGACAGGCGGCCCTGCGCGGTTCCAGGCCAAGAGCCTTACAATCCGTACCCGTTACAGCGGGCTCTTACGCGACCCGGGAAGCGCGGTACAAAGCTTGGCGCGGATGCGCTACATGCTCTTTCACCACCCCTCCGGCGCCATCGACTTCCTGCAGTAGAACATCGTAGCCCCAGAGATCGGCCAGATGCTGCAGGACGAGCTTGGTCTCGCCCTCCTCAAGGAACCAGTCATTGGGCGCGCGATGTTGCAGCAGCAGGCGGCGGTCGCCAGCGAGATCGACGTCGACGATATCTATTCCGGGATCCGTCCAGCCAATATCATATTCGCGCGCGAGCTGACGGCGGACGTACTTGTAACCACGCTCGTCGTGGATCGCCGAAACCAAAATCCCTTCGTCTATCTCAGGATCGTCATGAAGCTGGAAGAGACGCCATTGGCGAATAAGGTGCGGGCTCAAAAATTGGCTGATGAAGCTCTCATCCCGATAATCGGCCCAGATCCCGCGAAGAACCTGCATAGGATCTCCCCTGCCGGCGATATCGGGAAACCAGTCGCGATCCTCATCCGTCGGGGCCGTGACGATGCGCTCGATATCCCGCATCATCGCAAACCCAAGGGCATAGGGATTGAAGCCGGAAAAGCGGCGATCGTCGTAGGCGGGCTGAAAAACCACATTGGTATGCGACTTCAGGAATTCGAAATAGTGTCCATCGCTGAGTTGTCCGCGTTCATGCAGCCTTTCCATGATCTTGTAGTGAACGTAGGTCGCCGTGCCTTCGTTCATCACCTTGGTCTGGCGCTGCGGATGGAAATATTGTGCGACGTGCCGAACGATGCGAAGGATTTCCCGCTGCCACGGCTGCAGGCGGGGAGCCGACTTCTCCAGGAAATAAAGAATGTTGTCCTGTGGCAAGCCGAGCGCTGCACGCCGTTTTTCGATATCGATGTCGGCCGCATTGCGTTTGGGACCGGTCGGCACAGTTCGCCACAGATCGTTGAAGACCTGCTCTTCGTGGACCCGCCGCTCCTGCTGGCGCCGCTCCTCCTGCCGTAGGTCAACCTTCGTCTTGCCGGCATAACGATGCACGCCGTGCGACATCAGCGCATGGGCCGCATCAAGGGTCCGTTCCACCGCAGTTTCACCATAGCGCTCCTCGCAACGAGCGATGTAGCCCTTGGCGAAATCCAGATAGTCGAGGATGCCTTCGGCATCCGTCCACAGCTTGAACAGATAATTGTTCTTGAAGAAATGGTTGTGGCCGAAGGCGGCATGCGCGATGACCAATGTCTGCATCGTCGCGGTGTTTTCCTCCATCAGATAGGAGATACAGGGCGATGAGTTGATGACGATCTCATAGGCGAGATCGCGTATTCCGCGGCGGTAGAAGGCCTCATGATGGGCAAAATGCTTGCCGAAGGACCAGTGACGGTAAAAGAGCGGCATGCCCGTCGACGAATAGGCGTCCAGCATCTGCTCCGCCGTGATCACCTCGATCTGGTTGGGATAGACATCCAGCCCGAGTTCACCAAGCGCGATCTCCTCGCAGGCGTCATGGATGCGCTGAAGCGTCGCGAAATCCCACTCAGCGCCGTCGAAGAGCAATCGCTCTTTCTGCCTTCCTATCTTGGTCATGGCGTCGCCTTCGAATGCGCCTGCCGCTTCTGGAAGAGGTCGTGAAAAACCGGGAATATTTCGTTCTTCCGGCAGACCTTGCGCATCGCCAGGGGGAGCAACTCGGAGCGAATGCTCTCATACAGGCTCCAGAGAGGAGAGTTGGACATCGAGGAATCGCTCTCCTCCTCTCCAACCTCGATATAGGCGAAATACTGGCAGAGCGGCAAAATCTCGTGTTGCAGCAGATGACCTGTCGCGCCTTCGTCCCTGTAGGAATTGTCACCGTCGGAGGCTTGCGCCGCATAGATATTCCATTCCGTCGGGTCGAAACGTGCGTCAACGATGGACCGCATGGCCGCAAGCGCGCTTGAGACCAGGGTGCCCCCCGTCGTCTGACCATAGAAGAAGGTCTCCTCATCGACCTCTTCGGCCTTTTCGGTATGCCGAATGAAGACGATCTCGACCTTCTCGTAACGCTGAGACAAGAAAAGATACAACAGAAGGTAGAAGCGCTTTGCCAGATCCTTCATATGCTCCGACATCGATCCGGACACGTCCATCAGGCAGAACATGACGGCCTTCACGACGGGCTTCGGCTCGTTCTCGAAGCGGCGGTAACGCACATCCACGGGATCGACATACGGAATGCGCCTGATCTTGTCCGTCAGAGACTTGAGCTTCGCCTCCAGCAACAGGCGCTTCTCCTCGCTGTCACACTCTTCGATCTCCCGCTGCAATGCCTCTATATCCGCGGGCTTGGGGCGCCGCAACGCAATGCGCCGCATCATCGCCAGCCGTGTCGTGCGATCGATGGAGATATTCGAAGGCGAGCCGGAGATCGAAAAGCCGGCCCGTGCCGGGTTCATTTCCTCGGTTTCGCTGAGCCGCCGCTTGGCAAAATCCGGCAGTTCGAGATCGTCGAGAAAAACCGCAAGGAACTCCTCGCGGGTCAGCACGAAACGAAAGCCATCCTCACCGTCACCCTCGCCGGCTTCTTTCGGCCTGCCGCCGCCGCGCCCGGGAGGACGCGGGATGATATCGCCTTCGACGAAAGCGCGATTGCCGGGCAGAACCTGATCCTGAATGCCACCTTCCCCTCTGTGAAAACTCGGTTCGGCCATACCGTCGATCGGCAGGGTGACCTCACCGCCGTCAAGCACATCGCGGATGTTACGGCTTTGCAGGGATCGTCTGACCGCTTGCTGCACGGCGTCCTTTGCGCGCCGAAGAAACCGCTGCCGATTTTCCAAACTTTTACCGCGCGGATTCAGCCGCCGGTCGATGATGTGCATGTTGGCTCCTGCGTGAGCACGAGGTTTATCCTAACCTGCTTGCTTTACCCGCATGTACCATTCCACGAGCCGCCGAACCTGTCTCTCGGTATAGCCGCGGGCGGTCATGCGTGATACAAACTCGCTATGCTTCTTTTCGGTTTCACCATCTTTTTTCGAACCGAAGGAAATTACCGGCAAGAGATCCTCCACCTGCGAGAACATCCTCTTCTCGATGACCTCCCTGATCTTCTCGTAGCTCGTCCATGAAGGATTCTTGCCGCCGTTGCTGGCCTTCGATCTCAGGCAGAATTTGACGATCTCGTTGCGGAAATCCTTCGGATTGGCGATCCCGGCGGGCTTTTCGATCTTGGTCAGTTCCTGGTTGAGCAGTTCCCGATCGAGAAGCTGGCCGGTATCCGGATCCTTGAAGTCGACATCCTCGATCCAGGCGTCGGCATAATCCACATAGCGATCGAAGAGATTCTGCCCGTAATCGGCATAGGATTCCAGATAGGCCTTCTGAATCTCGTTGCCGATGAACTCGGCATAACGCGGGGCGAGATCGGCCTTGATGAACTCCATGTATCGCTTCTCGGTCTCTTCGGAAAACTGCTCCCGGCGGATCGCTTGCTCCAGAACATACATCAGATGGACCGGATCGGCGCCGAGATCTGTAGTGTCGTGGTTGAAGGTCGAAGCAAGGACCTTAAAGGCAAAACGTGTCGATATTCCGTCCATGCCTTCGTCGACACCGGCGGCATCCCGATATTCCTGAACGCTCCGGGCCCGCGGATCGGTTTCCTTGAGGTTTTCTCCGTCATAGGCACGCATCTTGGAGAAGAATGTCGAGTTCTCGTGCTTGCGGAGGCGGGAAAGCACGGAAAAGCGGGCCAGCATTTCAAGCGTCGCCGGAGCACAGGGAGCATCCGCCAGCTCCGAGCCTTCGATCAACTTCTCATAAATCTTCTGTTCTTCCATCACCCGCAGGCAATAGGGCACCTTGATGACGCAGATGCGGTCGATGAAGGCTTCGTTATTCTTGTTCGCCTTGAAGCTCTGCCATTCGGCTTCGTTCGAATGGGCGAGAATGACCCCCGAGAACGGAATGGCGCCGATATTCTCGGTGCCTATGTAGTTGCCTTCCTGGGTGGCCGTCAGCAGCGGATGCAGCATCTTGATCGGCGCCTTGAACATTTCGACGAATTCGAGCAGGCCCTGATTGGCGCGATTGAGCCCGCCGGAATAGCTGTAGGCATCCGGATCGTTCTGCGAGTAGTTTTCGAGCTTACGGATATCGACCTTGCCGACCAGCGAGGAAACGTCCTGGTTGTTCTCGTCGCCCGGCTCCGTCTTGGAGATCGCCACCTGCCGCAACCGGGAAGGCTGCATCCTCACCACGCGGAAGCGGCTTATGTCTCCTCCGAATTCATCGAGCCGCTTCAAGCACCAGGGACTCATGAGCCCGCTCAGGCGGCGCGTCGGAATGCCGTACTGCTCAAGCAGCAGCGGTCCCATGGCGACCGGATCGAAGAGATTGAGCGGACTTTCGAAAACGGGGCTGATCTCGTCGCCCGCCTTCAGGACATAGATGGGATTGACCTCCATCAATTGTTTGAGCCGTTCGGCAAGGGAGGATTTGCCGCCACCGACCGGCCCGAGCAGGTAGAGGATCTGCTTACGCTCCTCCAGTCCCTGGGCCGCATGCCGGAAGAAGGAAACGATACGCTCGATCGTCTCCTCCATGCCGTAGAAGCCGGAAAAGGCCGGATAGACCCGGATCGTCCGGTTCATGAAGATCCGGCCGAGCCGCGCGTCCTTGGCGGTGTCCAGCATCTGCGGATCGCCGATCGCCGCCAGCAGCCGCTCCGCCGCGTTGGCATAGGCCATCGGGTCCTTCTTGCACAACGCTAGATAGTCGGCGATCGACATATCGGTCTCTCGCCGCGCTTCGTAGCTTCGCGTAAAGGCATCAAACAGGGATTCACTCAGCATGGGGCCTCCAGTCAAGGTTGTGCCACTGCCCGATTGCCGCAGAGATCAGAAACGCTGCGGCAATTCATTGAGAATCAACATTTTCGTAAGTAATACGACACCCGCAGCGCTTTCATGGCAATGCACAAAAATGTGCATTCACAGGTCCTTTTTACTTAGTCTCTTCCCAAAGAAGCGTATGCATGGCTTCCGGTCCGTGGACATAAGGTTTGAACGCAGTATGGGGGAAATTGTTCAGTCGCAAAAGCGAAACTGATAAGGCAGCCAGCCTTGGTCGCGATGGCGCATGAGAAATGTACGATTTCCTGCGGAACGCAGCGGATTTTGCGCTGCTGCGGCTACCTCGATGGTGGACAGGGCGACGCTGTCGAGGTCAAGCGGCCGGAGGAGGTCGCTCGTCCGCGACTTTCTCCGGCGGCTATCGTTAGATGGGACGTGAGCATGCGAGCGGCGGTCGCCGGCCGACTATGCAGCCCGCATCGCCGCATCCAGGGGAATCTCGACGTCGATCTCCAAGATGGAGACATGCTCGTCGCGATCCATCTTTACCTGGACCTTGTCATTGTCGAGTTGAACATGCTTCGCGATCACGGCCAGAATTTCCTCACGAAGCACGGATACCAGATCCGACCCCGAAGACGCACGTTCGTGGGCGAGAAGCACCTGCAGGCGTTCGCGCGCCATCGGCGCAGAACGCTGCTTTCGGAAAAGCTGGAAAATGCTCATGCGGCCCTCCTTCCGAAGATCTTGCCGAAGAGGCCCCGCTTTTCGCCGGGGATGGTGATCGGCAGCACCTCGCCGGCCAGCCGGCGGGCGGCGTCGAAATAAGCCATCGCCGGTGCGCTGCGAGCATCCGCCAGGGTGACCGGAGCACCTATATTGGAGGCGCGCAGGACGTCCATGCTTTCCGGGATGATGCCGATAAGCGGGATCGACAGGATCTCCAGGACGTCTTCGACCTTGAGCATGTCGCCCCGTTCCGCGCGATTGGGATCGTAGCGGGTCAGGAGCAGATGCTTTTCCATGCGCTCGCCGCGTTCCGCCTTGAGCGTCTTTGAGTCGAGCAGGCCGATGATACGGTCCGAGTCCCGTACCGAAGAGACCTCCGGATTGGTCACCACGACCGCCATGTCCGCGTGGCGCATGGCGAGCGTCGCTCCGCGTTCGATGCCGGCGGGGCTATCGCAAACGACCCAGTCGAAGACACGCTTCAGTTCGGTCATGACCCGCTCGACGCCCTCCGGGGTCAGGGCATCCTTGTCGCGGGTCTGCGATGCCGGCAGCAGGAAGAGGGTCTCGAGCCGCTTGTCGCGGATGAGCGCCTGCGTGAGCTTGGCTTCGCCCTGAATGACGTTGACCAGGTCGTAGACAACCCTTCGTTCCGCGCCCATCACGAGGTCGAGGTTCCGCAAGCCGACGTCAAAGTCGACGACGACCACTTTCTCGCCTCTCTGGGCCAAAGCGGCGCCCAGCGCGGCGCTGGAGGTCGTCTTGCCGACCCCACCCTTGCCTGAAGTGACTACGATGACTTTCCCCATCTTTCTCTCCTGTTTCCTGCCCGGTCTCCGGCTCAGATAAGTGTCTCTGCCATGATGGCCTCGCCTTCGAGCCAGAGCTGGACAGATCGTCCGCGAAGGCCAGGGGCCATGTCTTCCGCCATCTTGTAGATGCCGTCGATCGCAAGCAGCTCGGCTTCCAGCTTTCGGCAGAAGATGCGCGCAGCGGCGTTTCCGACGGAGCCTGCCATGGCGCGCCCGCGCAGCGTCCCGTATATGTGGATCGACCCTCCGGCGATGATCTCGGCACCCGACGCGACGGAGCCGATGACGGTGACATCGCCTTCCGGAAAGATTACCGATTGCCCTGAACGCACGGGCTCCCGGATGATGATGGACTGAAGGGCCGGGCGGCTCTCCATTGCCGGCCTGGTCTCGGTGTTGCGCAATTCGACGATCGGCTCCTTGGCAACGGCTTCATCGGAAGCCGGCCGGCCACCCTTGAGCGCAGGCGGCATGCCCTGCCCGAGGATCGACGGGCGCGCGCCCTCGATACCCATGATGGTCACGCTGCGCTTGGCAAGTTCTCCGATGAGGTCCTTTAACTGCGCCCGGTCGATCGGCAAGTCCGTCACGTCGAGCACGACTGGTCTTCCCAGGAAGAACCCGGCCGACCGTGCGGCCAGATCGTCGAGACGAGTCAACCATTCGTCGAAAGGAAGGTCCGGAGAAAGCACAACCGCCAGGAAAGAGCGGCCCTTGATACGGATCGAGCGAGCGTCTGTTAGCACTTTGGTCATCTACGTAAATAATTCGTTGCCCATGTCTATCGCCGTCATGGTTAACAAGTCGTTAACATCCGGTCTTCGCCGAGCACCGACATCCGGGAACCCGCGGCGAGCCCGGTTCCCGGCCAATCGGTGGGTTTGACGGAAAAAGAACCGGCAGCGGCGTATTTGAAACAGCGTTGTCTTGAGACCCTGCAAGACTTGGCTTGGGAGCGGTGGACCTGTCTCCTCTGAAAAAGACCGAACAAAAGAGGGAACTGAGAAATGAAAAAACTTCTCGCGTCGACCTGCCTGACTTTGGGCGTCCTCGTGCTGGGAGCACAGGCGAATGCCGCGGATTGCGGCGAGGTGACGATTGCAAGCATGAACTGGCAAAGCGCAGAAGTGCTCGCGAGCCTCGACAAGTTCATCCTGAACGAAGGCTATGGCTGCAATGCCGAAATCATCGTGGGCGACACCGTCCCCACGATCACCTCGATGGTCGAAAAGGGCGAGCCGGATATCGCACCGGAGGGCTGGGTCGACCTTCTCCCGGAAGTGGTGAACCGGGGCATTGCGGAGGGCAAGCTGGTCGGAGCGGCAGTTGCGCTCTCCGACGGAGCGGTTCAGGGCTGGTGGATCCCGAAGTACATCGCCGACGCTCATCCGGACATCAAGACCATACAGGATGCCCTGAAGCATCCCGAACTCTTCCCGGACCCTGAGGACTCAAGCAAGGGAGCCGTCCATAACGGCCCGCAGGGCTGGGGCGGCACAGTCGCAACGACGCAGTTCTACAAGGCTTATGGTGCCGAGAAGGCCGGCTTCACGCTCGTCGATACGGGATCGGCCGCAGGCCTCGATGGCTCGATTGCAAAAGCCTATGAACGCAAGGAAGGCTGGGTCGGCTATTACTGGGCACCGACGGCTCTCCTCGGGAAGTATCAGATGGTGAAGCTCGGCCATGGCGTTCCCGTCGATGCGGCTGAATGGAAACGGTGCAATACCGTTGCGGAATGCCCCGATCCGAAGCCCAATGACTGGCCGAAGGACAAGGTGCAGACGCTCGTTACGAAATCGTTCGCCGATCGGGCCGGAGCGGACGTCATGGCCTATCTCAACACGCGTTCCTGGAGCAACGACACGGTGAACGCCTTGATGGCCTGGATGACCGACAACCAGTCGAGCGGTGATGACGGCGCCAAGCAATTCCTCAAGGAGCATGAGGATATTTGGACGAAATGGGTGACACCGGAAGCAGCCGAGAAGATCAAGGCCGCCCTTTAACAACCTGACCCTATCGCACGCCGGCGCGTGCGATGGGTCACCGCGCAGAGATGGAGCCGCGGATGGAATGGTTAGCCAAATTTCCTCATATGGATGACGAAACGCTGCGCATCCTGAAAAAGGGCATCGATGACGGTTTCCGCGCGTTTACGCGCACTTATGGCGACGCGATAGAGTCCTTTTTCGACCCGCTTCAGTTCTTCCTCATCCATGCCGAACGGATCATGGTCAGAACGCCATGGCCGCTCATCATCATTGCCGTGGCCCTCATAGCCTGGTTCGCCAGCCGGAACTGGAAGATCGTCGTCGGCTGCGTCGCGACGCTTCTGGCCATCGGCTATTTCGACATGTGGGAAGACACGATGAAGACCATGTCGATGATCTTCGTCTGCACCGTGCTTTCGATCGTGGTCGGAATTCCCATAGGCATAGCCATGTCACGCTCCGAAAGGCTGCAGAACATGGTGAACCCCGTTCTCGACGTGATGCAGACGATGCCGAGCTTCGTCTATCTCATCCCGGTGGTGATGCTGCTGGGCATAGGCAAGGTCCCAGGCCTCATCGCCGTCGTCATCTATGCGATCCCGCCGATGATTCGATTGACCAATCTCGGTATCCGGTTGGTGGACAAGGAAGTGCTGGAGGCCGCTGATGCATTCGGCTCTTCGGCGTGGCAGAAATTACGCGATGTGCAGATGCCTTTGGCACTGCCGACCATCATGGCGGGGATCAATCAGACGATCATGATGGCCTTGGCCATGGTGGTGATCGCCTCGATGATCGGAGTCCAGGGGCTTGGGCAGCCGGTGCTCAAGGCCATCGCCAACCAGTATTTCACGCTCGGCATCTTCAACGGCCTGGCGATCGTCGGCATTGCGATCGTCTTCGACCGCATCAGCCAGGCTTATGGCCGACGCCTTCAACGACATACCGAAACGCTCCATTGATGAAGTCGCCATCGGGCCGCGCAGTCACATGTGCGGATCCGGCGCGCGCCTGAAAAGCAACCCCATAATAAAAGTCGCCATCGCTCGATTGCGGAGAAACAATCCTGTCTCCGCGGCCGACTTCGCTTGGCTGAAGGAACAGTCGAAAAGCGAAGGTCCGGCAAAAACCGCCCCGATGCAACCGCATCTCAGACTAGCCTCTCCACCCGCCGTCCTCCCGGCTTTTTAGGGCCGAAGATCTTTCATCGAATTGACATACGTTATAAGACGTCATATCTCATCCAGCCAGATGAGGACCGTTCTGCTGCCGGTGAGGACCTGGGCAGCCATTGGGAGGAAATGCTGATGAAGCCGTTCTTGACAACACTCTTTGCGTCCATTTTGGCCAGCTCTACGCTGCTCGTCCAGCCTGCAAGCGCCGAAACACCGCCAAACATGCTGGTGGTCGGCTTCTCGATGAACAACATCCTGACGCTCGACCCGGCGGCAATTACCGGCAAGGAAACCGTACAGGTTCTTGCGAACATATATGACAACCTTGTGGCGCTGAATGCCGTCAATCGCTCACAGGTCGATCCGCAACTCGCTGAAAGCTGGACCATCAGCGACGACAGCGCGGCGATCACTTTCAAACTGCGCAGCGATGCGACTTTCGCATCCGGCAATCCCGTCACGTCGGAGGACGTGATCTGGTCCTTCAAACGCTTGATGAAGCTCAATCTCGCGCAGGCGTCGTTCCTGAAAACGCACGGCTTCACCGCCGCCAATGCCGATGCAAGCTTCACCGCTCCCGACCCGCACACCGTCGTCGTCAGATTGCCGAAGAAGGTCGATCCGCAGATCATCATCCAGACGCTCGGTATCGTCGGCCCGGGCTCGGTGCTCGACAGCAAGGCCGTCATGGAGCACGACAAGAACGGTGACCTCGGAGCCGCATGGCTTACCAATAACTCGGCCGGCTCCGGCCCCTTCACGCTGGCGCAATGGCAGTCGAACGAGCGCGTAACGCTGGAGCGGAACGAGAAATACTGGGGCGAGAAGCCGGCGATGCGCCGCATCATGATGCGTCATCTGGCCGAATCCCAGAGCCAGCGCCTGATGCTCGAGAAGGGCGATATCGATCTCGCCTATTCGCTGTCGGCCGCCGATCTCAAGGCGCTGGAAAACAACAAGGATGTCACCGTCCAGACCAATGGCGGCAGCGGTTTCTACTATCTCGCCGTTTCGATGAAGGACGAGAAATTCCAGAACCCCAAGGTTCGCGAGGCGCTGCGCTACCTCATCGATTATCAGGGCCTCAATGAAAGTGTCCTTCCCTATTTCGGCAAGCTGCGCGACCGGCCGATCGCAACCGGCGTTCTGGGCGCGCTCCCCAACGCGGGGTACAAGCTCGACGTGGCGAAGGCCAAGGCTCTTTTGGCCGAAGCCGGTTACCCTGACGGCTTTTCGACGACGCTGAGAGCGATCTCCGACGTCCCCTTCATGAACGCCGCGACGGCGATCCAGGCGACGCTCGCCCAGGGCGGCATCAAGGCCGAGATCATCACCGGCTCGGGTGACCAGATCTACGGAGCCATGCGCGAACGCAAGTACGAGCTCCTCGTGGGCCGTGGGGGTGGCGGACAGCTGCCGCATCCGGATTCCAATCTTCGCGCCATCGTCTACAATCCCGACAATTCCGATCAGGCGAAGCTGACGAATTTCCAGGGTTGGCGGACATCCTTCTATGACGAGAAGATCAACAAGATGATCGACGCCGCCCTGGTCGAAACCAACAGGGAAAAACAGACCGAGGACTACGAGGATATCCAAGTCTACTACGCGGACATGGTGCCGGCCATCCAACCGTTCTCCGAGGTCGTCGACAGCGTCGCCTATCGCGCCGACATCAATGGTCTGCAACTCAATCCGTCCTGGTCGACACAGCTCCGTACGGTGACGAAGGACCGATAACGATCGGCCGCCGCGCGTGCCGTGCTGCAGCCCGGCACGCATACGATACCGAGGAACCCCCATGAATAACGAGCGTCTTACCGCATTCACAAGGCAGGCAGGCACCATATTGGCAACGCTTGTCGGCCTTTTGATCCTGACCTTCTGCATCGGACGGCTTATGCCGGTCGATCCGGTGCGGGCCATCGTCGGCGAGGAGGCCGATCAGGCCACCTATGATATGGTCGCGGAGCGGATAGGCGCCAATCTTCCTCTCTACCAGCAGTTCTTCCGGTATATGAACGACCTGTTGCACGGCGATTTCGGGACCTCGATCCGCACGGGACAGCCGGTCATCAACGACATCCTGCATGTCATGCCCGCGACGATCGAGCTTGCCACTTTCGCCATCATCGTCGGCGCCGGCCTTGGCATTCCTCTCGGCATCCTCGCCGCCGTCCGCCGCAACAGGCCGATCGACCACGTCATCCGCTTCCTGACCCTGATCGGACATTCGATGCCGATCTTCTGGACCGGCATGATCGGCCTCATCGTCTTCTATGCCGTCCTCGATCTGGTCGGCGGCGGCGGTCGCATCTCCGATTATTATATCGGTCTCGTGCCGGATACGACCGGCTTCCTGCTGATCGACTCCATCCTTGCCGGCGACTGGGAGGTCTTTTGGGATGCGGTCAACCATCTGCTGCTGCCAGCCAGCATCCTCGGTTATTCGTCGATGGCCTATATCACCCGCATGACGCGCAGCTTCATGCTGGATCAGCTGAACCAGGAATACATCACCACCGCTCGTGTGAAGGGCCTCTCCAAGGGGCGTACGATCTGGCATCACGCCTTCGCCAATATCCGCGTGCAGCTCGTGACGATCGTAGCACTTGCTTACGGAAGCCTGCTCGAAGGCGCCGTCCTCATCGAGACGGTGTTTTCCTGGCCCGGCTTCGGTCAATACATCACCAACAACATGCTGATCGGCGATATGAATGCGGTGATGACCTGCGTGCTTCTCGTCGGCATCATCTTCATCGCGCTCAACCTTCTCTCCGACGCGCTTTACAAGATCTTCGATCCGAGGACGCGGTGACATGACAGCAAATTCTCTCGATATGCAGGACACCGCCATGCACGGTTCTCGCTCCGGTCAAAACTCGATGCTCCGCCGGCTGCTCGCGGTCATCCGTGAACTGCTCGGCAATCCGTCTTCCGGTTTCGGCCTCGTCGTCATCACCATCCTTCTATTGACGGCGATCGTGGCACCGCTCATCGCTCCCTACGATCCGAACATCGTCGATCTCGGCAACACGCTGCAGCCGCCAAGTGGGGCGCACTGGTTCGGGACCGACGAACTCGGCCGTGATATCCTGAGCCGCATCATTTACGGTACCCGCATCAGTCTGACGATCATCACCATCGTCTCCGTCATCGTAGGGCCGATCGGCCTGATCGTTGGGACGACGGCCGGTTATTTCGGCGGCTGGTACGACACGATCATGATGCGCATCACGGATATATTCCTGTCGTTTCCGAGCCTTATCCTGTCGCTGGCCTTCGTGGCGGCGCTCGGCGCCGGCCTTGAAAACGCGATCATCGCTATCGGGCTCACCGCCTGGCCGCCGATTGCCCGTCTGGCGCGCGCCGAAACCCTTACGTTCCGGGGCGCCGACTACATATCGGCCTCGCGCATGCAGGGCGCCTCGCCGCTTCGCATCATTGTGAAATCCATCATGCCGATGTGCCTTCCCTCGGTTCTGGTCCGCGTCACGCTCAGCATGGCGACCGTCATCCTGACGGCGGCAGGCCTCGGCTTCCTTGGGCTCGGCGCTCAACCGCCGCTTCCCGAATGGGGCGCGATGATCGCCACCGGCCGGCGTTACATGCTGGATAATTGGTGGCTCGTCGCCTTCCCCGGCGGGGCCATCCTCCTCGTCAGCCTTGCGTTCAACCTGCTCGGCGATGGCCTGCGCGACGCGCTCGACCCGAAACAGCGTTAGGATCTGCCCCCATGAACACTCAGGAAGCTCTTCTCCGGGTCGAAAATCTCAAGGTCAGCTATCGCAGCGGCAAGACCTACAATACGGTCGTCAAAGGCGTCTCGTTCGATCTTGGCCGCGAACGGCTCGGCATCGTCGGCGAATCCGGCTCCGGCAAATCGACCATCGGCCGCGCGCTTTTAAAACTCCTGCCGACCGCCAGGATCGAAGCGACGCGGATGGATTTCGGCGGCACGGATCTTCTTGCCGCCAGCGAAAGGCAGATGCTCGCGATCCGCGGACGACGCATCTCGATGATCCTTCAGGACCCGAAATTCTCGCTCAATCCCGTCCACCGGGTCGGCGACCAGATCGCCGAGGCCTACCGCGTCCATACCAGGGCGTCCGGCCATGCGGCCAGGCAGAAGACGCTCGAAATGCTGGAGGCCGTGAAGATCCGCGATCCGGAACGGGTCTTTGGCCTTTATCCGCACGAAGTATCCGGCGGGATGGGCCAGCGCATCATGATCGCGATGATGCTGATCCCGGAACCGCAGATCATCATTGCCGACGAACCGACTTCGGCGCTCGACGTCACCGTGCGCATGCAGGTGCTGAACATCCTGAACGAGCTCGTGACCAACAAGGGCATCGGCCTCATCATGATCAGCCACGACCTCAATCTCGTGCGCAATTTCTGCGATCGCGTGCTGGTCATGCGCTCGGGCGAAGTCGTCGAGGAACGGGCAGCCCGCGACATGAAGAACTGTACTCATCCCTATACAAAGGGTCTTCTCGCCGCCCAGCCGCATATCGGCGGCAGCCGCAAGCCGCTTCCGGTCCTGAACCGTGACATCAAAGAGGTGCGCGCATGAATGCCATCGACGTCCGCAATCTGTCGATCGATCTCGGCTACGGCGCCGCTAAGAAACGCATTCTCGGCGATGTCTGCTTTTCGGTGGAGGCCGGTGAATCCTTCGGGCTGGTCGGTGAATCGGGTTCCGGCAAATCCACCGTCCTGCGCTGTATCGCCCGCCTTTTGAACCTGTGGGAAGGCAATATCGCGCTCGAGGGGCGTTCGGTCACGGACATGCCCTTCGCCGAATATTGCCGGATGGTGCAGATGGTCTTTCAGGATCCCTACGGTTCGCTCCATCCCCGCCAGTCGATCCGCACCGCGCTGCAGGAGCCGCTGCGGATCCACCGCATGGATCGGCAGCTGGAGCGCATGGAGCGGGCGCTGGTCGACGTGGGTCTCAATCCCGCTTTCCTGTCGCGCTATCCGCATGAGCTTTCGGGCGGCCAGCGGCAACGCGTCGCCATCGCACGTGCGCTTATCCTCGAACCTCGTATCCTTCTCCTCGACGAGCCGACCTCGGCGCTCGATGTCTCCGTGCAGGCGGAAGTGCTCAATCTGCTTGCCGACCTCCGCGCCAAGCGCAATCTCACCTACCTCTTCGTCTCGCATGATCTCGCCGTGATCGACCATATGTGCGAACGGCTTGCCGTCATGCAGCACGGTCGCCTGGTGGAGGTGATGAGCCGTGACGTGCTGGCGACCGGCGAGGCCAAGGATCCCTATGCCCGGGAACTGATCCAGGCTAGCCTGGAATACGATCACGCCGTCTGAAAATCCCGACAGCGACAGCAGGGAGGTGCCTTATGACAGCGGAAGCCGGAAAATCCGTTTTGCCGTCCTCTACCTGGAGCCGCCGGGAAACTCTGAGCGCGCAGGTGGTGCGCATGATCGCCGAGCGTATCAAGCTGGGTGAATATCCGCGCGGATCGAAACTCCCCACCGAAAAGGCTCTGATCGATGAATTGGGTGTCAGCAGGACGGTCGTTCGCGAGGCGATAGCCAATCTCAGGGCAAGCGGCCTCGTCTCCATCCACCACGGGATCGGCGTTTTCGTTCGGCAGGACGCCGGCGTACCTCCCTTCCGGCTGAGCGACGAAAGCCTGATGGTGGTCGAAAACCTGGTCAAGGGCCTTGAGTTGCGCATCGGCATCGAATCCGAGGCGGCGGCGCTCGCCGCCGAGAGGCGAACCCAGGCCGACATCGAGGCTATGAGCGCCGCCTGCGCGGCGATGGATACCGCAATCCGTCATGCGAGCAGAAGCACGCAAGCCGATTTCGAGTTTCATTGTGCCGTTGCGACCGCGAGCCAGAACGAGCACTTCTACCGGATATTCAACTATATTGGCGAAACCCTGATGCCTCGCATGCGGCTTCAACCCGATACGGTCAGCGACGCGACCTTCTCCGCAAATCTCGCACGCGTCAATGAGGAGCATCGCGCCGTCTTCCGTGCAATAGAAATCCGTGATGCCGAAGGCGCGCGTGCAGCCATGCGCAACCACCTGGGCAACAGCCGCGATCGAATGCTCGACAGATTGCGGCGTCACCAATGATCGATAGCGAAAACATGGCCGGCCTGGCCGTGAGGTTGCGTGACAATCTCTCCTTCGCCTGGAATTTTGACCCCGCGGCCGAGAGCTTTCCGGACTGGAAGGAACGCACGCGAAAAAAGGTGCGGGAGGCTCTCGGTGTCGAGCGGATCGCACCCGCCGGCGCGTCGGTCATTGGCGAATGGACGCAGGATGCTTGTGTCGGGCAGGAACTCGAACTCCGCTTCTCGAACGGCGAGACGACAGGGGCTTATCTCTTGCGTCCGGCCACGGATGCTCCGACACCTGCCGCCCTTCTGCTGCACGACCACGGCTCGCTCTTTTCGATCGGCAAGGAGAAGATGATCCGCCGCCCGGGAGAAGAGGCCGAGATCGCCGCCGACGTCGAACAATGGACCGCCAGGCTCTATGGCGGGCGCCATGTGGGCAACGAGCTTGCCCGGCGCGGCTACACTGTCCTCTGCGCCGATGCGCTCGGCTGGGGCAGCCGCAGGGGCAACGGTTATGAGGCGCAGCAGGCCTTGGCCGCAAACCTCATGCAGTTCGGCGTTTCCCTCGCCTCTGTCATCCTGCTCGAAGATCTTGAGGCAATGGCCTGGCTTCGTCAGCTCCCCGGCATCGATGCCGGCCGGGTGGCAAGTTTTGGCTATTCGATGGGCGGATCGCGAGCCTGGCAGACGGCCGCCCTCTCGGACGACGTGAAAGCCTGTGTTGCAGGCGGCTGGATGGGAACACTCGCGGGCCTCATGCAGCCGGGCAACAACCAGCTTCGCGGTCAATCCGCTTTCTGCATGTTGCACCCGCCGATTGCCGGAAAGCTGGATTATCCGCATTTTGCCGGGCTGGCTGCGCCTAAACCTGCCTTGATCTTCAGCGGCAGGCAGGACCGGCATTTTCCCGAGCTCGTCGCCACGGAAGCCTACCATCAACTTCAGGATATCTGGAGTGCAGCGGGTGCTTTCGACCGAATTGAAACGCAGCTCTGGCCGGATGCTCACCGCTTCCCGATCGACCAACAGGATTACGCAATCGAGTGGCTCGATCGCGTAATCTGATTTCGATCGCCCTCGCCGGCTTTTCAGCCGACGAGATTGGCGTTGATGAAATCGAAGTTGATGTCTTCACCCATGCCCGGCTTGTCGGAGATGTGCACGAAGCCATCTTCGTCCATCGGATCGACCAGCGCGTTCATATATTCGAAGCCGTCGTCATATTCGAGGAACGGGTGCAGCAGGCCGCGCTCGTACCACTTGGCATTCTTGGTGCAGGCCGCGACGATCAGGTTCGGTGCGCCATTTCCATGGATTTCGCAGTTCATGCCGAAGGACTCGGCCAGATGCATGCACTTCATCGCCGGGCTGATGCCACCGACGTCGTGTACGCCGGTCCGAAGGATGTCGCAGGCCTTGGAGGTGATCCATTCCGCACGGTTGAAATGCTTGCCGTGGGCGCTTTCCGGGCCAAGGACCGGGATATCGAGGTTTTCTGCGAGCCAGGCATAGGATGCCGAACTCTGTTCGTCCATCGGTTCCTCGATCCAGTCGAAACCGAGCTTTTCCAGCCCCTTGCCGAGTTCCAGCGCTTCGGTGCGCGTGTACCAGTGGAAGGCGTCGATCATCAGATGGATGTCGGGGCCAACCGCTTCACGAACGGCGGCGCAGGCCTTCAGGTCCATCTTGACGTCAGGCGCCCAGGAGACCGGCGGCATCCAGGTATGCAGCTTGATGCCCTTATAGCCGCGTTTCACCAGTTTCTCGGCAAAACGGCCATAGTCCTCCGGTGTCGCAAGGCCACCTTCCAGTTCGTCGCCGCACATGATCGAGCCGTAGGCCGGGATCTTCTCGCGGTAGCTGCCGATCAACTTGTGGACGGGCATGTTAAGCTTGCGGCCCGCTAAATCCCAAAGCGCGCAATCGACGATGGCGAGGGTACGGTCGGTGAGTTGGGCGGCACTGCCGCGCTGCCAATGGGCAAGATCCTGCCACAGCCTTTCGCGCGCGAATGGGTCCTCGCCGATCAGCACCTTCTTGACGAACTTGTCGATGACATGCGGCCGCACGATCTCCGGCGGCGCGAAGCAGTAGCCTTCGGCACCATCATCGTCGACGATCGTCAGCAGCGCCAGATGGATCTTGTGCGGCGGACCGGGGTGCGCATGGCCGGCCGTGTCCTGGTGACGGCGAGTGGTGTGGGAAAAGACCCTCACATTGACGTCTACGATCTTCACAAAATTCCTCCTGTCAGGAGCGGAGAGGAGAATCTCCGCCAATTCGCAAAATGACTTCGAACCACCGGACGGTCGCGTCTGATCCGTCTCTGCAATGGCGGCGAAGTTCAGCCGATCAGTTGTCGTCCGGGTGGCCGGCCGAGGCGAAGGCGCCTCCTTGATAGATCACGGCCGGATCCGTAGGATCCTCCTTACCAGCCGCGGCTTCGACTTCGACCCGCCATTGCACCGAACTGTCCTGCGGCTTCCATCCCAGGAAAGCTGCATTGCGGTTGTCCCACCATTGCTCGTCATTGGCCGATGCGCCGTAGACGATGGTGTGGCCGATCCTCGGCGCAGCGAAAGCCCGTTGGCAAAGAGCGAAGAAATCGCGGTAGCTCAACCAGGTTGCCAACATCCGCGTGTTGGCCGGCTTTTCGAAGCACGAACCGATCCGAACCGAGAGGGTCTCCTGGCCGAATTTCTCGAAATAGAGGCTGGCGATCGCTTCACCAAAAACCTTGGAGGCGCCGTAAAGGGAATCCGGCTTCGGAACCACCGCATTGTCGAGCCGCTCGTCGCGCCGGTAATAGCCGACCACATGGTTGGAGCTTGCAAAGACGATGCGCGGCATGCCGTTATGGCGCGCCGCCTCATAAAGATTATAGAGGCCAACGATATTGCCCTGGAGAATGAGGTCGAATTTCCTTTCGACGGAAACCCCGCCGAGATGGATGATGCCATCGACGCCTTCGACCAGCTTCGCCACACCCGTGGCATCGGCAAGGTCGCAGCGGACGAAGGTTTCCTTCTGGCCTATGTCGGCAATCTCGCTGATATCCGAAATCACGACCTGTTCGGCGATCTCTCCAAGCATCGGACGAATGGCACGTCCGACGCCGCCCGCAGCACCGGTCAACAGAACTTTCTTGAGCATCCTACCCTCGTTGACGATCGGGCGATAACCCGATGAGCCATAATGTTATCATATCTCGTATCCGCTCTCATACTATAAGGCAAGCCATGAGCGTCAATGAATTTGTTGGTCGCTTCTTGACAAAAGTGCATCATCTTACGCCTTTAGGAACGCCAACACGAAGGCCGGAGCAACCTTATTTTGAAAAGATCAGATCACACGACCTTGGAAGCGCCTGCACGCAAGGGACGCAACCTTGTCGAGACGGTCGGGCAACGTTTGCGCAGCGCAATCGCAAGGGGTGATCTCAAGCCCGGAGACAAGCTTCCCAGCGAAAGTGGCCTGACACAGCAACATCAGGTCAGCCGTACGGTCATTCGCGAAGCGATCGCCTCTCTTCGCGCGGATGGCCTCGTCGAAGTCCGGCACGGCGTCGGCGTGTTCGTACTGGCTCCCCAGTCCGGCCTTCAAAAGGGATTTCGCAGCGTCGATTCCAATCGCGTCTCGTCCATTATAGAGATGCTCGAGGTCCGCGCAGCGATCGAGATAGAAGCCGCCGGCCTGGCGGCAAGCCGTTCCTCCCCAGCGCAGCAGGAGTTGATCTTCGAGTGTCTCGACACGATGAACCGACAGATCGCGGCTGGTTTGTCGACGGTAGAGAGCGACCGCGCCTTCCATCTCGCGATTGCCGACTCCACCAATAACCCTCGCTTCCGGGAGCTGTTGGAAGCCATAGGACAGCAGATGATTCCACGCTCGCTTCTGCAGGAGGAAGACGTCGATATCTCGCCCCCGGACTATCTGTCGCAGATCCAGAGGGAGCATGCGCTTATCGCCAGGGCGATTGCCGACGGGGATGATTCGGCTGCGCGCGATGCGATGCGGACGCATCTCAAAGGAAGCCAGCAACGATATCGTGCGCTGATACGGCGTTCGTGAGAACTTTGCCGTCAAGAGATAATACAAGTATTGACTGTCATAATATGATTAGATATCCTCCGGGCAAATCAACCTGGAGGGACCCCATGTCTATGGATCCAAATGAACTGAAGCACGCGCTCGGCGCTGGCCTGCTGTCTTTCCCCGTGACTCCTTTCGGCAAGGATAGCCTCTTCAACCGCAAGGCCTATGAGCACCATGTCGGCTGGCTGGCAGGCTTTGACGCTTCGGTTCTCTTTGCCGCGGGCGGCACGGGCGAATTCTTTTCGCTCGAACCGGCGGAAATTCCGGAAATCATCGCGGCAGCCAAGGCTTCTGCCGGCAAGACGCCGATCGTGTCGGGCTGCGGCTATGGCACCCGCATCGCGGTGTCGATTGCCCAATCCGCGGAAAAGGCCGGAGCAGACGGCCTGCTTTTGCTGCCGCATTACCTGATGGATGCCAGCCAGGAAGGGCTTTACCAGCACATCAAGACCGTTTGCCAATCGGTCGGCATCGGGGTCATGGTTTATAATCGCGACAATTCGATCCTTACGGCCGAGACGCTCGCGCGGCTTTGCGACGCATGCCCCAATCTGGTCGGCTTCAAGGACGGCTCGGGCGATATCGGCCTCGTGCGCAAGATCACCGCAGTGATGGGCGACCGCCTCACCTATCTCGGCGGTATGCCGACAGCCGAACTCTTCGCCGATGCCTATCTGGGTGCCGGGGTGACGACCTATTCGTCCGCCGTCTTCAACTTCGTCCCGGCGCTTGCCCAGAAGTTCTACAAGGCGCTCCGTGCAGGGGACACGGCAGCCACCAACCGGATCCTGATCGACTTCTTCTATCCCTTCATGGAAATCCGCAATCGCCAGAAAGGCTACGCCGTCTCCGCCATCAAGGCAGGCGTCCGGTTGATGGGCTTCGATGCAGGCCCGGTTCGCGCCCCCCTGACCGATCTGACGGCCGAAGAAGTCAAGATGCTGGAGGCTCTTTGCGGGCCTTATCGCGACAACGCTCTCGGGTCGCAGGCGGCTGAATAAGCGTCCTCCTCCCCTCTCCCGGGAGCATCAGCCGGCAGGTTCGACCTGCCGGCTTTTTCATGCTCCCATGTCATTCTGCGGATGATGCAAATGAAACCGCCCGCAACCGTGGTCGCGGGCGGTTCGTCCTGGGAGGACTTTTCAGTGGCTCCGATCAGCGCTGCTTGGACACGCTGCGCAGGCGGACGGTCCAGCCGTAATGGTTCTGGTAGCCCCTGACATCCGCACGATAGACGACGCTGTCGATGACAGCCGAAATCGGCTGCAGCGCGGGAACGAGTTCCTCGTAGCGCGTCTGAATGTCCTCATACATCGCCTTCTGCTTGTCATGATCGCGCTCGACAAGCGCCTTCGCGGACATGTCGTTCAGTTGCTCGTCGTAGAAGGACGTACGCCATCCGATGATGCCGCTCAGCTTCGCATCATCGGCATTGTTCGGGTTGATGACGAGCGCGCGAAGGTTGGAATGCGGATGCGGCTCCTGCCCGCCGCCGCCACGGCCGACGATCATCTCGAACTTGCGCTCACGCATCGGACCATAGATCTGGTCGCCGGCGCCCTGCACGATTTCAGCCTTGATGCCGGCCTGGGCGAGCGTGGCCTGGATCGCCGTGGCGGCATCGGCGAAGGGCGGTTCGTTGAGCGTCAGAAGCCTGACCGAAAAGCCGTTGGGATAGCCGGCCCTGGCAAGGAGCTCCTTGGCTTTGGCCACATCGACCTTGTAATCCGGATCGGGCAGGCTGCCGATGACGCCTTCGGCGACCGGACGCAGGCGCTTCGTGCCATAGTTCGGCATGATCACCTTGTTGATACCCTCATAATCGATCAGATAACGGATCGCGAGACGGACATCCGGATTCTTGAAGCGCTCATCCTTCATGCTCACGGCAAGGAAATAAAAGCCGGAGCTTGGCGTCCTCTGAACCTCGACTTCGGGGTTCTTGCTGAGTGCCGCGATATCCGGCACGGACAAGCCGATCGCCACATCGATATCGCCTTTTTCCAGCATCAGCCGCTTGGTCTGCGATTCCGGCATGTGCCGGTAGATCACCCGCTTCATTTGCGGCTTCTCGCCCCAGTAGTCGTCGGAACGGGTCAGGATGAGCATTTCGTTGGACGACCAGCGCGTCAGACTGAACGCTCCGGAGCCGGCGGCGTTGATCTTCAGCCAGGCGGCTGCCTGATCGCCATTGGTTTCATGGCTGAGCGCCGTCTTCTTGTCGATGACGGCGCTTGCATCCGGCTTGCCGAAGATGGCGAGCGTCAATTGGGGATCGGTGGGCTGGGCCGGCCTGATGGTGATCTGATCGCCGTCCGCACTCAGGAACTGATCGATATTGTTGGCCTTGTAGCCGAAGGACGACCAGACGCCCGCGCCAACGAGGCCGAGGCTGATATTGCGCTTGATCGACCAGACGACGTCTTCCGCCGTCACGGGATTGCCCGACGTGAATTTTGCGCCTTCCCTGAGGGTGAAGGTGACAGCGCCGTCGTCCGCAATGGTCCATGCGCTTGCGAGACCGGGATTGACCTTCGTCTTGTCCACCGGATCGAGTTCGACCAGCGTGTCGTAAAGATTGGCGATGACACCGGTCGCCTCTCGTCCCGAGATCGCCGCCGGATCGAGCGTCAGGATATTGTTCATGCTCAAGCCGACCACAAGCTGGTCAGGTGGCGTATCCGCCAAAGCCACAATAGGCGCAGATAGCGTTAGCGCTGCGGCGAGAGCCACATGCTTCATCCATTTCATAGGGGTTCCTCCATTTGGGTGCTCATTTCGGGTATGACGTCACATGAGCTACAGTCTTGTATGAAGACTAAAATGGAGGCATTCGTCAATATAGACGTCGATAACGATCGAAATTTGAGTTTCCCCAGATCGGTCCGGAGCGGCTGCCGCTTCATCATCGTCGTATTTCAGGATCCTTGTCATATTATAAGTTGACGGGTACTCGGGTAGGCCTCTAAATTGCCGCCATATCGAGGAGGAATCGGGATGAAACGGCTTCTGATTACCGGGGCAGCCGGCAACATGGGCAAGGCCATGCGCCAGAGGCTGGGCCATTTGGCCGAAGTCATCCGCATCTCCGATATTGCCGATCTTGGAGAGGTCTGCTCCAACGAGGAAGCCTTTCCTTGCGATCTGGCGGATGCTGACAGGGTCAGGCAGATGGTTGAGGGATGCGACGGTATTCTGCATTTCGGCGGCATTCCCTCCGAGAATACGTTTTCCAGCATCCTCGACAGCAATATTCGCGGACTCCACAATCTGTACGAGGCAGCGCGAAGCCACGGAAAACCGCGCATCCTCTTTGCGAGCAGCAATCATACAGTAGGGTTCTATCGGCAGGACCAGTTCATCGGCATCGACCGGCCGACGAAGCCGGACGGGCTCTATGGCGCCTCGAAATGTTTCGGCGAAGGCTTGGCGCACATGTATTTCCACAAATTCGGCCAAGAGACGGCGATCGTCCGCATCGGGGCCTGCTGGCCGAAACCGACGACGGTGCGCATGTTGTCGATCTGGCTGAGCTTCGACGATATGGCATCGCTTGCCGAGCGCGTGTTCAAGGTGCCTTACCTCGGCTGCCCGACAATCTGGGGCGTTTCCGACAATCAGCCGAAATGGTGGGACAATTCCGCGTCCACCTATCTCGGCTGGGTTCCGAAGGACAGCGCGGAAATCTATCGGGCCGAACTCGAACGCGATCCGGGCGTCCCGCAAAAGGATTCCTCCCAGGCCGTGTGGCAGGGCGGCGGCTTCGTCGAGGATCCCATCTACACCGAGCCTCCCCGTTCCCCGAACCGGTAACCATCCATGAAAATCACCGATCTGCGCACGACTGCCGTCAGCCTGCCGCTTGCCGAACCGCTCGGCAACGCGACCGCGACCATTCACGAATTCTCCTGTCTGGTGGTCGATCTCATCACCGATGAGGGTTTGCGGGGAGAAAACCTGATCTTCACCATCCGGCCGGAGCAGCTGAAGCTGCTGGACGCCATGGTTCATGTCTTGCGCGATGCGGTGATCGGACGCGATCCCGACGATACGGGCGCCTTCTGGGCCGATGCCTGGCGCCGGATTAATTTCATCGGCTTTACCGGCGTCTCGATCATGGGTATCTCGGCGATCGACGGTGCCATGTGGGATATGAAGGGCCGGCGTGCCGACCTCTCTATCTCCAGACTGCTCGGCAGATGCCGGGAGCACATTCCAGCCTATGCGAGCGGCGGCCTGTGGCTGACGCAGGATATTCCTTCTCTGGTTCGACAGGCCGAAGGTTTCGTCGCGCAAGGCTTCAAAGCGATGAAGCTGCGTCTTGCCGGAAAGATCGAGATAGATATCCCGCGCGTAAAGGCAGTGCGAACGGCAATAGGCGGCGATATTGCTTTGATGGTCGATGCCAATCAGGTGCTCAGCGCCGACGAGGCGATCAAGCTTGGCCATGCGTTGGCGCCTTACGATATCGCCTGGTTCGAGGAGCCGGTCCCGGCCCATGCACTGGAGGATTCCGCCAAGGTGGCGAAGGCCCTGAAAATGCCGATCGCCTCGGGGGAAAACGAATATACCCGCTACGGTTTCCGGCGGATGATCGAAACGGGTGCGGCCTCGATCCTGATGCCCGACCTGCAGAGGGTCGGCGGCGTCACCGAATTCGCGCGCGTCGGCGCTCTCGCCGCAAGCTTCGACCTGCCGATATCCTCCCACCTTTTTCCGGAGATGAGCCTGCAACTGCTGGCGCATGTGCCCACCGCCCACTCCCTCGAGTATCTGGAGTGGTTCGCACCGCTCTATGAAGAGAAGATCGAACTACGGAACGGCGAAGCCGTCGTTCCCGATCGGCCAGGCTGGGGAATTGCTCTCGATAGAAGCGCAATTGACCGGTATGTGATTTAGGCGATGGCGCTCAGGTAACTGCGAGATAAAAACAAAAGCTTGCCCCGCTTATGTCTCGCAACGCGAGCAATCCGGGGCTATTGCCGCTGCCCCGTGGTCGCGAGCTGCCGCAACGCATCGGCGAAGATCGCCAGATCCCGGGCCGGATCGGCTGGTAACGTCGAAGCCCGGATGACGCGCCCACCGATAGCCTCGATGCCCAAATCGATCATCAGATTATCGGCCTTGCCATGATTTTCGATTGCCATGCCGTCAGGCCCGCGCGGACGGCCGCTGCTCTCATCGATGTCGAGCCCCGCATACCAGATCGACCGCACGCGGCTGCCGTAATCATCCGGGTGGTTGGTATAGGCCCAGACTTTCTTGCCGAGCGCGATCATGAAGCCGATCTCATAGACTGTGCCCGGATCGGCGCTGATCCCCCGAAACGGCGTGATGTTGGCAAGGCAGACATCCGCGCGCCGCATCGCATCTTCATTGCGCCGGTAGATCGCATCCGCGGTCAATCGCGCGACCGGCGCCTGGTTCTCGTCGCTTCCCGGACCGGTCGGCTCGAAACCGAAACTACGGGCGAGCTGGCGTTTTTCGCCCATGATCGCTCTGGCATCCGGGAGAAACACTTCCGGACCGGCAAGATAGATGGTCGGCATTTGGGTTCCTTAACGCCAGCGTTCGTTGACCGCCCGCTCGGCGCGCTGCGAGAGGGTAAAGGTGATGACCGAGACGGCGGTCGCGATGACGGAGGTCCCGAAAGCCCGCTCTGTCGCGAAATCGCCGGCTGCGGCCCGGAACATATAGCCCAATCCGCTCTGGCCCATCAGGAATTCTGCCAGCATCGCCGAAAGAACGGCCGAGGGAGCCGCAAGCCTCAGCGCGATCATCCAGTTCGGCACCGCGGCCGGCAGGACAAGGTGCCGGAAGCGCGATTTCCGCGATGCGCCGAGCACCTGAAAGAGGTCTTCCGAACCCGGCGGCAACGCCCGCATTCCGGCCGAGGTGAAAACGAAGGCCGGAAAGAAGGACACGATCACCACGATCGCCATGACCGTCTTGATGTCGTAACCAAGCAACCGTGCCACGACCGGGATCAGCGCCACGACAGGGACGGAGGAGAAGATCATCGCGAGCGGTACAAGCATTCCGGTCGCGAGCCGCGAGAACCAGCAGGCGATCGCGATCAGGCTGCCAAAAGCCATGCCGAGCAACAGCCCGCCTGCCGCCAGCGCCAGCGTCTGCACACCGTTCTTCAGATAGATGCCCGGGTTGCCGACGAGATCGACCACCACATCGAAAGGCTGCGGCATGACGATGGCGTTGAGTTCGCCCAGCGTCACCCATGTCTGCCAGAGTATAAGGATCAGCAGCACACCCCAATAGCGGTTGACTGCGGTCTTCAGGACGCCGAGCATCAGCGGTACCTCGCATAAACGAAGCGCTCGACGAGCGACATCAAACCGAAGGAAATGAGCGAACCGGCAGAAGTGATCAGCACCGCGCTCCATAGAAGCGGGATCTGGAAATTCTGCATGGCGGAGACCATCAGCAATCCAAGGCCGCGCGTCGCGCCGAACCATTCGCCGATGATCGCCCCGATGAAGGCAGCCGGTACGGCATATTTCAGCCCCGAGACCATGGCCGGCAGCGCGGCCGGCGCCTCCAGCCGGATCAGCCGGGTGAAGCGGCTCGATCCGAGCACCGTAAAGACGTCATGGTGCGCGCGCGTCGCCGCGGCAAGCCCGGACTGGGTGGCGATGAAGAGGATGAAATAGACGTTCAGCGTAGCGATCGCCATGCCCGACCATTCCTTGCTCAGAAGCACGATGAACAGCGGTGCCAGCGCGATCGACGGAATGGAATGAATGACGGAGGAAAGCCGGCCAAGCCCCTCTTTCAGCGGCGATACCAGATGGGCGACCGCCGCCAGAACGATGCCGAGCATGCCGCCTGCGACATAGCCTGCGCCAACCATCGCAAAGCTGGCGCTCGTCGCACGGACGAAAAGTGTCTGTCGCGAGGGATCAAAAAGAAAGGCAAGCACAGCCGTCAGCGGTGGCCAGGTCAGGCCTGCGAGCTGGTTGACGCCGATATATTCCCAGAGCCCCAGAAAGGCGATTATACCGATCGCACCATAGGCGAGATCCTGACCGCGGCGTTTGGAGATGCGGATCACGCGGCCACTCCCGGCTGCTCCAGCGCTTCGGTAAGTTCATCTTCCAGCTGGTGGAATTCGGCGCTGCGCATGACCTCCGGATCACGCGGCCGCCCGAACGGCACGGATACCTCTTTCAGAATGCTGCCGGGCCGGCCGGACATGACCAGGACGCGATCGGAGAGGAAGAGCGCTTCGTCGACCGAATGGGTGACGAGCAGCGTCGAAATATGCTGCTCCTGCCAGATGCGCTGCAGTTCGAGGTTCATCTGCCGTCGGGTCACGGCATCCAGTGCACCGAAGGGCTCGTCGAGCAGCAGCACATCCGGCCGCAGAACGAGCGCGCGGGCGATCGAGACGCGCTGGCGCATGCCGCCGGAAAGCTGGCTCGGCCGGGCTTTCTCAAAGCCCTTGAGGCCGACGAGCGCGATGAGCTCGGCAATGCGCGCATGATCGACCGCCCGACTGGCTATGCGAAACGGTAACTCGACATTGGCCTCGACGGAGAGCCAGGGCAGCAGCGCGTGATCCTGAAAGGCGACGCCAAGACGATGGTTGCGCGACAGCTCCTCCGGCGCCTTACCGTCGACCGTCACGCGACCGCGGCTCGGTTGTTCCAGGGCTGCGAGCATGCGAAGCAGCGTGCTCTTGCCGCAACCGGACGGGCCGATGAGCGCCACGAATTCGCCAGCGCCGATCTCCAGCCGCACATCCTCCACGGCGACGACCTTGCGGCCGTCATCCATTTCGAAATCCTTGCCGACGTGATCGAGCAGGATCGAGGTTCCGCCGCTCATGCGATCAGCCTTTCGAAACGTTCGGAAATCACCGGCATGCGCTCCTTGAGCCGCGCTTCGATGCGCTCTGCATCGACGCCGAGCAATTCGCGCTTGCGCATGACCACCTGACCGTCGACCAGAACCGTATCCACGTCGCGTCCGACGACGACGGAGGCGGCGACGAAAAGCGGGTCCTGCATCGGCTGGTGGTCCATGCTGTCGACATTGCAGAGCAGGATATCAGCCTTCTTGCCGACTTCCAGCGTACCGACCTGATCGAAGATGCCGAGCGCCCGTGCCCCGCCCTGGGTGGCGACCCTGAGCAATTCCTCCGATGAGATCGGATCTCGCCAGTGGAGCGTCGAGGAGTGGATCGCCTGCTGCGCGACCCGCGCGACCCGCGCCACCTGGAAGATGTCGAGCGTGCCGCCGCCGCCCGGACCATCGGTGCCGAGCCCGATATCGATGCCGCGCCGCCACATCTCGATCAATCGATGATGGCCGATCGAATAGTTGCCGAAGGCACAATGACAGGCAGACAGTCGGTGCTTCTGATAGAGGTCAACCTCCCGATCCGACAGAAGCACCGAGTGGGCGCAATGCAAGCGATGCGAGAGCACGCCGATGCTGTCCAGCCACTCGGTCGGACGCAGACCGAATTTCTCAGCCGTGTAGTCGATCTCGTAGCTGCCTTCGCAAAGATGGGTGTGGATCTTGACGTCCGCAGCCTTGGCTTCGGCGGCAATATCGCGGATCAGCGCCGGCGAGCAGACGATCACCTGCCGCAGCGACATCCAGGCCTTCACCCGATCGCCATCCTTCCAGCGGTTCACCAAGGAGACGTTCTTCTCCAACGCTTCGTCATGGGTGAAGAGCATGTTCGGCGGCACGGTCGCGCCGATGTTTTCCGACTGGTCGACGGTCGACTGCGAGATGAAGCCGCGGATACCGACTTCGAGCGCCGCCTTGCCCATTTCATCCGGATGCGGTCCACCCGCTTCCGCAAAGCAGGTCGTGCCGACCTGGATCATGTTCGAATAGGCGACGAGGCCTGAGAGATGCACGTCCTCCGGTTCGAGGCAGCTTTCCCATGGGATGAGATAGTTCTTCCAGACCGGCAGTTTCAGCGGCCGCTTGCGGCCGATCGCCTGGAGTTTCCCACGAAGGAGCTGCTGGCCGGTGTGGAAATGCGCGTCGATCATTCCCGGAAGCACGATCTGCCCGGAGGCGTCGATAACCTCCGAGGCGACGATCTTCGCCACCTCGGTGCCGGAGCCGATCCAGGTGATCCGGTTGCCGGAAATCGCGATCGCGCCGTCCGAGAAAACACGGTTCTCCGCATCCAGCGTCACGACATAGGCACGCCGGATCAGAATGTCGGCGCGTTCGGGTGTTGCAGTCGTCATCAATGCCTCAGTTTGCAGTCTTCTTGAGATTGGCGAGCGCTTCCAGCACCAGATCGGGAGCCGCGATTTTCGACGCGTCCGGCAGATTGGTCCGTCCGGAAGCACGGGCGGCGTCCATCATCGGTCCGGCAATGTGCTCGAGATTGATCGAGTAGATCGGAAAGTCGGGATCGCCGCCCGGCCGGTAATAGGGCGCCTGAACCTCGTTCTGGCGGGTCTGCTGCCGGATATCCAAGCCATAGTCCGCGCCATATTTCTCGACGATCAGTTTCGGGGCATAGGAGAAATCCTTCTCGTTCCTCTGCCAAGCCTCGATGATCGCCTCGATATAGGCGACCACCCGGTCGCGGTGCTCGTCGAGATATTTGCGGCTGGTGAAGGCGATGCCGGCGTAGCCTTTGAACCCGAGGTCGTCGAAGCTCCGGAAATGGAAGTCCTTGTCTTTGACGAGACCCATCTGCTCCAATGTTATGACCTGGTTGGTCGCAAAGCCGGTATAACCGTCGCCGGCCTTGGAGATGAGCGGTTCCGGCGAAAAGCCCGCAGGGACCTGTGTCCACTGATCCCTCGGCAGGCCGGCGAGCGAGAGCGTCGCTTCGATGGCCGTCTTTTCGTTCGGCCCTTGCGCCAGGATTTTCGAGCCTACGAGATCCTGCGGCTTCAGGATCGGCTTGTCCTTCAGCGAGATGATGCCGAGTGGCGAAACCTGCATCTGCGCCGCGATCAGCACATAGTCGTTACCCTTGGCGACGGCATCCAGGAAGGGCAACCAGCCCGTGAAGCCGATATCCGCGTCGCCTGCCGCCACGGAGGTCAGCGCGCTCGGCGCATTCGGCCCGCCGGGACTGATCGTGACGTCGATTCCGTGTTTCTTGAAGAGCCCGTCCTCCAGCGCGATGTACTGTTCGCCGTATTGGACGTTGCCAATCCAGCCGAGCTGGACACGTACCTTGGGCAGTTCATCGGCCAAAACCGTGCCGGCTGCGGCGACCAGCATCGCCGCGCAATAAAGCAGTTTTTTCATCTTCGATCCCTTCGCTTCAGGCCAGTTTCGCAAGCGCGTCGTCGACAACGGTCGTGTCGGCGATCTTTTCGAAGTCGGGAACGGTGCGACCGGCCGCCTTTGCGACCACGGTCATGGGGCCGGTAAAGACCGAAGGCGTCAGGGCGAAGAGCCTGGTGTCCGGCGCAGGCGCCACCAGCGGCATCTGCAGCTCGTTCTGGCGCTTCTGCTGGGCCGCGTCGAGCCCGAGATCGGCGCCATAGTTGTTCAGCACGACGTCGAGCGCCGCCTCCGGCTCCGCGACCGCTGCCTTCCAGCCCTTGATCATGCCGGCCATGTAACCGACCACTGCCGCACGGTTTTCCGTCAGATATTTGCGGGTCGTGAGATAAAGGCCCTGGGTCACGTGGTAACCCAGGTCGTCGAGCAGGGTCACGTGAAAATCCTTGCCTGCCACAAGTCCCATTTTCTCCAGCGTGATCGGCTGGTTGGTTGCAAATGCGAGGTAGGCGTCGCCGTCGCCGGCAATGAGCGGCTCCGGCGAAAACCCGGTCGGCGCAGTCGTGTAGTCATGCGGCAGGCCGGCGCCATCCAGGATCGCGTCGATGATCTGGGCATCCGACGGCTTCTGGATGAGGATCTTCATGCCGAGAATGTCCTTCGGCTTCAGCAGCGGCTTCTTCGCCATCGACATGACGGCGGCGGGGCTCTTTGCCCATTGCGCGCCGATCAGCACGAAGTCATTGCCCTTCTGAACGGCATCGATGAAGGGCAGCCAGTTTGCCGTGGCGATCTCGGCCTGGCCGGCCGAAAGCGACACCAGCGTATCCGGGGTATTGGGTCCGCCAGGCAGGAATTCCGCCTTCACCCCGAATTCTTCGAAATAGCCTCGTTCGATGCCGAGGAAGAAGCCCGAATATTGAACGTTGGATACCCAGCCGTTCGCCGTCGTGACCCTGGCCGGCCCGGCGGCGAAGGAAAATCTCGAAAACCCTGCAAAGGCGGCAGCCCCCGCCCCCATCTGTATGAAGGCACGCCGCGGCACGACGTTGGACGCGAATTTCATGGCCGATCCCCTGTTTTTTTGACCGAAAAATTTCGTGCTATGGATGTTGCTGCAAGTCTTGTAACCGACTATTACAGAAGACGATATCAAATGAAAAAATATTTACAAGAGCGAAATGGACGCCACCGTGACCTCCGATGACCTACCCTCCCTGCGGGCCGGATTGCCCGCCAATTCGGTGGTCGCGGAACGTCTCGAGGCGATCTATCCGGAACTGTCGCAGGCGCTGCGCACCTTCGCGGACTATGTCCTGAAATATCCGATGAAGGTCGCTGGCCTTTCGATCAACGATACGGTGGACATCACCGGCGTGTCGGTTGCGAGCGCCAACCGCTTCGCGCGCAAGCTCGGTTTCGATGGCTATGCGGAATTCCGCGCCGAACTGCTGCGCGGCATGGCTCCGGCAATCGAGCCGGTGGAGCGCCTGCGACGGAAGCTTTCGGAGGAATCGACGACACCGGACGTGGTCGCGGCCTCCCTGATGGAGGATATCGCCAACCTTCAAGGTTCTCTCGGCAACCTCGATCCGGAGCGGGCGGAACAAGCCGTCGACATGATCGTCAATGCGAGGCGTATCTTCGTCCTCGGCTTCGACAATGCCGCAGGCCTGGCGCTTGTCCTGACCCACCGGCTGCAGGCGATCGGCTGTGACGCGCGCACGGTGGAAAGCGGTGCCGGCTCGCTTTCGGTTGCGCGCCATCTCTCCGGGCTTGGTCCGGAAGACCTTGTGATTTCCATCGCCTTTCCGCGTTACTTGCGGGACACAGTGTCGATGACGCGCTTTGCCCACCAGCACGACATTCCAATGCTCGTCGTGACGGACAGCCAGACCTCGCCGATCGCCAAGCTCGGGAAGGTGGTCGTCTACGCCCATGCCCGCCGCAGCTTCTCCTCGACGTCGGATGCCGCCGTGCTTGCCGTGCTCGAAGCGCTCGCTGCCGGCGTCGCCAACAAGAAACCCGGAGCCGCCAATGCCGCTCAGCGTTTTGCCGACATGGGTTTTTATTGGTTCGCCTATCCCGAAGAGGAGGAGAAGGCGGCGACACGCAAGGTTTCGAAACCCGACAGGAAGGACGTTCCATGACCAAGCCCTGCCGTATCATCCTCGATGTGGATACCGGCATCGATGCCCTTGCGATCGTCTATGCACTCGCCCATCCGGATATTGCGCTGGAGGCCGTGACGACCGTTTACGGCAATATCAATGTGGACATGGCAACGGCCAACACGCTCGGGCTGCTCGAAGCGGCCGGGCGGTCCGACATTCCGGTGGCGGCGGGCGCCAAACGCTCGCTCACCCGGCCCTATAACAAGACCGCCAGCCGCATCCACGGTCCGAACGGCTTCGGCGGCATCGCATTGCCGAAGCCAAGAGTTGCCGCCCGCGACATCTGGGGACCGGATCTGCTGATCGAGATGGCGCGCGCCAATCCGGGCGAGATCACGCTGGTGCCGGTCGGGCCGATGACCAACGTGGCGCAGGCATTGATGAAGGCGCCGGAGATCGCCACCCTCTTCAAAGGTATCGTGCTGATGGGCGGCACGATCTGGCATCCGGGCGTGCCACGTATCCCAAGCCCTGTGGCCGATGCCAATTTCTTCAACGATCCGGAGGCTGCCCGCATCGTGCTGCAGTCGGGAGCGAAGATCACCATGGTCGGCATGGACGTGACGATGAAGACGCTCTTCACGGAACCCATGATGGACCGGATTGAAAGCGAGGGCGGCCTTGCGTCACGCAAATGCGCCGACGCGAGCCGTTTCTACCTTGCGGCCTATCGAGAGCAATACCCGGACATTACCGGCTGCGCGCTGCATGACCCGCTTGCCGTCGCGACTGCTCTCGACCCGAGCCTTGTTACAGTCGAGCCGATGCAAGTGGATGTCGAATGCGCCGGCGAACTCTCCCGGGGCCAGGTCATCCCCGACCGCCGCAGGACCGGTACGACCGTGCCGAATGCCGATATCTGCATCGACGTCGATGTCGATCGCTTTGTCCCGGGCTTCGTCGACACGCTTTGCGGATTTCGTCCCTGACGTTTGTGGCGTAAAAATTTAAAGTGGAGCATTATAGACAAGATTAATCGGGAAGATTAGGAATGCCCCCCGACGCAGCAACCAATCGGGGACGGATCATGGTTCCGCTTATTCGCATTGCCTCTCGCGGCCTTCTCGCCGCAGCATTCTCCGGCCTGTTGGCCCCCGGCGCCGGAGCGCAGGAGATCGTTTTCAAGGACCAGGAAAACCGTGAAGTCCGCCTCGCGAAAGCGGCCGGGCGCATCGTCTCGATCGTCATCCCGATGGCCTCGACCGTCATCGCGCTGGACGGCTCGACCAAGAAGCTCGTCGGCATGAACCCGACTGCCAAGAGTGCCGTGCTGGAGGGCATTCTCGGCAAGATCTTCCCGGAAGCGAAGGATATTCCCTCGGACGTGACCGCGCCGAATTTCGTGCCGAACGTCGAGGCGCTGACCGCCACCAATCCCGATCTCGTCATCCAGTGGGGCGGTCGCGGCCACGATATCGTCGCGCCGATCACCAATGCCGGCCTCAATGCCATGCTGATCCTCTACGGCACGGAAGAACTGACCCGCGAGTATATGGCAATCACCGCCAAGGCGCTCGGCAAGCCGGAACGCATCGTCGAACTGGTCGAATGGCGCGACAAGGTCCAGAAGGACATCGAGGCGAAGACGAAAGCCATCCCCCAAGACAGGCGGCCGAGCGTCCTTTACGTCGGTCGCGCACTATCCGACATCAGCGCCTCCGGGACCAAGGGGAATTACAATGCTTGGTATATCGAGCTCGCCGGCGGCAAGAATGCCTCGGCCGAGCTTAACGGCACGGTTTCCATCAACAAGGAACAGATCGCCGAGTGGGATCCGGAAGTCATCTTCCTGAATGCCTTTGAGGCCAAGCTCGACGTCAGCTGGATCTATAACGACCCTATCCTGTCGCTCACCAAGGCAGCGAAGAACAAGCGCGTCTACAAGATGCCGCTCGGCGGCTATCGCTGGGATCCGCCGAACCAGGAATCGCCGCTTTCCTGGATGTGGTCGGCCAATCTCATCCAGCCGGACGTCTTCAAATACGACCTGCGGTCCGAGATGAAGACCTATTACAAGATGCTCTACAATTACGAGCTCACCGATGCGGATATCGACGGCATCCTGTGGGTGAGGGAACAGGGCGACGCGGCCAATTACGCCCAGTTCAAGGCGAAGTAGACGATGGCGGCCCTGACAGAGGACGGGCCGGCGATGGCTGTCCGCCGGTCGCGGATTGCGCGGCAGACGCTGGTCTTCGCCGGATTGCTGGCGCTGTTTGCGATTGCTTTCGTGATCAGCCTCTGCGTCGGCCGCTTCTCGGTTCCGGCCGGACGGGCGTTGGAGCTGATCTGGCTCGGCATCACCGACCCCACTCGCGAGCTCGGTGCGATCGACGAACGCATCGTGCTCCTCGTCCGCGCGCCGCGCGTCGTGCTTGCCGCCCTTGCCGGTGCGGGACTGGCACTCTCAGGCGCAGCCCTGCAGGGCGTCTTCCGCAACCCGCTCGTCTCGCCGGACATTCTCGGCATTTCGCAGGGTGCGGCCTTCGGCGGCGCGCTCGGCATCATGCTCGGCATCTGGGGCCTGCCGCTGATCGGCCTGGTCTTCGTCTCGGGCCTCGTCGCTCTCATCCTCGTCGGCATGCTGTCGCGCGTCAACGGCCGCACCGAGACCGTCACCGTCATCCTCTGCGGACTGGTGGTCAGTTCGATGTTTTCGGCAGTCGTCTCGCTCTTACAGTTCGTGGCCGACCCGAACACCTCGCTGCCTGCGATCGTCTATTGGCTGATGGGCTCGTTCGCCACCGCCACCTGGGAGCGCACGTTGATCGCGGCACCCGGCCTCATCATAGGCGGTGTATTACGAGGTGACGACGCCCGGCCGCATGATCATCACCAGCCTCGATCCATGCTTCCATCACGGATCGCATTTCATGCCGGCGACGACGCGTTTCCTGGATGGCTTCCTGCCATGGATGCGCGAGGAGCTGGACGGAGCAAAAGCAAAATGACCGACACGATCGACATTCTGGAAGGCGGCAAGCCGCTTTCCTACACCTATGCCGACCTCATGCATTTCCACGGTTTCGGCTTTCCGGGCGGCGTGGCGCATGCTTTCAAAGTGATGCAGCGAGCCATGCCGCTCTTGAGCCCCGACAGCCCGCCGGAACGTCGGGAGATCGTCGTCCGGACCGCCTTCCGAGGCCCCGGCGGCCGCGACGCGTTCGAAATGGTGACGCGCGGTCTCACCGAAGGCCGCTATACGGTCGATCCGACGCTTGAAAAGCCGGAACGTGGCGACATTCTGCAGCGCTATGTTTTCGAGCTCACCTATCGCGGCAAGACGGTCACCTTGCAGCTCAAGGACGGGCATGTGCGGGAAGAGTTCATCCGCCTCGGACAAAAGCAGGACCGCAGCCGGCAAGAGGAAGAGCGCCTTACCTACCTGAAGCAGGAAATGGCCGACCGGCTGCTCTTGGCTCCGGCCGGCGAGGTCTATGAGGAGGCCCGAGGACCTCTTAGGACTTGAACAGGGTCCTGAACTTTGTTGGCTGGCAGCGGAGATATTGCGGTGCTGGCTTTACCTGAGCGCCGAGCTCCGCCGCGGCATGCCAGGGCCAGCGCGGGTCATAGAGAACAGTCCGAGCGAGCGCGATGATATCCGCGTCACCCGTTGCGACGATCGCTTCCGCCTGGGTCGGCTCGGTAATCAGGCCGACCGCCACGACTGGCATCTTCACCGCGGCCTTGACGGCGCGGGCGAGCGGCACCTGATAGCTGGGGCCGAGCGGGATCTTCTGTTCGATATGCAGCCCCCCGCTTGACACGTGGATCGCGTCGCATCCCTTCTCCTCCAGCATTTTTGCAAACGCCACGGTCTCTTCGATATTCAGGCCGTTTTCCATCCAATCGGTCGCCGAGACGCGCACCGTTACCGCTTTGTCGGACGGGAAAGCCTGGCGCACCGCTTCGAAGACCTCCAGCGGGAAGCGTGCACGATTTTCCAGCGAGCCGCCATATCCGTCGGTGCGCTGGTTGGAGAGCGGCGACAGGAATTCGTGCAGAAGATAACCGTGCGCCGCATGGATCTGGATCGCGTCGAGGCCGATCCGCGCAGCCCGCACGGCAGATGCCGCAAAGGCATCGCGGATGCGCTTCAGGCCCTCCTTGTCGAGCGCGGCCGGTGCGACGTATTTCGGGTTGAACGGGATCGCCGAGGGCGCCACGGTCTGCCAGCCGTTGGGATGGTCGGGCGCGATCTGCCCGCCGCCGAACCAGGGCTTGTCGGTCGAGGCCTTGCGGCCGGCATGGGCGAGCTGGATCGAGATCGGCATGTCCGACCACTTGCGGATGCCTTCGATCACCCGGGCCATCGCCTTTTCGGTGGCGTCATCATAAAGCCCGACATCGGCATAGGTGATGCGGCCATCCGGTGTGACGCCCGTCGCCTCGATCGTCAACAACGCCGCGCCGGAAAGGGCGAGCTGGCCGAGATGGATGAGATGCCAGTCGGTCATGCAGCCGTCTTCGGCCGAATACTGGCACATGGGCGCGATGACGATGCGGTTTTCGAGTTCGAGATTGCGGACGCGAAAGGGCGTGAAAAGTACGGGCTGGGCCATGTCGGATTCCTTTGCGATCGGTGGCGTCAGATGGGAGGATGGGTTGGCGCCGGGACCGGTTCTCGCTTTTTGGCAAATCGCGCCCGGCGCTTCAAGTCACGCTCGGGAGAACGGCCATTACCAGACCACCGGATGCGTCTTGCCAGTCAGCACGTTGACGAAACCTTCCGGTGCCCGCTCGGACGGCGCGACCAGCACCCAGCGCCAGGGCGAGCAGGTGAGCGTCGCAAACGATAGGCGTTCCGGAAAGCCCGGCCACCAGCGCGGCGAAAAGGTCGGCTCGTACATCCAGTCGATCGTCTCTCCGGCCTTGTAAAGCGCCTGCATCTCCGCATCGAGCTCTTCGGCCACACGCGCCGTCATCAGCCCGCCCACTTCATAATGGACACGCGCGAGCACCTTTCCGCCGGAAACCAGGACCCAGCCGCCCTGCTGCGCCTTGAGCTCGTTGGCGACCATGGCCATGGCATCGTCCGACGAGCCGACGACCCAGATATTGTGCTTGTCATGGCCGAGCGTCGAGCCGAGCGCCGTATCGGGCGTGCGCGGTCCGGTGCCGAGCCAGAACATTTTCGACACCTTCGCCTCTCCGGAAAACCGGTCGACGATCGCAAACTTCGTGACGTTGCGGTCGTGGTCGCGCTGCACCGCGCCATCCCTGACCGGCAGTTCCATGGTGATGAAGTCGTCCGACCAATGGAAAGGGCGAAGCAAGGCGGCATTGGCCGTGGCGCGGCCCGCCGGGGCCTCGATGCGGAAATCGGCGGCAGTGACCTTGCGATCGATCGTCACCGTCTTCGTCGCCCAATCCGGCCAGTCGATCTTCGGCAGTGCTCCGGTGAAGCGTTTGCCTTCCGAGACCTGCCGGCCATCGGCCCAGACCTTGGCTATCGACAGTTTCTGCATGTCATCCAGCAGCACGATATCCGCGAACCGTCCAGGCGCGATCGAGCCCACCCAGGGCGTCAGCCGCATGTGCCGCGCCGGATTGAGCGTCACGCATTGGATGGCGATCTCCGGCTGCAGTCCGTTCTCGATCGCAAGCCGGACATTATAGTCCGTCGCCCCCATCTTCAGCGTATCGGAAGCACTGCGGTCGTCGGTGACGAAGGCGACCTGCGACCAGTCGGCGAGCTTCTTGTCGATGAGGCCGCGGACGACCTCGGGCAGGGAATGCGGCCGAAGCTCGATGAACAGCCCGTGCTGCAGCTTCTGCCAGATTTCGTCGATGAACCAGCCTTCGTGGTCGGAGGCGAGGCCCGCGGCGGCAAACGCGTTGATCGACGGCAGGTCACGCAAGCCCGCGCCATGGCCTTCCACCACCCCACGCTGCTCGAACGTGGCGCCGATCATGCCCCAGAGCCGGTCGTAGGAGGGGTTTGCGGGATCGGAGATCGACGGCCAGTCCATCACTTCGTCGAGGCCGGCGACCATCAGGCTTTCGCCGAGGAACCGCTTCTGCTCGTCGTAGCCGAAATAGCCGCCGCCCCATTCATAGGCCGTCGGCGGCACGGCCGAACCCGGCAGCGGAAAGATCTTCATCGGCGAGCCGCGGCGGCGGGCAGTCAGCCAGAATTCCAGGTTCCGAGCGCCGTTAACGTTGGAGAATTCGTGGCTCGCCTCGCAGATCCAGGTTACGCCATGCGGCATTACAAGAGCCGCTTCCCATTCCGGCGTCAGATGCGAGCTTTCGATATGCTTGTGTGCCTCGCCAAAACCCGGCACCGCAAGGAGGTCCGGTTCATGCACCCGCTCGGCGACCTCGCCCGTGTAGCTGCCGGCCGGCCCGACATAGGCAATGCGGCGGCCCTTGATGACGATATCCTGGTCATCGAGCCAGGTGCGGCTATGGACGTCGAGCAGCCTGCCCACGCGGAGCAGCCGATCGGCGGGGCGCTTGCCGAGTGCCGTCAGCACGAGATCCTGCCGGATGCGCACCTCGTCGGCGGCGTTGATCAGCAGGTCGTCGGGAAGAGTGTCGGGCGCGCTCACCATGGCTGTTGCCTTTAAGAAGAAGAACCGAAAGTTCGCCGGAACCTAGAGACGACGGATCGGCGTGTAAAGCGATGGAACCCGACTCTTAAAATCGGTCAATGCCTAATTGTTGGGCTTGCGGGCGAACCGTTCAAAAAATAGTATCCCCTCAATTCCCGGGGGCGCGCCCAGGGGAGCGTCAACGCCGCTTTTGAAAAAGGATAATGCCTCATGAAGGCCATGCGTCTCACCCAACTGGCAACCCTCGCACTGCTCGCCACCCTTGGCGGCGCGGCGACGGCAGCTGCGCAATCGAAGACCTTCACCATTTCCTGGTGGGGGTATAACGGCGAGAAGATGAACGCCAATATCATCGAGCCGTTCAAGAAGATCTGCGGCTGCGAGATCGTCTTCGAGACCGGCAACAATGCCGACCGCCTGAACAAATTGAAGCTGCGCGACGGCAAGGGCGTCGACGTCATCTACCTTTCCGACAGCTTCTCCCAGCTCGGCATCGAACAGGGCCTCTTCCAGGAGATCGACCCGGCGAAGATCCCGAACCTGTCGGAGATCTACGAACTCGGCCGCGCGCCGCAGGGCAAATACGGGCCGGCCTACACGATCGGCCGCGTCGGCCTGGTCTACGACTCGGCCAAGGTCAACCCGCCGATCACCTCCTGGAACGACCTCTGGCGTGAAGACCTCAAGAGCTCGGTTTCCCTGCCGGGCATTACCACGACGGCCGGTCCGATGGTCGTGATGCAGGCCGGCAAGCATGCGGGCGTCGACGCCTATGACGACGCCGACAAGGCTTTCGAAGCGGTGGAAGCTCTGAAGCCGAACGTCGTGAAGAACTACAACACCGGCTCGGAACTGGTGAACCTGATCTCGACTGGCGAAGTGCGCGTCGCGCTGGCGCAGGACTTTACGCTTGCCTCCATGCAAGCCGCCGCCAAGACGATGACCTGGGCGAAGCTCTCGGACGGCGACATCGCGACCCTCAACACGGTCAACATCCCGAAAGGTTCGGAAAATGTCGATCTCGCCTACAAGTTCATCGACTTCATCCTGTCGAAGGACGTCCAGCAGAAGGAAGCCGAACAGGGCGTCGATGCACCGATCAACACGAAGGTCGAGCTGACGCCCGAACAGGCGAAGATCTGGACCTACGGCGCCGAACAGGTTGGAAGCTTGAGCCGCATCGACTATGCGAAGATGAACGAAGCCAAGACGGACTGGATCGATCGCTGGAATGAGGTTTTCGGCCAGTAGTCCGAATATCTGCTGGAACCGAAGACCTGTTGAATCGACATCGGAACGTCGCCGTCAACGCGACGTTCCTGCCTTCAAAAGAGTATCCGATGCACAAGCTCGCCAGATGGGGTTTGACGACGCCGGCGACGATCGCCGTCGTCGTGCTTCTGGTCATCCCTGTCCTTCTGACGATCGCCACGACCTTCGGCGAAGCGAAAGGGCCGTTCTCAACCTATGCGGCTTTTTTCAACAGCGGCTTCCGGCGCGCGGTTCTTTACCGCACGCTGAAGATCGCACTGATCACCACGGCGATCTCGCTCGTCATCGGCTTCATCACGGCTTACGTCATCGCCCAGATGCCGGGCCGGCTGAAAAGCATCGCAATCATCGCCGCCGTCTTTCCGCTCTTGACCGGCGTCGTCGTACGCTCCTTTGCCTGGCTGATCATCCTCGGCAAGAACGGCATCATCAACGATACGCTGATCTCGATCGGGCTGATCGCGGAGCCGCTCTCCATGCTCTACACGGAAGGTTCGGTCATCGTCGCCATGGTCTATCTCTTCGTGCCGCTGATGATCCTGACGCTGACCGGCGTCTTGGAAGGCATTCCGCGTGACCTGATCGAGGCCTCCGCCTCGCTCGGCGCCAGACCGGTTCCGACCTTCCTGCAGATTATCCTGCCGCTGGCGACACCCGGCCTCATCGTCGGCGCGGTTCTCGTCTTCACCGGTAGTTTCACCTCCTATGCGACACCACAGCTTCTGGGAGGCGAAAAACAGATGATGATGGGCACGTTCCTCTATCAGCGCGCCATGGTGACCTTCGACTGGGTCGGCGCCTCCACCATCGCGGCGATCATGGTGGTGATCACCATCGCCGTCGTCACCGTCATGAGCCGGATTGCACGCCGGCTGAACCCGATGGCGGTATGACCCTATGCCCGCACGCGTTCATCCCGTCCTCGGCGCCTTCGCGGCCCTCGTTTTCCTCTTTCTGCTGGCACCGCTTGTCATCATCGTCGGTGCCTCGCTCAGCGACACGACCTTTCTCACCTTCCCGCCGCAGGGGCTGACACTGCGCTGGTTCGCCAACATCTTCCAGGTCGAAGCCTTCCGGCGCACGGCGATCACCAGCCTGCAGGTCGCCTTCCTCGGCACCGCACTCTCGCTGCTGATCGGCATTCCGGCTGCCTATGCGCTGAACCGTTATCGGGTGGAGCTGCCGCGCTGGCTCTCGACGCTCTTCGTGCTGCCGATTCTGGTGCCGGAAATCGTCTTCGGCTTCTCGTTGCTGAAATCCATCACCATCGGCCTCGGTCTGCCGGTCTATCCCAGCCTCATTCTGGGGCACGCCCTGCTCGTGCTGCCCTATTCGGTGCGGGTCGTCGGCGCGAGCCTGGCATCCTTCGATTTCTCGATCGAAGAGGCGGCAAGGAGCCTCGGCTGCCCACCGGTCAAAACCTTCATGACGGTCGTGCTGCCGAACATCCGCGCGGGTGTGATTGCCGCCTTCATTCTCGCTTTCATCACCTCGATCAACGATGTTTCGGTCTCGGTCTTCCTGACGGGACCGGGCATTTCCACCCTGCCGATCCAGATTCTCGCGCATATGGAGCAGTTCTTCGATCCGACGATCGCCTCCGTCTCGGTGCTCCTGATGCTGGTGACCGTCGGCGTCATGGCCATCGTCGAAGCGACGCTCGGCCTCACTTTTCTGACCAAATAGGTTCATCGTGACCGTATCTCTGACCATCGAAAACCTCTCGGCCCATTACGGAACCACGCAGGTCCTGAAGGACCTGTCGCTTTCGGTCGCTGCCGGCGAACTCGTCTCGCTGCTCGGCTCCTCGGGCTGCGGCAAGACGACGACGCTCCGGATCGTCGCCGGTTTCCTGCAGCCGACCAGCGGCACGGTGCGGCTTGGCGACCGTGATCTGACGACGCTGCCCGCCCATGCGCGGGAGATTGGCCTCGTCTTCCAGAACTATGCGCTCTTTCCACATCTGACCGTGCTCGACAATGTCGCCTTCGGTCTGAAACAGCGCAATATCACGAGACCGGATCGGGCAAAGCGCGCAATGGCCATGCTGGAGCGCGTCGGCCTCGCCCCGCTCGCCGACCGGCTGCCGGCTGCGCTTTCCGGCGGTCAGAAGCAGCGTGTCGCCCTTGCCCGCGCTCTTGTCATCGAGCCACCGCTTCTGATGTTCGACGAACCGCTTTCCAACCTCGATGCGAAACTGCGTATCGACATGCGGGTCGAGATCCGCCAGCTGCAGCGCGCCAACGGCACGACCTCTCTCTACGTCACCCACGACCAGGAGGAAGCTTTTTCGATCTCCGATCGCGTCGCGATCATGAACGCTGGCCGCATCCTGCAGCTCGACACGCCGGAAGTGCTCTACCGCAAGCCTGCCAACGCCTTCGTCGCCCGGTTCGTCGGCTTCGAGAATCTGATCCGCATGAAGGTAACCGGCCGCGAGGGTCCCATGGTCACGGCGGAAGCCGCCGGGGGCACCAAGCTGCATCTGTCGCAGGACGTGTTCGGGCCGATCAAGGACGATTTCACGCTCGCCGCCCGCGCCGAAGGTCTCTCAGTCCGCCGCGGCGGCGAAGGCATTCCGGCGACGCTTGGCACCCGCACGTATCTCGGCCGGGCCTACCAATATAAATGCGAGACGACCGCAGGCGAAGTCACCGCCAACGGCGCACTCTCCGATCCGCTGGACGCCGGTATCCAGGCCGTTCTGACCCCGGTTGCGGAACAATGCTGCATCCTTGATCCGGAAGATTGATCCGGCGTTTCATCGGCGCAGCCCAACTCACCGGACGCGGTATCGACCGATGCGTTTGATCGCGAGACCCGTGAGCTCGGGCTTGTGTCAACGCCGGTGACGGAACTGACATAAGCGGGGGATCATTTGGAAAGCTGCTCTCTTTCCCGCCGGCATTTTGGAACAAACGGATTCGGTCTTTGCTCCGGAAGAGGATAGTATCGATCCCGCAATTGATGATGCCACGGGAGCCTTCAATGATCGATCTTTACCACTGGCCACCCCTACGGCAAGCAGGTGGCGTTCGCATCCGGCGCCATTCTCGTGGGGAACGCATCCGCAAAATACTCTATAATCAACGGACGATCCCGGTCGCCGACTGATTGGCGCACCGGAAATCACCGACTGCGCAAATCCAGTCAATTCAAGGGAGTTGAAACATGAGCCTTCGCATCAACGATACCGCACCGGACTTCACCGCCGAGACCACCAAGGGGACGATCCATTTCCATGACTGGATCGGCAACGGCTGGGCAGTCCTCTTCTCCCATCCGAAAAACTTCACGCCGGTCTGCACGACCGAGCTCGGCACCATGGCCGGTCTCGAAGGAGAGTTCACAAAACGCGGCGTCAAAATCATCGGCATCTCCGTCGATCCGGTCGAAAGCCACGGCAAGTGGAAGGACGACATCAAGACAGCAACGGGGTTCGAGGTGGAATACCCGCTGATCGGCGACCGCGATCTCAAGGTGGCCAAGCTTTACGACATGCTGCCGGCCGGCGCGGGCGAGACTTCGGAAGGCCGCACGCCTGCCGACAATGCAACGGTGCGCTCGGTCTATGTCATCGGGCCGGACAAGAAGATCAAGCTGATCCTCACCTATCCGATGACCACCGGCCGCAACTTCAACGAAATCCTGCGCGCGATCGACTCGATCCAGCTCACTGCCAAGCATCAGGTGGCGACGCCTGCCAACTGGCAGCAGGGCGACGACGTGATCATCACCGCCGCAGTTTCGAACGAAGACGCCGTCTCTCGCTTCGGATCCTTCGATACGGTCCTGCCTTATCTGCGGAAGACCAAGCAGCCGACAGCATGATATGCGCTGACGCAAATCTCAAGGCCGGCGAAGCGGATCGTTTCGCCGGCCTTGTCGTGTCATTGCCATCGGGTCGAGCGAGCCCGCCCCTTATGGATGGACAGGACCGCTGCCCGAAGGAGAACGCGCCGCAACCGCACAGCGGGTAAACCAGAGCCTTCCTTGCGCAAGATAACTTTCCGATTTTGCGGGTGAACGGACAGCTACGGCACGCATCGCATGCGAGAGCCGGGGGGAGCCTCCCTTCAATAGACGGGATACATGCCCCAGAAGAAGCTTTCGGAATATTCCCGGTCCGGAACACGGTCGATCTCGCGATCGCTCCGCACTTTTTGAGGCGCCTGCTGTTCGGCAGGCTCCAGTTCTGCCTTCGGCGGAACGCGCCGGGTCAGTCCGAACAGATCAAATCCAAACAGGGAAAAGCCACCACCGATCATCGTCAGCCTCCAGTTGGGTCAGCATCATGCCTCCTGCCAGTTTCGGGCCAAATCCGGTTCCGGTCAATGTAGTCTACCAAAACACTGTACTAATTAGGCCAATGGATTTGAAACAATTCCGTCACAAATGTGGCGCTTCACGAAATCGCCATCTTTGCAAGAAGAGCATGAGACGGCCTTCATGCAAAGAAACGGTTTGCCGGCCGCGGCAGGCCAAGGTGTTCCCTCAGCGTCGTGCGTTCATACTCGTGGCGGAAAATTCCGCGGCGCTGGAGTTCCGGGACCAACCGTGTCGTCACATCATCCAGGCCTTGCGGCAGGTAGGGGAAGACCACGGTGAACCCGTCGGATGCCTGTTCTGACAGCCAGGCCTGCATCTCGTCGGCAACAGTCTGCGGCGTGCCGACGAAGGCGAGGCCGGAATATCCGCCATAGCGCTGGGCGAGTTGCCGCACCGTGAGCTTTTCCTGTTCGGCAAGCCTTAGGACCCCTGCCCTGCCGGATTTGCTGGCATTGGTCTCGGGGATATCCGGCAGCGGCCCGTCGGGATCGAAGCTGGAAGCGTCATGACCGAGCGCGATCGAAAGCGAAGCGATCGCGCTGTCGTAATGGACGAGGCTGTCGAGCTTGGCGCGCTTGGCCTTTGCCTCCTCGACTGTCTCTCCGATCACGACGAAGGCGGCCGGCAGGATTTTCAGGTGCTCCGGATTGCGGCCGACCGCCGCCATGCGTCCCTTGATGTCCGCATAGAGAGCCTTGCCGGCCAAAAGATCGCGTGGCGAACAGAAGACCACCTCGGCCGTCTCCGCTGCGAGCTGACGTCCCGGTTCCGACTGCCCGGCCTGCACGATCACCGGCCAGCCCTGTACCAGCCGAGCGATGTTGAGCGGCCCGCGCACGCTTAGTTCTTCACCCTTGTGGTCGAGCACATGCATCTTTTCCGGATCCCAGAAAATGCCGCTTTCCTGGTCGCGAAGAAAGGCATCGTCGGCGAAACTGTCCCACAGCCCCGTCACCACATCGTAGAATTCCCGCGCCCGCTTATAGCGCTCGCCATGCTCCACATGCTCGTCGAGCCCGAAATTGCGCGCCGCATCCGGATTGGACGTGGTGACGATGTTCCAGGCGGCACGGCCGTTGCTGATATGATCAAGCGAGGCAAAGCGGCGGGCGACGTGGTAGGGCTGGTCGAATGTCGTCGAGGCGGTCGCCGCAAGCCCGATCTTCTCGGTCACGGCCGCAAGTGCCGAAAGCAGCGTGAACGGCTCGAACGAAGTGACGGTATGGCTGCGCTTCAAGGCTTCCACCGGCATGTTCAGCACCGCCAGGTGATCGGCCATGAAGAAGGCGTCGAACTTCGCCCGCTCCAGCTTCTGCGCGAAAGACTTGATATGCGCAAAGTTGAAGTTGGCGTCCGGATGGGCGCCAGGATAACGCCACGCTCCGGTATGCAGGCTGACGGGGCGCATGAAAGCGGTAAGGTGCAGAGACTTTGCCATGGGAGAAGCTCTATCGGAAAAGAGGGAATGACCCTGTTCCGCCAGACTAGGCGTTCTCTTTTCGCGCGCTAAGGAAAGTTGTTTCGCGGATCCTATTGCGCCGGAGAAATTCTCTCTTCTCCTGCTCAACTTGCCGTGACAATCCGCAAATCTCTCTTTGCAGCCGCCAAAAGAGAAAATTCGCTTCGTCCAAGGTCGGCAATTGAAGCTTTATTCCTTCTCCCGGCCTCTGCGGCGTGTCTCAATGATAGCTTGATCGAGGAGATGCACATGAGCAGGGTTTTCCACTTGGCAGGAAAGATCAAAGCAGTGGCTCCATACATTGCGACCGAGGACGAGGCGCTCGACGTGGCAAAAGCGCTGGCGGTGCCGATCGCCGAAGGTTCGGGCCTCCGGGACCGGGAGAGGCTTCTTCCCCATCATGAGATGGAGCTTGTGGCCCAGTCGGGCCTTCTCGGCATCACCGTGCCCGCGGAATATGGGGGGGCGGATATTTCCAATGCCTTTCTGGCCGAGGTGATCGCCATCCTTTCCGAGGCGGATGCGTCGATCGGCCAAATCCCGCAGAACCATTATCACATCCTGGAAGCGCTCAGGCTTTGCGGCACGGAGGAGCAGAAGAAGTTCTTCTTCGCCCGGGCGCTGGCCGGCGAGCACTTTGCAAATGCTCTGGCGGAAACGGGGGTCGCGGCGGCCGGGGACATCGAGACTCGGCTGGTGCCGGATGGCGTCGGCTATCGCATCAACGGCCGCAAATATTATTCCACTGGCGCGCTCTTTGCCGATTGGGTGGCGATCTTCGCCATCGATCCCGAGGGCAGGCTCGCGATGGCGATCGTGCCGAAGGAGACGGAGGGCCTCACCATCGTCGACGACTGGGACAGCTTCGGGCAGCGCACGACCGCCAGCGGCACTGTGCTGATCGAAAATGTCTATGTCTCGGCGGATTCGGTGATTGCCTATTACCGCAGCTTCGAGCGGCACGCGCCCGTCGGTTCTCTCGGCCAGTTCCTGCATGCTGCGATCGATCTCGGGATTGCGCGCGCTGCCTTTGCCGACATGCTCGAATTTGTCCGCCATAAATCCCGCGGCATGCGCAATCTCGGCATCGAGACGGCAAGCAGCGATCCGCTGACCATCGCGCGGACAGGGTCGATCGCCGTGAAGCTGGAAGCGGCGTCGGCGGTGCTGGAACGAGCCGGCCGCAAGGTTGATGTCGCCCAGATCACCCCCTCGCCGGAAACGGCGGTCGAGGCCTCGCTGGCGGTTGCAGCGGCGAAGATCCTGACGACGGAAGCGGCGATGGACGCGACCAACGGCCTGTTCGAACTGGCCGGCACCTCCGCCACCAAGGAAGGGCTGAACCTCGACCGTCATTGGCGCAATGCCCGCACCCACACGGTGCACGATCCGGTGCGCTGGAAACATCACGCGATCGGCGACTATCACCTCAACGGCAAGGTGCCGAAGCCGAACGGGCAATTCTAACCCTGTTTGGTGGTCGGCTCGACCTCATCGATAATGCCGCTCGAGCGCTTGGCGACCATCTGTTCCAGCGTCATGGTGTCGAGCACCGAGGCGATCGCATCGCGCACTTCGGTCATCGAATGGCGGATCTGACAGTCTTCGGGATGGTCGCAATCGTCGCAGGCCTCGAAAGCCGTCTTGCTGGCGCAGCGGATCGGAGCCAGCGGTCCGTCGAGGATGCGCACCGCCTGGCCGACATAGATCTGCGACGCCGGCTTCGATAGCGCATAACCGCCGCCCGGCCCCTTCTTCGAGCGCAGCAGGCCGCCCTTGCGCAGTTCGAGCAGGATCGCGTCGAGGAATTTCTTGGAAATGTTGTTCTGCTCGGCGATCTCGCTGACGAAGGCGGTCCTGCCGGGTTCGAGTTGCGCCAGATGCACCAGCGCCTTGAGACCGTATTTTCCCTTTTTCGTCAGCATCGAGGATCGAAAGCCTGCCTCACCGTTTCCTTCTCGATACAGGACAAGTTCCTGAGGTTCAACGCAACTTTCGGCAACCAGGGACAAGAAACGAGACGGGCGGATCCAAGAAGGGAAGGACCCGCCCGCCTGCACAGGCGAAGCTCGCTCAAACTTCACCTGAACGCTCGAACTTCCCGATCAATCTTTTCGATGCGCCAGAAGATCGGTGACCTGACGCCGGATCGTGACGAAATCCGGATCGTCTCTATGCCGCGGCCGGTTGCCGGGTATCTCGAAGATCTTCGCAATGCGGCCCGGGCGAGGTTCCATGACGACCACCCGGTCGGAAAGGTAGATCGCCTCTTCCACGTCATGGGTCACCATGACGACCGTGCTTTTCTCGCGCTCCCAGATTGCCAGCAACTCGTCCTGAAGATAGCTGCGGGTGAGCGAATCCAACGCACCCAGCGGTTCGTCGAGCAGGAGCAGGGGCGGCCGCGGCGCAAGTCCGCGGGCAATCGCCGCGCGCTGCGACATGCCACCGGAAAGTTCGTGCGGCAACGCTTTTTCGAAGCCGCTCAGGCCGACGAGATCGATCAGGTACTGCACCCGCTCGCGCTTTTCCGCCTCCGAGCCGGCGAGGCTGTAGAGGCTGAGCGCGATGTTCTTCTCCACGCTGAACCAGGGCAGCAGCCGGTGATCCTGGAAGACGATGCCGCGCTTGAGGCTCGGGCGATCGATCACTTCGCCATCGACCGTGATCCGCCCGCGGTCCGGTCCGTCGAGGCCGGCGAGAAAGCGCAGCAGTGTCGACTTGCCGCAGCCGCTCGGTCCAACGATACTGATGAATTCGCCGGATTCGATGGCGAGCGATACGTTGTCGAGCGCGTGGACGATGCGGCTTTCGACGCGGAAAGTCTTGGAGACATCCGAGATCCGAACCGAACCGGCCGCGATCGTTTTCGGCCGTGACAGGGTCAGGGCATCCGCCATGGTATGAGCCTCCTTGAAAATCCGATGACGAGCCGATCGAGGCCGACCCCGATGAGCGCGAGGAAAAGGACACCGAGCAGAACCTGATCCATGCGCGCATATTCGCGGGCTGCGGCGAGGTAGGCACCGAGACCGTCCCCCATGCCGTTGATATAACCGGTGCCGATCAGGTACTCGGCGCCGAAAGTGCCGAGCCAGGCGATATTGAGCGACAGCTCCAACCCCGCCAAAATGGAAGGGATTGCCGCCGGAAAGATGATCTTCGTCAGCGTCGTGCGGCGATCGAGTTCAAGCACTCGGCCTACTTCACGGAACGGCGCGGGTACGTTCTGACATCCAGCCTGCGCACCAAGCGCCATCGGGAAAAAGGCGCCGAGTGCGATCAGCGTGATCTTCATCACCTCGCCATTGCCGAACCAGGCGCTGAGCAGAGGAATCCAGGCGAAGAGCGCGATCTGGCGCAGGCTGGCGATAGACGGATCGAAGAGGCCGCGCGCGATGCCGGAAAGCCCGATCAGCACGCCGAAAGCAAGCCCGACGGACGCCCCGATCGCCCAGCCGGCCAGGGCTCTCAGAAGAGTCGCAATCGTCGCCCCGGGAATGGAGCCGTCCGCGAAACCCTGATAGGCGGTTTTCAAAACCTGTGCCGGCGAGACGATGATGTCGTTGCCGAGCGCTCCGAGCGCATCGAGAAGCGACCAGAGAACAACGAGCGCCGCCGGCAGGACAAGCGCCCGCCAGATGAGCTGGGGACGAGTGAGCGTGGCGGTGGTCATCGGCCCCTCCCTCATGCCGCCGTCTTGAACGACCAGCCGGTCGTGCGATGCTGGAACTTCGTCAACGCGTAATCGAGCACCCAGCCGACGATGCCGATGACGATCATGGTGGCGAAGACCACGTCGAGCTGAAAGGCCTTGCGGCCCCACATCATCAGGTAGCCGAGACCTGCTGCCGAGGAAATCATCTCGACCAGGATCAGCACCTTCCAGCCGCGGCTCAGCGCCTGGCGGACGCCTGTAAGAATGGCGGGCAGGATGGAGGGCCACACCACCAGCCGGACCCTCACGAGCCAGGGCAGTTCGAGCGCCCGGGCGACATCGTCATATTTGCGCGGCCTGCTGCGGATGCCTTCATAGGCGCTCACCATCAGCGGCAGGAAACAGGTCTTGGCGATGAGGATGATCTTCAAGGCTTCGCCGATGCCGAAGACCAGCATGAAGAAGGGAAGCCAGCCGAGCGAGGGCACCAGGCAGATCGCCCGCACCGTCGGCGCCACATAGATATCCAGCGGCCGGAAGAGGCCGAAGGCGAGCCCGAAGAGGAGACCGAGCCCGCCTCCGACCGCAAGGCCCGCCGCCACGCGCCCCAGACTGACGAGAAGCTCACCTGGCAACTGGCCGGTGGCGATCAGATCTGTGGTCGTTTCATATACGAGCCGCGGATCGGGGAGGATCTGCTCCGCCAGCCATTCCTGGTGGACGGCGTAGGACCAGAACGCCAGAAGCGCGAACGGCACGACGAGGCCTAGAGCCACCTTTCCTAACCAGCCGGACAGGTGCGGTGCCGAGGCAAGAAGACCCCGCACACCTTTGTCCGCCACGCGGTCGAATGGGGTCTCGGCAATCGAAACGGAAGTCTTGAAGGTGACATCGGACATGATCGCTCCTTCCTTCGGCCGTCATCTCGGCACGAAGCGTAGACCAGAGAGTGGAGAAGCGCCGGTCAGAACCGGACGGCATTGCCTTGGCCGTCGCGCGGCGTCCAGACATTCTCGTAGCCGAACGCCTTCAAAGCCGTCTTCAGATAGCTGTCGTCCACCCATTCATCGATGTCGAAGGGCTTGCGGATCAGCTTCTGGCCGACGGCGAATTTGATGCCGGCTTCGACATTGGCGCGATAGAAGTCGTCGAGCAGCGGGCTCTGGCGGTCCTTCAACAACTCACCGTCATAATCTTTTTGGAACGTCGAGCGTGGCGGACCGGTCAGTGCCCATATGTCGAAGAGCGCGTCGCGGTTCTTTTCATCGGAAGCGAAATAGGACGCCTTGACGAAATTGTTGACCACCCGCTGGGTCAACTCCGGATAGGCCTGACGAAATTGGTCCGTCACCACGAAGGAGCCGAAATTGCTGCCGGGCGCAGGGCTCCCCTTGGTGGTGTAGACGATCTGCGCGATGCCTTGGTCGACGAGCTGCAAGACGGAGTTGCCGCCACCAACGACCACATCGATATCACCGGAGGTGATCGCCGATATCTGGTCGGCGGTTTGCAGGTCGAAGAACTGGATGTCGTCGACCGCCAGGCCGGCCCTGGTGAGGATTTGAAAGAGGCCGAGCTCGTTGATCGTGCCGCGCGACGTCGAGATCTTCTTGCCCTTGAGATCGGAAAGCGAGGCGATCCTGGCGTCCGGCCGGGCGACCAGATAAACGGGGCTGACGCCGTAGGACGCGATCACCTTCGTCTTGAGACCGGCCCCGCGGCCGACGATGTTGGGCAGGCCGCCGTAATAGGCGAAATCGAGCTGGCCGTTGGCGAAGGCCTCGTTGATGGCCGGCCCCGTGCCGCGCGGAAACTGCCACTCGATCTTGATGCCGTCGGCGGCGAACTCCTTCTCCAGAAGCTCCTGGGCACGGACGACGCCGATCGCACCGGTGCCATAGGGCTTGCCGGCCGCGTTACCGAAGGAGGCGATGCGGATGACCCGGGGCTTATCCTGGGCCACGGCCGGGCCGGTCCCGAGGATGGCTGCCGCGGTAACGGCGAGCACGGCGAGGCTCGTAAAGGTTCTGCGTCTCATCTTGCCCTCTCTCCCTTAGGTCCGGGTCTTGCCGTCGGCCTCGCGTGGGGTCCAGACGGTCTCATAGCCGAGATCGGCGAGCGTCTTGGTCAGCAGGCTGTCCTGAATCCATTCGTCGACATCGAAAGGCTTGCGCACCAGCTTCTGCTCCAGCGTGAAGTCGAGCCCGGCCTTGATGTTCGCGCGGTAGAAGCCGTCGAGCAGCGGGCTGTTGCGGTCACGGAGATTATCGCCAGCATAATCGGTGACATAGCTCTCGCGAGGGGAGCCGGTGAGCGCCCAGATGTCGTAGAGCTTGTCCCGGTTCTCATCGAGGCCCGCGAAGCGCGAGGCTTCGACGTAAGCGCGCAACACCCGCGCGACGATCTCGGGATTTGCCTCGGCAAAGCTGTCGAGCACGGTGAAGGAGCCGAAGGTCGAACCCGGGGCGGGTCCCTTGGTGCTGTAGAGGACCTCGACGAGCCCGCTATTCACCAGCGCCAGTACCTGGTTGCCCTGGCCGAGCAGCGCGTCCACGTCGCCCGACTGGATCGCCGCCGTCTGGTCGGCGCCCTGGAGGTCGAAAATCCGGACGTCCTCGTTCTTGAGGCCCACGCCTGCCAGAATGAGCGAGAGCGAGAGCTCGAAGATCGTGCCGCGCTGGAAGGCGACCTTCTTGCCCTTGAGATCGGCGAGTGTCTTGATTCCGGCTGCAGGGCGCACCCCGACATAGGTCGGCGAGATGCCCGAGGCGGCGAGCACCGTGGTGCGTACGCCGGCGCCGCGGCCGACGATGTTCGGCAAACCCCCGTAGCTCGCGAACTCGAGCTGGCGGTTGGCGAAGGCCTCGTTGATCGCGGGGCCGGTGCCGCGCGGGAACTGCCATTCGATGCGGATGCCGTCGGGCTCGAATTCCTTCTCAAGCAGCTCCCGCCCGCGCAGGATGCCGATCGAGCCGTTGCCATAGGGTCGGCCGGCGGCGTTGCCCGGCCCCGCGAGCCGGATGACATCCGGCTTGGTTTGCGCGCGGGTGATGGAGAATGTGGTGGGAAACGTGGCAACTGCCGCGCTTAATCCCAGAAATGTTCTGCGTGTGGTGCGCATGGTCGAAAATCCCGCAATTCGTCTGTTTGACGGTAGTCGCCTAGTCCGGCGGCCGGTTCATTCGTCAATGATGATCGAGGCGGCTCATAACTTCCGGCGTGGGCCGTGGCCTTCCACTCCTCACCCAGCCGATCGACTTGCGGTAACTGCCGAACAGATCCTGCCGTTCGAGCTCCGCAACCGTGATGCCGGTCACCTCAGCGGCGAGGGGCGCCACATAGAGCGCATCGTCCGGACAGTAGACCTCGCACATGAAGCAGGTCTGGCAATCGTCCTGACGGGCGATCACCGGAATGCCGCCTTGAACCGTGTCGAAGACATTGGTCGGGCAGACGTTGACGCAGATATTGCAACCGGTGCACCGGTCCTCGCTGATGACCTCGATCATGCTGCCAGAATCTCGAGTTCCGGCGACGGAGCGCGCTCGCGGCCGATCCAGACCTCATCGAGGCCACCGGTCGTCGTATAGTGAAGCTGCGTATCGTCCTTCCTCAAGAAGTCTTCACGTTTGTGCATCCCACGGGTTTCCGTTCTCGAAAGCGCGCTGCGATACATCCAGCGGGAGGTGGCCAGCATCGCGACGCCTTCGCGGATGCGCTGCGCTTCGCCGAGCGATGCGGCCCGCGCCGTGCGGATGCCTGACCAGAGCCCGTCCAGGCGGCCGAGCGAATCTTCCAGCTTTTCGCCGGTGCGCTGATAGTTGCGGTCATAGGGATGGACCTCGTCCTGAACCGAACGGGTGAGTGCTGCCGCATCGATCGCCCAACCCGATCCGTCGGCGATGCCGACGCCGCCGGCGCGGACATAACGGCGATTGCGGCCGCGATATTGCTGGCCGTAGTCACCGGCCGAACCGCCGGCCCAGAAGCCGGAAGACATGGCCCAGGCGGCGTTATGGCTGCCTCCGCCGGTAAATGCGCCGCAGATCAGCTCGCGGGTCGCGGCATCGCCGGCCGCGTAAAGGCCGGGAACCGTTGTGGCGCAGCCGTTGTCGACGATCCTCAGACCCCCGGTGCCGCGCACGGTGCCTTCGAGCAGCAGCGTGACCGGGAAGCGCTGCTTGAACGGATCGATGCCGACGCGATCGAGCGGTACGAAGAAGTTGGGCTGGGCGTAACGCATCGCCTGTTCGGTTTCGGCATCCGCCTTATCGAGCTGGGCGAAGACCCGTTGCGTCGCAAGCGCCTTGGCGATCACCGAACGGCCGCCCTTGGACGCAGCACCCGGGATCGGCGAGCCGTCCTCGAAGGTGAAGGTCGCCCATTCGTAGAAACGGGTTTTGGTGACCGAGCCGCCTTCCAGCGCCATGGCATAGGCGCTGGAAAATTCCATGCCCGAGAGTTCGGCGCCGAGTTCGGCAGCAAGAAGCAGGCCGTCACCGGTCAGCACGTTGCAGCCGAGCGCCTTGCTGAGGAAGGCGCAGCCGCCGGTTGCTATCACCACCGCTCCGGCCCTCACCAGCCAGGTATCGCCCTTCTGCCGCCGAACGCCCGCAGCACCGGCAACCGCACCGGTTTCATCACGCAGCAGTTCGAGCGCGGGGCTGTGATCGAGGATCTTCACACCCGCCGATTTGGTCCGCTTGCGCATCAGCCGCATGTAATCGGGACCATCGAGACTGGTCCGGATCGATCTGCCGTTGCCGTCATCGCTGAAGGGATAGCCCCATTCGGCAAGATGGTTGACGTTCTCATAGGTGCGATCGAGCGTCCGGCGCATCCAGGCGGGGTCGGCAAGCCGGCCGCCGAGATCCCAGCGGCTGTTCATCGCCCTGGCGCGGCGGGCGGGGTCCGGCGGCACGTACCAGACGCCGGTTCCGGACGGCGCGGTTGCCCCGGAGGAGCCACAGAAACCCTTGTCGACCAGCACGACCTTGGCGCCTTTGCCCGCAGCGGCGATCGCCGCCCAGGTTCCGGCAGGACCACCGCCGATCACCAGAACGTCGGCGTCAAGTTCGAGCGAGGCGGAAGGGGCCGCGATATTCGCGGCCGTGGATGTGATCACCATGATCTGTCTCTCCTGGTACGGGCGGAAAGCCCGTCGTTCAAGTCCCCGAAATCAGGCGGCTACAGCGCTTCGTGCACCGGCCGACCGATGGCAATCATATTATCTATTAATTCTATAGACTAAAGGAAATGACGTGCGTGCGAACGGCCGCTACGGAAAAAATGCTACCGCTATCCATCGGGGTTAGGGGAATAATCCGGACCTGAATGGATGTCGTCCGCGGAGAATGAATTTCCGAAAGACAGGGCTTTATCGGGGAAAGATTTGGGCTACTCGGCTGAGAGATCGCGCAATGTCCGAGGCAGCGTGTTCATGCATTCCGCCCCGGTCTCGGTGATCAGGAACTGGTCTTCGATCATCAGCGCACCAAGACCCTGACCATAGAACGGCGTCTCCAGCGCGACCACCATGTTCGGCAGGATGATCTCCGGATTGCCGGAGGAAAAGAACGGCCATTCCTCGATGCCGACGCTGCCGCCGACCGAGTGACCGAAATGGCCGCGATAATAATCGGAAAAACCGTCTTTACGCATGGAGGCGATCATGGCTGCATGCACCGCACCGAACGTATTGCCCGGCCGAAGCTGCTCGAAACCTGCCTCGAATGCGCTCTCCAGCGCCTTGAATATGTCGCGTGCCAGTGGCGACGCCGGCCCGTGGGTGAAGGTGCGGGCGCCATCGGAGGAATAGCCACCGACCAGCGTGCCGACATCGGCCTTGATCAGGGCACCGGGTGTCACGACGGCGGACATGTCCGAGAGGTCGGAGCCGATCGAGATGAAGTCCCAATGGCCGCTGAGCGCAAAGCCGCCTTCGATAGCTGCGGCCTGCGCGCCGGCCTTCCAGGCGGAAGAGAGTTCGCCAAGCGGAACACCCAGCCTTACCGCCACCGCCATTCGGACAAGCCCCGCCTCGGCGGCCTTCGCGGCACGGCGCAGGCGTTCGATCTCATGCTGCGATTTGACCGCCCGCATCCGGCGGAGCACTTCGGAACCATTGACCCAGCGGACACCCGGCAGAGCCTGTTTCAGCGCGTCGAAATCGGCAGCCGGCATAAACTCCAGATCCGCACCGATCCGCGCGTGGCCGAGACCGCGCTCCTTCAACAAATCGCCGAGCAGATTGAAGCAGGCGGATCGATCGAAGGTTTCGGGCCGGGGACTGGCCGCCCCGAGCCGCTGATACGCTTCGTTGATCTGGAGCACCGTTTGCACACCCGTCAGGTCGAGCATGTCGATCCAGATGCGGTGCGTGCGCAGATCGATATCGGGAACCGCATTGCGGATCGGACCGGAAGCGTGATCGCTGGCGACAGCCGCGAGATCAGCCGCGGCATCCGCAGGCACGAGCGCGATGGCCGCTCCCGCCCTGCCCCACATCGCCGCCACGCCCGCCGGCGCCCCGATCGCATAATGAAAAGCTTCGGGCTGGAAGAGCGCCAATGCATCGAGCCCGGCTTCCCGCATCAGGCGTTCTGCATGATCGCGATCGATATCGCTCATGGCCGTACTCCAAATCGTCTTTCTCAAGGCCTTAGCCGGCCTTACGAGAAAGCGCCAGCGGAAGCTGGAACAAAATTCCCTGCCGGAAGTATGGCGGCGAAGAGCGTTTCCTGCACCTGCGGAAAATCGTGGCCCACTGCCCTTCCGGTTGAGAAGAACTGCGATATTCTCCGCGCCGGTATACAATGGCTGAAAAGGCCAACTCGATTAGGGAGCATAAAATGAGCGGTTTGACGGCCCGCATGGCCGAGACCTTGAAGACCGACCGGCGCTTTGTCCGGGCTATGACGGCCGGCGCCTTTCTCCTCGGCGCGGTTGCGGCAGGTTCCGTTCACGCGCAGGATTTCGATGCCGATGCGACGATCAACATCGGTTCGCTCTATGAGCCGCAGAACCTCGACAATACCGCCGGCGCCGGCCAGGGCATCAACGAGGCCTTCAACGGCAATGTCTATGAAGCGCTGTTCCAGCTGACCGATGCCGGCGCGGTCGAGCCGGTCCTGGGCAAGGATTACAAGGTGAGCGACGACGGCCTCACCTATACATTCACGCTGCAGCCGGGCGTCACCTTCCATTCCGGCGATCCGCTGACCTCCGAGGATGTGAAATTCTCGATCGAGCGCGTCACCGCGCCGGAATCCAAAAGCTCCCGCAAGAACAGCCTGAAGCAGATCGCCGGCATCGAGACGCCGGATGACGCCACCGTCATCGTCAAGCTCTCCTCCCGCTCGATCTCGCTGCCCTACAATCTGAGCTATGTCTGGATCGTCAACGACACGGCGACCAATCTCACTGCGACGGAAGACGGTACCGGCCCCTATACGCTGGAAGGCTGGCGTCGCGGTTCGTCGCTAGCGCTGACCCGTTTCGACGATTACTGGGGCCAGAAGCCCTCCAATGCCGACGTGGTCTTCCAGTATTTCACCGAGGCGACCGCACTCAACAATGCGCTGCTCACCGGTTCGGTCGACATCATTACCTCCGTGCAAAGCCCGGATTCGCTTGCGCAATTCAAGGACAATCCGGATTTCACGGTGGCCGAGGGCCAGTCGACCACCAAGCTCCTGCTCGCCTATAACGACCGCGTCGCACCCTTCCACAACGTAAAGGTCCGCAAGGCGCTCGCGCGCGCCGTCGACGACGCCAGGCTGCTCAAAGCCGTCTGGGGCGACTATGGCACGCTGATCGGCTCGATGGTTCCGCCGACCGATCCCTGGTATGTCGACCTCACCAAGGTCGATGCCTACGATCCGGAAAGCGCCAAGGCGTTGCTCGCCGAGGCCGGTTATCCGAACGGCTTCACCTTCACCATCGATACGCCGAACTACGATCCGCATCCGATCGCGGCGCAGTTCCTGCAGACCGAACTCGCCAAGATCGGCGTCAAGGTGAACATCAACGTCATCACCGCCAACGAGTGGTACACCAAGATTTACAAGGCGCATGACTTCCAGGCGACGCTTCAGGAACATGTGAACCATCGCGATATCGTCTTCTACGGCAACCCGGACTTCTATTGGGGCTACAACAATCCGAAGGTCGTCGACCTCATCAGGCAGGCGGAAGAAAGCGCCACGACCGACGAGCAGACGGAAAAGCTGAAGGAAGCCAACACGATCATCGCGGAAGATGCCGCCAGCAACTGGCTCTACCTCTATCCGCAGATCGTCGTCTCGGCGAAATCGGTGTCCGGTTATCCCGTCAACGGCCTGAACTCGCAGTTCTTCGCCTCCGGCATCAAGAAGGCCGATTGATCGCGGCCCCTCTGCTCGGGGCTTGCGCTATAGTGTACCCGCCCGGCTCAGCCCGGGCGGTTTTCTGATGAAAGGTGCGGCTATTTTCTCCTATCTTCTGCGCCGTCTGGCCATCCTCATCGTTTCGATCCTGATCGCGGCCGCGGTGCTGTTCCTGCTGCTGCGCCTGCTTCCGGGCGATCCGGCCAATGCGCTCGTTTCCGTCGGAGCAGACCCGGAGCAGATCGAAGCCGCCCGGCGGCAGGTGGGGTCCGACCTGCCGCTGTCGGAACAGTTCCTGCGCTTCGTCTCCAGCCTCGCCCGCTTCGACCTCGGCAATTCCTTCATCAGCGGCGCGCCGGTTCTGCCGGAGATCGGCGATCGCTTGGCCGTCACCGTGCCGCTGACGCTGATGTCGTTCCTGCTGGCAATTGTAATCGCCGTACCGCTTGGGGTCGTCGCCGCCGTGAAATCCGACCGCTGGTACGGTTCGCTCATCTCCGTCGTCTCGCAGTTCGGCATTGCCGTGCCCGTCTTCTGGATCGGTATCCTTCTGGTAACCGTCTTTGCCGTCAATCTGCGGCTTTTTCCCTCGGGCGGCTTTCCGTCGCGGGGCTGGCAGAGGCCGGATGCAGCCTTCGAAGCTCTCGTGCTGCCGGTTGCGACGATCGCCATCGTCATGTCCGCCTCACTGATCCGCTATGTGCGCTCCGCCGCGCAAGACGTGCTCGGCAGCGATTACCTGCGCACCGCGCGCGCCCTCGGCGCGACCTTTTCCGAGGCACTGATCCGCCACGGCATTCGCAACGGTTCGGTGCCGGTGATTTCCATTCTCGGCATAGAGCTCGCCTCGACGCTTCTCGGCGCCGTCGTCGTCGAGCGGGTCTTCTCGCTGCCGGGCCTAGGGTCGATGCTGCTTCTCGGCATAGAGCAGCGCGACTATCCGAACGTGCAGGGCGTGCTCTTCATCTCGACGCTGCTGGTCCTGCTGGTCGGCTTTGCCGCCGATCTTGCCCAGCGCCTTATCGATCCGCGGCTGCGCGGCCGCGTGGCGGGAACCGAGCCATGACCGATAGAAGCCTCATCGCCGCTCCTCCGGAAGGCCGCGCCCGCCGTTCATGGACCTTTGCCGCCGGCACGATCCTCGTCGGCCTGCATCTTGTCATCGGCCTCTTGACGCTCGTCTGGACGCCCTATGATCCGGCCGCCATGTCCGGCGGGCGGCTTGAAGCGCCCTTTTTTGCGCATTGGGCCGGTACCGACCGGCTTGGGCGCGACCTTTTCACGCTGATCATGATCGGCTCGCGCATCGCGCTCCTCGTCGGCACCGGTGCGGTGATCATCGGTGCGGCGATTGGTATCACGATCGGCCTCATCGCAGCCTTCGCGTCGAAGACGCTGGACGACGTGCTCGCCGCCGGCCTCGACATCCTCATCGCCTTCCCGACCCTGCTGCTCGCCATGCTGATCGTCGCCTCCAGCGACGGAGCGAGCCTCTGGACCGCGATCGTGGCGATCGGCATCGCCAATTCGGCGATCGTTGCACGGCTCACGCGCATTCTGGCGAAGCGTGTATTGAGGATGGACTATATCACCGCCTCGCGGATTTCCGGCACGTCCTGGCTGGGTGTCGTCGCGATCCACATCCTGCCGAATATCTGGCCGACGCTGCTCGTCAACCTGGCGCTGCAGTTCGGGCTGGCCGTCATCGCCGAAGCCTCGCTCTCCTATCTTGGTCTCGGCGCACCGCCTCCGAACGCTTCCTGGGGCCGGCTGCTGCAGGAAGCGCAAGGCACGGTCTATACGGCACCTTTCGGCGCCGTTGCACCGGGCATTGCGCTCGTCCTGCTCGTCATCGGCATCAATTTGCTGGCTGACGGCCTGCGCGATATCGCCGACCCGACCCGCAGGAGGCGCCGATGAGCTCGCTTCTGTCGATCGAAGGCCTTTCGGTCGAGACGGGCGGCCAGACGCTGGTCTCGGATGTCTCCTTCTCCGTCGCATCCGGCGAGCGTCTTGGCCTGATCGGAGAATCCGGCTCCGGCAAATCATTGACGGCGCTTGCAGCGATCGGCCTTCTCCCCGAGGGCTTGCGCGCCGGCGGTTCGGTTCTGCTTGATGGAAAGCAGGTGGTCGGTGCGCGTGACCGTGATCTGGTGCCGCTGCGGGGCACGATCGTGGCGACCGTCTTTCAGGAACCGCTGACCGCGCTCGATCCGCTGATGAAGATCGGCCGGCAGGTGGCCGAGGCTGTTCGGCGCCGCGCCAAGCGCGATGGCCGGCCGAGCGACGACACGACGGTTATGCGCGAAGTGATCGACCTGCTGGACCAAGTGGCCCTGCCGCAGCCGGAGCGGATCGCAAAATCCTGGCCGCACGAAATTTCCGGGGGCCAGCGGCAACGCGCCGCGATCGCCATGGCGCTCGCCTGCCGTCCCGAACTTCTGATCGCCGACGAGCCGACCACCGCGCTCGACGTCACGACGCAGGCAGAAATCCTCAATCTGCTGGGCCAGTTGGTCCGAGAGCGCAACATGGCGCTGCTCTTCATCAGCCACGATCTGCCCGTGGTGGCGAATGCCGTCGATCGGGTGGTCGTGCTGCGGCATGGCCGCATCGTCGAACAAGGACCGGTCGGCACGGTCTTCCAGCAGCCGTCGCACGACTATACGCAGAGCCTGGTCGCCGCCGCCCGCTCCTTCGACAACGCTCTGGAGATCGCGCCATGAGCCTCGTCGACGTCCGCAACGTCTCCTTCGGCTACAATCGCGACCAGAAGACGCTCGACGGCGTGAGCCTGACACTGCGGCAGGGCACCAATCTCGGCATTGTCGGCGAATCCGGCTCCGGCAAGACGACGTTGCTCCGCCTCTTGCTCGGCCTCAACCGCCCGTCCGAGGGCTCGATCACGGTCAAAGGCTCGCCGCTCGATCCGAAGAACGGCGATTTCATGCGCGGCTTCCGCCGTACCGTTCAGGCGGTCTTTCAGGATCCCTATTCCTCGCTCGATCCGCGCCAGAACGTCTTCGACATCATCGCCGAGCCGCTGCGTTCGCTCAAAATTTCCGGAGATACCAAGACTGCCGTTGCCGCAGCACTTGCCTCGGTCGGCCTGTCGGCCGATGCGGCGGAGCGATATCCGCACGAGTTTTCCGGCGGGCAGCGGCAGCGCATCGCGATTGCCCGCGCGATCGTCTCGCGGCCGGAGGTCGTGCTGGCCGACGAAGTGGTGAGCGCCCTCGACCTTTCCACCCGCATCCGCATCGTCCAGCTGCTCCAGGATCTGTCGAAGACGGTGACGCTCGTGCTCGTCTCCCACGACATCGGCCTCGTCGCCTCGCTCTGCGAAGAAACCATCATCCTCGAACGCGGCAAGATCGTCGAGAGCGGCAGGACCCGCGACATCCTTGCGGCACCCAAGCATTCCTACACCCAGAAACTCTTGGCCAGCATCCCCCGCATGCCGGTCTGATCTTCTTTTCCAAGGAGTTGCCCGATGTCAGTTTCCCGTCCCGTTTCCGCTTCCGAAACTGCCGAGCTGCCGTTCGATCTGCTGCGCCGCCGTTATGGCGCGGACCAATCGGACCAAACTTCAGATTGGAATGCAGTGGTGGAGACGATCCTTTCACATCGCTCCATCCGCGCCTATCTTCCGGAGAAGGTGCCCGAAAGCGCGCTCCAGCTGATCGTCGCGGCCGCGCAGTCAGCCCCCACCTCATCCAGCCTCCAGGCCTGGAGCGTCGTCGCCGTCGAGGATCCGGATCGCAAGGCAAAGCTCGCCGAGCTTGCCTCACCCAATCCCCAGATCCTTTCGGCGCCGCTCTTTCTTGTCTGGCTCGCCGATCTTTCCCGTCTGCGGAAGATCTCGGTCGATCAGGGCAAGACGGGTGAAGGGCTCGACTATTTCGAAAGCTTCCTGCTTGGCGCGATCGACGCCGCACTTGCTGCCCAGAACGCGCTGGTCGCGCTGGAATCGCTCGGTCTCGGCTCCTGCTATATCGGCGGCATGCGCAATCATCCGGCGGAAGTCGGCGCAGTGCTCGGCCTGCCGCCGGAGACCTTTGCCGTGTTCGGCATGACGGTCGGCTATCCCGATGCTTCGGTTGAAACGGAGGTCAAGCCGCGTCTCCCGCAGTCGCTTGTGCTTCACCGCGAGCAATATCAGGTCTCGGCCCACGAACCCGCACTCGCCGCCTATGACGATACGATGCGCTCCTTCCAGGCGGGTCAGGGCATGGCAACACGCGGTTGGACGGCTGTCGCCGCCAATCGTATCGCCGATACGGCATCCCTCAAGGGGCGGCACGTGCTTCTCGATGTCGTGCGGCGCATGGGCTTCAGGACAAAATAGCGGGACAGCCGTTTTGCACCGGAGTTGAAATGCCGTTCGCCGGTGCCGCTAACGCTTAGATATCCCGTAGCGCCGCTCCCGCGAGAAGAGAATAATCTTCCTTCTCTATCGGATAAGTCGTCATTAGCCTCTCTTCGCAAGAAGGGTATGGAGAAACTGATGACCGCCACCGGACGCGCTGAACCTTTGAATTTCTTCTGGTTCATTCCGACCCATGGGGATGGCACCTATCTCGGCACGGATCATTTGAGCCGCCGGCCGGAGTTCCGCTATTTCAAGCAGGTCGCGATCGCCGTCGACGAGCTCGGCTTCGAAGGCGTGCTTTTGCCGACCGGCCAGTCCTGCGAGGATTCCTGGATTACCGCCACGGGTCTTTCGGTCGTCACCGAGCGGCTGAAATATCTGGTCGCGCTGCGCCCCGGCGTCACCTCGCCCACTTTCGCGGCTCGACAGACGGCAGCGCTCGACCGTCTGAGCAATGGCAGGCTTCTCCTGAATGTCGTGGTCGGCGGCAACCCGACCGAACTTGCCGGCGACGGCATCTTCCTCGGCCATGACGAGCGCTACGAGCAGGCCGCCGAATTCCTCGACATCTGGAAACGGCTGCTCGCCAGCGAGACCGTCGATTTCAAGGGCAAGTACTACGAACTCAAGGGCGCGCGTTCGGATTTCCCGCCAGTCGGCCTGCCGCACCCACCGCTCTATTTCGGCGGCTCCTCGGATGCCGGCCAGGAACTCGCCGTCAATGCCACCGACATGTATCTCACCTGGGGCGAGCCGTTGGAACAGGTGAAGGAAAAGGTCGAATCCGTTCGCGCCAAGGCGGCGAAGACAGGCCGAAAAATTCGCTTCGGCATGCGCATTCACTTCATCGTCCGCGAGGACGAGGAAGAAGCCTGGCGCGCCGCCGACAAGCTCATCAGCAACATCTCCAACGAGCAGATCGAGCGCAGCTGGCACCGCTTCCAGCAGGAAATGGATTCCGTCGGCCAGCGTCGGCAGGCCGCTCTCCATGGTGGCCGCCGCGATAAGCTCGTCGTTGCGCCGAACCTCTGGGCCGGTGTCGGCCTTGTCCGCACAGGTGTCGGAACCGCGCTGGTCGGCACGCCGAGCCAAGTGGCGGAGAGGCTGCGCGAATACCAGGCTCTCGGCATCGATACGATCATTGGCTCCGGTTATCCGCATCTCGAAGAGGCTTATCGCGTCGGCGAACTGCTCTTCCCGCTGCTTGGCATCGACAAGAACCGCCGTCAGGGCCTACGCGACAGCGTCGCCAACGAATTCGCGGTCGGTGACTACGGCGGCTCGAAGCTCGCCAACGCGGCCGGCTGATATTCAACCGCATTTCGAACAATCACGCCTATCCTCTTGAAAGGTCGATACATGCTGAAATCCCTGAAGCTTGTCGCCGCGGCAGCCCTGGCGCTCAGCGCGCTCACGCCGGCGACGAGCGCATCCGCCGAAGGCCTCATCCGCATCTCCCAGCAGTTCGGCACCCTCTACCTGCCGTTGCATGTGATCCGCGACCAGAACCTGATCGAAAAGCACGCCAAGGCGCTCGGCCTCGATGAAGTGAAGGTCGAGTGGGCGCAGCTTAGTGGTGGGGACGCCATCAACGCCGCCCTGCTCTCCGGCTCGATCGATATTGCAGCCGCCGGCATCGGTCCCTTCCTGACACTCTGGGACCGTACCGAGGGCGCAGTGAAGATCGTCGGGGGTTTGGCCAACCAGCCGAATTATCTCGTGACCAACAATCCGAATGTGAAGACGCTCAAGGACTTCACGGCCTCCGACAAGATCGCGCTTCCCGCGGTCGGCGTTTCGGTCCAGGCGCGCATCCTGCAGATCGCTGCGGAGAAGGAATTCGGCGAGGGCAATCAGAACAAGCTCGACAATATCACAATCACCCTGCCGCACCCCGACGCGACAGCGGCACTTCTTTCCGGTTCGACGGAGATCACCGCCCATCTCTCCAACACGCCGTTCCAGGAACAGGCGCTGAAGGACCCGAAGATCCACAAGGTCTTTTCCTCCTATGACGTGCTCGGCGGGCCGGTTACACCCACCTATCTCTACACGACCACCGCATGGCGCGAGGAAAATCCGAAGACCTTCCAAGCCTTTTTCGAAGCGCTGAAGGAAGCGGGCGCCTGGATCGAAGCGAACAAGAAGGCGGCTGCCGAAACCTATGTCCGCATCGAGAAATCCAGGCTCGATCCGGCTTTTGTGCAGTCGCTGATCGAATCCCCAGAAAGCAAGTTCACGGTCGTTCCGTCCCGCTCCTATGTCTTTGCCGATTTCCTGCACCGGACCGGCGCCATCAAGAAGAAGGCCGAGAGCTGGAAGGACTACACGTTCGAGGAACTGCATAGCGAAAGCGGAAGCTGACCCCATGCTGGCACGCAATCCCCTTCCGACCGCGGTTTTCGAAGTCAACCGCCTCGTCCTCGACTACCCGACCTCCGCCGGGACCGTGCGGGCGGTGGACGACGTCTCCTTCCGTGTCGGGGAGGGAGAACGGCTCGTGCTTCTTGGTCCTTCGGGCTGCGGAAAATCATCGATCCTCAAGGCGGTGGCGGGCTTCCTGAAGCCCGCTTCCGGCGCGATCAGGGTGCGCGGCCGGGAGGTCAAAGGTCCCGGCCCGGATCGCATCGTCGTCTTTCAGGAGTTCGACCAGCTTCTTCCCTGGAAGACCGTACGCCAGAACGTCGAGTTTCCGCTGCGCATGGCAAGCAGGCTCACGAAGGCCAAAATTCGCGAGCGCACCGAGGCAACGCTGAAAAAGGTTGGTCTGGAACGGGCGCTCGACAGCTACCCGCATACGCTCTCCGGCGGCATGAAGCAGCGCGCCGCGATCGCTCGTGCGCTTGTCACCGATGCGGACGTGCTCTTGATGGACGAACCCTTCGCGGCGCTCGACGCCCTCACCCGCACTCAGCTTCAGGGCGAACTCCTCGATCTCGCGGAAGAACTCGGCTTCACGCTGCTCTTCGTCACCCACTCGATCGAGGAGGCGATCCTGATCGGCACGAAGCTGCATCTTCTAAGCCCGCATCCCGGCCGGACCATCACCAGCCTCGACACGCATGAATTCGGCCGCGAGGATGTCGGCAGCGCCCGTCTCGAATCCCTCTCGCGCGAAGTGCATGACCTCCTGTTCTCGCCACATGCCAGAAAGGGAGTTCCCGAACATGTCTGACCTTTCGCTGACCGGCGCATCCGAGAAATCGCAGACCTGGATCCGCCTGCGCGATTTTGCCTGGAATTCGGCGGCCGTCCGCAAGGTGCTGGTGCTGGCGCTTCTGGCACTGGTCTGGGAGCTGTCGGCTCGCTACGGCGGCAAGCCGATCCTGTTTCCGACCTTCACGGCAACCATGGCCGCCCTTTGGGAAGCGCTCACCTCGGAGAACCTGCTTCTCGCCTCCTGGGCGTCGCTTTCCGTCCTTCTTAAGGGATATGTGATCGCGGTTCTGCTTGCCTTTGTCATCGTCTCGCTCGCGGTCGCCAGCCGCTTCGTGCGAGAACTGCTGCAGACGCTGATCTCGATGTTCAATCCGCTGCCGGCGATCGCGCTTTTGCCGCTCGCCATGCTCTGGTTCGGGCTCGGCGAAAAGAGCCTGCTCGTCGTGCTCGTCCATGCCGTGCTCTGGCCTTTCGCGCTCGCTACCTTGACTGGTTTCGAAAGCGTGCCGGAAACCCAGCGCCTCGTCGGCCGCAACTACGGCCTGCGCGGACCGTCCTATGTCTTCCGCATCCTGATCCCGGCAGCGCTTCCTTCCATCCTTTACGGCATGAAGATCGCCTGGGCGTTTGCCTGGCGCACGCTGATTGCCGCTGAGTTGGTGTTCGGGGTCAGCTCTTCGGCGGGCGGGCTCGGCTGGTTCATCTTCCGCAACCGCAACGAACTCTTCACCGACAAGGTGTTCGCCGGTCTCGCCATGGTGATCATCATCGGCCTTCTGGTGGAAGGCATCCTCTTTCGCATCGTCGAGAGCGTCACGGTCCGCCGCTGGGGCATGCAGCGCTGAGAGCGGCTGTCAATCCGCAATCGGCACGATCTGCGCCGGATCGATCTGCAACCAGGCGGGCGTGCCGACCGGAAAGACATCCGCCGGCGGCGCGGCGACGCGGAACTGCAGGTCTCCATCGCGCGACTGGAAGACATAGTCCCAGGTCTCGCCGAGGAACGAGGATTGCTTCACCGAACCGGGCAGGTTGATCGCCTTGTCCTTCGCGACTTCGGTCGCAGAGAGCTTCATCGCCTGCGGCCGGATCGACACGGTGATAGGCCCGCCACCCGTTACCTCCTCGCCGATCATCCCGAACGGTACGCTAAAGCCCGCAAAGTCGATCATGTTGTTGCCGCGGTTGCCGGACAGGAAATTGGTGCGGCCGATGAAGCTCGCGACGAAGCGTGTCTTCGGACGGCTATAGAGCGCGTAGGGCGTGTCGATCTGTTCGAGCCGGCCATTGTTCATCACGGCGATGCGGTCGGAGGTCACCATGGCCTCGCCCTGGTCGTGGGTGACGTAGACGGATGTGATCTTGAACTCGTCATGCATGCGCTTGATCTCGAAACGCATCTCTTCGCGCAGGTTTGCGTCGAGGTTGGAAAGCGGCTCGTCGAGCAGGAGCACGGCGGGGCGGATGACGACGGCGCGCGCCAACGCCACACGCTGCTGCTGGCCGCCCGAAAGCTCGGCCGGATAGCGGTCGGCGAGATGGCTCATCCGCACCGTTTCCAACACGGTGCCGACGCGGGCCCTGACCTCTTCCGCCGGCAGCTTGCGCAGGTTGAGGCCGAAGGCGACGTTCTCGGCCACCGTCATGTTCGGCCAGATCGCATAGGACTGGAAGATCATCGACATGCCGCGCTTTTCCGGCGGCACGGAACCGGAGGGCGCGGACAGGACCTTGCCGTCGAGTTCGATCGAACCGGACGTCGGATCGATGAAACCGGCGATCATCCTGAGCGTCGTTGTCTTGCCGCACCCGGACGGCCCGAGCAGCGAGACGAATTCGCCAGGCTTGATATGAAGGTCGAAATCGAGAACCGCATCGACGGCCCCGAAACGGCGACCGAGTTTCCTGAGGACAAGTCCGTCCATATCAGCTCCTCCTCAACATGAAGTCGCGGCCGAGATATTTCATCCCGAGAGCGACAACGGCAACGATGATGATCAATAGAAGCGAACCCAGCGCCGCGAGCTTTTCGAGCTCGCCTTCCTCACTGAGATCGAGCAGAACGACGGATACGACGCGCGTTGTCGGTCCGACCAGGAAGATGGCGGTCGAGAGTTCCTGCGCCGCGGGCACGAAGATCAGCAGCCAGCCGCCGGCAAGCGTCCGCTTCAAGAGCGGCCCGACCACATGCCGGATCGCCGTCGTCCGTCCGCCGCCCAGGATGCGCACCGCCTCCTCCATTTCCGGATGGATGCTGCGCACGCCGGCCGAACTGGTGGTAAACGCAATCGGCAGGAACCGGGTGATGAAGGCGAGCGCCAGGATCATATAGGTGCCGTAAAGTGCTACCGGCGGCAGCGCATAGGCCGCATAGAAGCCGATCGCCAGAACGATGCCCGGCACGACATAGGGCGACACCGCCAGGAAGGCCAACACGCCGGAGAACGGCAAAAGCTTGCGCTGTACGATATAGGCGATGAAGAGGGCCAGGACGATTGCCACGGTGGCGGCCGCGATGCCGAGGCCTACACTGCCGATCAGCGCCTTCTGCGAGCTGGAATGCTCGAAGAGCACGTAGTGGAAATTGGCCAGCGTGAAGTTGTCTAACGAGAAGCCCGTCGTCCAGGACTGCGAGAAGGCTGCAAGCAGGAGCACGAAGAGCGGCATGATGACGGCCAGCGACACGACGATCATGCAATAGGCGAACAGCACCCAGCGCCATTTGCCGAGCTTGACGATGCGTCGCTCGCCGCCCTTGCCGCTCACCGCGACATAGCCCTTGCGGCGCAGGATCAGCTTCTGCAGGCCGAGCAGCGCGGCAGTGATCAACAGAAGCGGGATCGAGTAGGCGGCCGCCACTTCGAGCCTGAGCGGGAAAGAAAAGAACTCGGTGAGCTGGATCACCACGACGGGATAGCGTGCGGGAATGGAGATCAGCGCCGGCACGCCATAAAGTGCGATCGCGCCGAGGAAGGAAAGAAGCGCCGCCCCGATGATCGCCGGCATGACGAGCGGGAAGGTCACCTTCATCGCCGTCTTGAACGGTCCGGCACCGAGGATGTTGGCGGCGTCCTCCATTTCCGAGTTGATCATCTCGAAGGCGGAGCTGACCAAAACGAAGACGAGGAAGAAGCCGCCGATTGCCGTAACCAGCACCAGGCCACCGAAGGAGAAGACGTTGACCAGCGGTTCGGTGGCACCGGTCAGGCTCTGCCAGATTTTGTTGATCCAGCCGGTATTGGGGCCGGCCAGCAGAATCCAGCCGACGCCGGCGAGATAGGGCGGCATGATGAATGCGCCGAAGACGCTGTAGCGTACGAAGTTGCGACCCGGCATGTCGGTGCGGGTGCAGGCCCAGGCGAGCGGCACACCGAAGAGCAGTTTCAGGACGACGACGCAGGCGCCCATCTTCAGCGTGTTGGTCAGCGCCGTGATGTGCCGCTCCTTGCCATAGGCCTCGACATAGTTATGCAGCGTCCAGCCGCCGGTCTTGGCGTCGGTGAAGCTGGAGACGACGAGCGTCCACATGGGCGCGATGATCAGCACCACCAGGATGCCGGCGAGAAAAAGCCAGAGCAGGTTGGCGGGCTGCAGCCGCTGATGCCAGGGCACGCGCACCTTCGCCTGCTCGTCCTTCGACCAGCTCATCGCATCGGTATCGGAAACACTCGTCATTATCGGCGCTCACTTCATCACTGGAGACGTCGGGACCCGGGCATGTCGCACGAGGCACAAGCGGAGGCCGGCCGGGCCGGCCTCCGGATCAGGCTCATATCCCGAACGTGTCGCGGAACTTTTCCTGGATGTCCGGCAGCTTCTTGATGCCCTCGGAGGTTTCGACCGACTTTGTCGTATAGCTGTCGAGCGGTCGCATGCCTTCCGCCAGCGGCACGCCGGCCCGCAGGGGATAGCGGTAATCCTTGGCGAAATACTCGGCGATCTCCGGCCCGAGCAGGAAATTCTCGAAGAGCCGCGCGGCATTCGGATGCGGCGCGTCCTTCATGATGCCGGTCGCGGACGGCGGCAGCAGCGCGCCGTCGGTCGGATAGACGACCGCAATCGGCGCCTTCTTCAGGATCGAATCCGACAGGATCAGCGGCAACGGTGCCAGCGCCACCTTCCGCTCGCCCGAGACGACGAGATTGTGCCCGTCAGCGACCGAACGGCCGATCTGCGGCGCATTCTTCTCGAGCTTTTCGAAGAAATCCCAGCCATAGAGGTCGTTCATCAGGATAGTCCAGAGCCCGACGCTGCCGGAGAAGCTCGGATGGCCGATCGCAACCTGTCCCTTCCATTTGGGGTCGGTGAAGTCGCTCCAGTTTTTCGGCGCTTCCGCCTCGGTGACCAGCTTGGTGTTGTAGGCGATCACCAGGGGCGAGACGCCGGAGGTGATCCAGTAGTTTTCCTTGTCCGCCATGTCGCGGAGCACCGGAACCATGTCCTTGAGATTTTCCGGGGCATATTGGGCAAGCGCCCCCTGCTCCTTGAGCTGCAGCATCTGGCCGTCGTCATTGGTCGACATCACGTCTCCCTGAACGGCGCCTGCCTGCAGTTCCTGCACGAGCCGCTGAAAGATGACCTGGCCGGAAGCGCGCACGACATTGCACTCGACGCCGGGATAGCGCTTCTCGAAAAGATTGCACATGCCGTCGGCAAATTCGGTCGTCGTCTGCGAAACATACCAAGTGACGGAGCCCTCCTTCTTCGCAGCCTCATAGAGCTGCTTTTCCGAGTCCGTCATTTCGGCTGCACCGGCTATGCCGGCAGCGAGCATAAGCGCCGGCACGATGCCGGCCATGTGTCTGAAGACATGCTTCATGATCTCTCCTCCCGTTGAACCGGCGGTTGCCGGCAATGAGCTCGACCCTCCCGAGCTTAAAACTCATGCATTCCCTTTTGCTCTTGTGACCCTGGAGATGTTTCTCCTCATCATTCCCCGGGAATCAGTTGGCGCTCGACCGGCCGCATCAGTGCCAGGAAATCGCTGAAATATTCACCTTGGATGACCACGTGGTTGCGCATCGCGTCGCGGGCGCGGGCATCGTCGCGGGCGCGGATGGCCGCAAGCACCTCCTCGTGCTCGGCAAGCGAGCTGTTGACACGGCCCGGCACCCGCAGCTGCAGGCGTCGATAGGGCTTCAGCCGCCGCTGCAGCGCATAGGCGTTCTCGGCGAGAAAACCGTTGCCGCTCGCTTCGTAGATCAGCCGGTGGAATTCGGCATTGGCGTAATAATAGTCGTCCGAATTGCCGGCCTCTTGAGCGGCCGCGCAGGCGGCTTGCGCCTCCTCGAGGCGTTTCAGCTGTTCCGGACGGATGCGCCGCGCCGCAAGCCGCGCGCACATGGCTTCCAGCTCGCCCATCACCTCGAACATCTCGACCAGCTCGGTGATCGTGAGTTGGGCGACGAAGGCGCCACGGTTCGGCACCATCTTCACGAGCCCCATCGTGTTGAGCTGGATCAGCGCTTCACGGACCGGTGTGCGCGATACCTGATGCCGCGCCGCAAGGCTTGCCTCGTCGAGCCGGTCGCCGGGCGAATAGAAGCCGGTGACGATATCCTGCTCGATCGCGTCGCGAACGCTGGGCTTGCCCTGTTTTCCCTTCGGCAGCACGTTCATGGATGCCTACCTTGCCGATGCGGCCGCATGATGCGGCGCCGGCTGTTTACTGTTGCCCTTTCGCTCCTCCAGATAACGCACGGCGGAAATCGCCGCCGTCACGCCGTCCCCCGCCGAGGCTGCCAGATGCGCCACCGAACGGGCGCGGATGTCGCCTGCTGCAAAAATACCCGGCACCGAGGTCTGCATGTCGAGATCGACGACGATCCGGCCATCCGCCGCAAGCGCAACGGCATCGCCGAGAAAGGCGGTATTCGGCTCCAGCCCCACATAGATGAACACGCCATGACAGGGGATTTCGCTGGTCAGCCCCGTCGAAAGGTCGCGGACGGCAAGCGCGGTCACACCGTCTCCGCCGCGGATTGCCTCAACGACCGTTTCCAGCCGGATTTCAATGTTCGAAGCCTCGCGGGCTTTCGCCTGCAGCGCTGCACTCGCCTTCAATCGCGGACCGCGATGAATGACGGTGACATGCGAGGCATGGGGGATTAGCGCCAGCGCCTCGTCGAGTGCCGAATCCCCTCCGCCGACGATGCAGACTTGCCTGCCGCGCATCAGCGGCCCGTCGCAGGAGGCGCAATGGGAAACGCCGCGGCCTTCGAATTCCGCCTCGCCCGGAATGCCGAGCGCACGCTTGGCGGAGCCGGCGGCGACGATCACCGTGCCTGCCGTGAGATCAAGGTCGGCTCCGGCAATGCGGAAGCCGCTTTCCGTCTTCGAAAGGGTGTCGATCGTATCGAGCGCGAATTCGACCCCCGCGTCGTCCGCCTGCATCTGCAGCATGGGGCCGAGTTCGAAACCCGACATGCCTTCGGAAGGTCCCGGAAAGTTATCGATACGGTCGACATTGATCACCTGGCCGCCGGCGCCGAGCATGTCTATCACGATGGTGCGCGCACCATGCCGGGCTGCCGTAATCGCGGCGTTAAGGCCCGCCACGCCGGCGCCGACGATCGCGATGTCGTAATCGTTCGCGTTCATGGTCACCGCCATTCGTCGATGGAAACGGTCGTACGGTGATGCGCGCCGTAGATCTGCCAATAGCCGTTCGACTCGCCGCCCACGACGACCACATTGATGTCCTGTTCCCGGAAGACATGGACGAGCTGGTCCTTGCCGGCCTTCAGCTTGCCGGCCATCGGCTCCTCACCGAAGGTGGCACGCGGGTAGATATAGTTCTGAACGAGCTGCAGATCCCAATAGCGGCCGGCAGGCATCTGAGCCGTCTCGTAGATGAAGTGCAGCAGGTCCTGCTTCTTCACGAAGCCGCCGCGATCGATGAACTGGTGAGCGCAGATCGGGTCGAGCACCAGGACCGGTGCAGTGATCGCATCCGTGCCGAGCAGCATGTCACGTACATGCTCGCGCCAGTACTCCTTGCGAAGTCCGAGGCTGAAGGTCGTCGAACGGCAGCCGTGGAAGAGGCTGACCGCGCTTGTCTTTGCCTCGAAACCTTTTTGCACGTGGAGCGGCTCCCAGGGGCTGCGCTCCTCGTTCTCTGCGAAGGTCAGGTTGTTGTAGGTATAGTTGTTGCCGAGCGATCCCATAAAGGTCTCGCCTGGAACAGAACCGCCCTGCAGGTTCTGCGACAGGAGCCCGAAGGCACGGCCGATCGTGGCATTCGCGTGGCTGTAAGGACCGAGCGCGCCGACGCCGCAGTTCATGCCGATCTCGCCTCGGATCGGTCCGTTGACGACGGCCATGGCCGCCGCCGAGCTGGAGGTCGATCCGCGTGCCGTGATCTGCGCTGCCGCAAGCGCCAGGATCACCGGGAAATATTCAGGCCTTGCGCCCGCCATGACGGCGTTCACGGCGACCTTCTCGACCGTATACTCCCACAGGCCGCGATTGGTCGTCGGCTGCATGTGGCCGACCACTTCGTCCGGCTTGCGGCTGGTCCCGGCCAGCATGTCGGCCACGCGGGCGTCGGTCGGCAGGATGATCGGCAGCTTGTCGGTCCAGTTGTTGCGCAGGAAAAAGGCTTGGAGGTTCTCCTCCGTGTCCGGGTCGACATGGCGTGGCGTGATGCGCTCGAACTGGGCGTCCTCAGCGCCCGCTGCGAGGCCGATGGTCAGGGCCTCGATGATTTCCTGCATGACCGGCTTGCCGTTGACCGGGTCGATGCCTTCCACATAGGCGCGCAGCTCTTCCGCCGTCTTGCCCATGACCGGCTGCGGCACGAAGACGAGCGGCTGCTGGGAAAGCCCGCCCATCTTGGCGACGGAGCGCACCACCTTGTCGAACTTGTCCGTATGAATGGCGACGGTCGGCACGCCGTATTTGGTCTCCAGCGTGATCGCATGGGTCGTGACCGCCGGTGCGCAGGTGCTGCAATGACCAACGCCGATGATCGCGGCGTGACCGTTCGCCTTGATCTCTTCCCAAAGGGTCGGATCATCCTTGGCATAGGTGCTCGCGAGCTGCCGGATGCGCACCTCGACCGAAGGCATGTTGCGGGCAAACCAGGCCTCGACCTGCTTCAACAGTTCGACGGAATCATCGAAGCGGCTGTCGACGAGATAGACGACGTTGCCATCGAGGCTGGCAGGCCGCGCGGCGGGCTGCTTGCGGCTCACCTTCGGGGGATAGCCCATCGGATTATGAACGGTGACAAGCGGCTGTCCGCTCTCCGGCTTGTTCTGCTGCAGCATTTCACTCCTCCTCGAAATGCCCTGCACTAGTATGCAATCTATAGTCCACGCGTATACATGACTCGTCAAGCCCTAAAATCAGGCAGGCTTATTTTGCCGCCTCCGCGGGCTCGAATGTACCGGCGAACCGGTCGCGCAATATATTTTTTTGGACCTTGCCCATGGTGTTGCGCGGCAGTTCGGCCATAAACGCCACTTTCTTGGGGCGTTTGTAACCCGCGAGCCGGCCGTCGAGCGCCCTTATGACGTCCTGTTCGGTGAGTTCGGCGCCCGATTTCGGCACGACGGCGGCAATGATCCCTTCGCCGAAATCCGGATGTTTGACGCCGAAGACGGCGCTTTCGGTGACGCCCGGCAGGGCGTCGATCTCCATCTCCACCTCTTTAGGGTATACATTGTAGCCACCGGTGATGATGAGATCCTTGCCCCGGCCGACGATGTGGACATAGCCGTCCTGGTCCACCTTGCCCAGGTCGCCGGTGATGAAGAAACCGTCCTTGCGGAATTCCGCAGCGGTCTTTTCCGGCATCCGCCAGTAGCCTTGGAATACGTTCGGCCCGCGCACCTCGATCATGCCTATCTCTTCGACGCCGAGCCGGGCACCGGTTTCCGGATCGGCAATGCGGATCTCAACGCCCGGCAGCGGGAAGCCGACAGTGCCGGCGACCCGTCGCCCGTCATAGGGGTTCGAGGTGTTCATGTTGGTCTCGGTCATGCCGTAGCGCTCGAGAATGGCGTGGCCGGTCCGCTCTTCCCATTCCTGATGCGTCTCGGCGAGCAACGGCGCCGAGCCCGAAACGAAAAGCCGCATATGCGCGGTACTGTCGCGATTGAGGCCGGGATGCTGCAAGAGACGGGTATAGAAGGTGGGCACGCCCATGAGCGTCGTCGCCTGCCGCATCGCTTCCATGATCTTGTTCGGATCGAATTTCGGCTGGAAAATCATCGCGGCGCGCGAGGCAAGCACCACGTTCGTCGCTACGAAAAGACCGTGAGTGTGGAAGATCGGCAGGGCGTGGATCAGTACGTCCTTCTCGGTGAAGCGCCAGCTTTCCACCAGCGATCGCGCGTTCGACAGCAGATTGTCGTGGGAAAGCATCGCCCCTTTGGAGCGGCCGGTCGTGCCGGACGTATAGAGGATAGCGGCGATGTCGCTGCCGCCGCGGGAGGACGTTCCGGCGATCGGCGCGGCGACAGCCGCCGCATCGGCAAGCGTTCCGCCGCCGGCCGGATCAAGCGTCAGTGCCCTGGCACCCGCTGCCTTTGCGATCGGCTCCAGCGCGGGAAGTTTTGCAGGATCGCAGACGAAAATCGCGGGCTCGGCATCGTTCAGGAAATAGTCGATCTCCGCCGGCGTATAGGCGATGTTGAGCGGCAGATAGATGCCACCGGCGCGAACCGTCGCGAGATAGAGCGCCAGCGCCGCAACGGATTTTTCCGCCTGGACGGCAACCCGGTCGCCAGGCTGCAGGCCTGCTTGAAGAAGCGCGCCGGCAAACCGCGCGCATTGATCCGCGAAGGCACGATAGCTGACGGCGCCAACGGTCCCATCCTTCAGGAGCAGGCGATCCTCCCGCTCGAGCCGGCCAAGCAGCGCATCGTAGAGATTGCCAGCCATCAAAACACCTCCTGGGATACCGGTTGCGCCAATTTCCGCAGCGCCGGCATCGCTGCGATATGGCCGCTTTCGGCGTAAGCCTCATGATTCTTCTCGATTTCACCGAGCCTGTAGCGATAATTGACCATCAGCCCGTAGGATTGCCGCATGCCTTTGGCGGATCGGTCGCCCAGGAAATTGAGGCGCTCTATCTGCGCTCCGTTGCCGAGATGGAAACGCGCCACGGGGTCCGCCGGCCGCCCATTGCCCCGCCGGACATTCAACAGATAATGCGCCCCGAGCGGCAGCATGACGCGGCGGATTGCATCAAGTTCGCGCTCGTCGGCGGACGCCCAATCGCCTTCCAGCCGGGCAACGAGGCGCTTCCTTTCTTCCCGAATGTCCTCACCGTCATCAAAACGGCTCTCGTCGCGCAGCCAGGCGCCGAAACCCGGAATGGGAGAAAGCGTCACGAAATTGTCGAGCTTCGGCAGGTCGCGTTTCAGATCGTTCACCACTTGTTTGATGAGGAAATTGCCGAGCGAGACGCCCGTCAGGCCGCGCTGGCAGTTGGAGATCGAATAGAAGACGGCGGTCGTCGCCTGCTTCGGATCCATCGGCTCACGATCGCGCGCCAGCAGTGCATCGACGGAGGAGGCCAAATGGTCGGTGAGCGCGACTTCGACGAAGATCAGCGGCTCATCCTCCAATTGCGGATGGAAGAAGCCGAAGCAGCGGCGATCAGGTGGCGCCAGCCGCCGGCGCAGATCATCCCACCCGTCGATGTCGTGCACGGCTTCGTAGCGGATCAGCGCCTCCAGGATGTTGGCGGGCGTGCTCCAGTCGATCGAGCGCAGCATCAGGAAACCCCGATTAAACCATGAGGAGAAGAGGTGGCAGAAATCGAGATCGACCGGCTGCAGCGCCGGTTCCTTACCGAGCATGCCCATCAGGTGTTCACGCATCTCGACCAGCGTCGCGGTGCCGCGCTTGGCAAAGTTGATGCGCCGGAAAAGCTCCTGCCGGCGCGGCTCGGCGGCTTCGTGCAGCCTGGCGATGTTCTGCGCGCTTGGTTCCGTCTGATAGGCCGCAACGGCCGCTTCAAGAGCCTTGGAATCGGGACCGAAACGCTCCAGCAACGCGCGCATGAACCCGTCACGGTCCGGGCCGCTCGCCTGCCGGTAGGCTTCCAGGAAGGCTTCCGCCAGGATCGCACCGGAAACTTCGCCGCGGCGCGAGAGGATCATTTCGGCCAGGCCGACAAGGTCGCGATTCTGCATCGGCGACGACGTGAGGCCGAACAGGGCCCGGCCGCGGCCCGATAACGACTGGATCAGCTCGCCGATAAAAGGAGGAGCATCCCACCAGCCAAAAACGGGTTCCCTGCTGCTCATCTTCTTTCTCCTGCCCTCCCTTGCATACAGCAGATGGCTGATCGTATGCAAGTCGAAACCGGGCTTCAACCTTGCTCGGCTGGCATAAGGAGAATTCTGCGGATGGTCTCTTCGTTTATGCGCCTATCGCTATAGACCAGCGGCACATATTCGCCCCTCGACCACGTTTCGGCCAGGTCGCAGTAATGTGGCGAGCGAGGGTCGCCGGACTGTCCCGGCGTGTTGATGCAGACGCTGTTGTCCCAATCGCCGACATCCATGACGAGCCGCACTGACGCGCCGGCATTGACGCCGAAATCGCCCATCCGGTAGCCCGCATGCATCGGCGTCGATCGGCTGCCGCCCAATGGCAGCGGTCCGACGTTCCAGTCCCCAACGTCCTCGATCTTGGCGCGGCTGGTGGCGTGCTCAAAGAGCGCCCGGTGCAGATTGCCCCAGCGCCAGCCGGCGGGATCGGTGCCGAGCCGAACCTCACAATCGGCAAAGCCTACCGACAGGGTTGCAAGCAGCATTGCGTCGCGCTCCACCTCGGCCCAAACCTTGCCGGGTTCAGTCAGAAGCGCGAGCATGCGGTCGACATCCCCCGGCAGCAGCAATTGGCGCACGGTCGGATTCGGCGCGAACTTGGTGAGCAGCGCCGGCCGCAAGTGCTTCATCCACCAAACTTCGAAAAGCGCGGCCGTCGCGCTTGTGGCCTCCAGCCGGTGGTCCCAGCCTTTGAACAGAGCAAGCGCCTGTTTCTGCCTTTCATCGAGCGGGTGGCGGGCGGCGACCTTCTCCAGCACGCCGCAGATCGTCGCTGCGGGACGCGAATAGGTATCCGTCTGCAGCGCCATCGAACCCTTCAGCGTGTGCTTCGGATCGGCGGCGAGTACGGACTTGATGCGCCGGGCGCGGCTGATTTCCGCCCATTCATGGCCGATCGAAGGCGCCTTTGGGTCGCGGCCGGCCGGCAGGTTCATCTCGTTGGCGGAAGCGACGAACCCTTCGGCCGGATTGTAGCTGCGCGGCAGCTGGTCGGCCGGCAGGAAGCCGTCCCACTCATGAGAGCCGTGGCCGGGCACCGGCAGCAGGCCTTCCCAATTGTGGCGGACCGGCGTGAAGCCCGCCGTGAACCAGCCGATATTGCCTTCCACGTCAGCGATGACATGATTAACCGAAGGTGTTCCCCAGGCCCCGAGCGTCTCCGAAAACACATTCACCGACGTGCTGCGCATATAGGACAGGCTGCCGAGATAGGCGGCCGAGCCAGGCGACAGCCAGACGGAGCGCATGGCGATGACCTGCCGCTTCTTCGGGTCCTCGTGCAGGATCGGACCGTGGCGAGTGAAGGAGAGCGTCAGAGTCTGGTCAGCAAACCCCTTGACCTCGAAGCGCTCCTCCATGCGGGTGATCTTCTCCCAGCCGTCGCCGTAGCGGTACAGTTCCGGGTCGCCGTCCTTTGTCTCGTAGACATAGACGTCCTCCTGATCGGCGCCGAAGATCGTCAAGCCGAAGGCGATCTTCTCGTTGTGGCCGAGCGAGATGCCGGGTGCGGTCGGCTCGCCGGTGCCGATGGCGTTGAAGCCCGGCGCTTCGAGATGAACGAGATAGCGCAACGACGGCACGGCGTGCGCCCGGTGCGGGTCGCTTGCCAGAATCGGCCGGCCGGTCTCGGTGCGGGAACCATGGACGGCCCAGTTGTTGGAACCCTCCTCCGCGACACGCTGGATGATGTCGCCGAGATCGGTCACCTCGGTCCACGTCCAGACGTCGTCGAGCGTCGCGGCAAGCCGCGTCTTGTCGAAGGCGACCGGAGCGGTCGCGAGCTTGAAAAGGCGGGCCGCTTCGAGCGGAATGTCGGCGAGCACGATACCCTCGGCCGGCTTCGGCTGAACCGGTGGATCGATCTCGTAGCGCAGGAGATCGGTTTCGGCGTCGGCAAGCGCCATGATGTTGGCGCGCAGGATTTCCGAAAGCCCGTTGCGGGTCAGCGCATGGCTGCGGATACAAACGACGTCCGATGGCTGCCACCGGGAAGGTTTTGTGCCGAACACGGCGAATTCCGGCGGCAGGCGCCAAGGTTCGGCCTCGCAGAGCGCGACATAAGCGTTGATACCAGCGGCGAAGGCGGTGCAGATCGCCTCCGTGTCGGGCGCGTAGGCCGTCCATTCCGGCGCCATGTCGCCACGATAGAGGAAATGTCGCGCGGCATGGTCTTGCGCCAGGTAGCCGGGACCGAAATCGGCGGCGAGCAGGCCGAGGCCGCGCTTGCGCCAGAGGTCGAGCTGCCACAGCCGGTCGCGCGCCGCGTTGAAGCCCTGCAGGAAGAAGAGGTCCTTCGCGCTTTGAGCCTTAATATGGGGAATGCCCCAGCGGTCGATGCGAATCTCGGCCTCGGTATCTAGGCCGGCCAATCGGATGGTTTCGGTCGTCGGAGCATCGGTCATGGCATTCTCTAAGCGTAATGGCTCTTATGCGTGATGGCAGGCGACGCGCGCGCCATCGGCGCGGGGCGTCAGTTCCGGCCGCTGCCTGGAGCAGATCTCGGTCGCAAGCGGGCAGCGCGTGTGGAAGGCGCAGCCGGAGGGAATGTTGGCCGGGCTCGGCAGTTCGCCCCCGAGAATGATCCGTTCCTTGGAACGCTGCATGACGGGATCGGCTTCCGGCACGGCAGACATCAACGCCTTGGTATAAGGATGCTTCGGGTTGGCGAAGAAGGTGTCGCGGTCGGCCATTTCCACAAAGCGGCCAAGATACATGACGACGACGCGGTCGCAGATATGCCGTACCACGCCGAGATCGTGCGAAACGAAGAGGTAGGAGACGCCGGTGCGCTTCTGCAGCGCGACCAGCAGGTTGAGGATCTGCGCCCTCACCGAAACGTCGAGGGCCGAGACAGGCTCGTCGCAGATGACGAGATCGGGCTCGAGCGCCAAGGCGCGCGCGATCACCACCCGCTGGCGCTGGCCGCCGGAGAACTGGTGCGGATAGCGGTCCGCATGTTCCGGCCGCAAACCCACCTGTTGGAGAAGGGCCGCGACGCGTTCCTTCAGCTCCTTGCCTTTCGCCACGCCGCGCACGATCAGCGGCTCGCCGATCGTCGCCCCCACCGTCGAGCGCGGATCGAGCGACAGTGCCGGGTCCTGGAAGATCATCTGCACCTTGCGGCGGATGTCGTTCAGCTTCCTGCGGTCGGCGCCGACCACTTCCTCGCCGCTGATCCTGACACTGCCGGAGACAGGCGTCTGCAGGCCGACGATCGTGTTGGAGAGCGTGGACTTGCCGCAGCCGGATTCGCCGACCAGTGCCACCGTCTCGGCGCGGCCGATATCGAGATCGACGCTGTTGACCGCCTTCACCACCGGGCCGGCCTTGCCGAGGAAGCCGCCGCGACCGCCGAAATGCACAGCGACATCGCGGATTTCGAGGACGTTCCCGGTCTCGTGAGAATTCACGGGCTCACTCATGCCGCCACCTCGCGCACTTCCATCATGCGGTCGATGTGCCAGCAGGCCGAGCGATGGCCTCCGCCGCAATCAAAAAGCGGCGGCTGTTCCTTGCGACACCTGTCGGTCGCGAGCGGACAGCGATCCGCAAACCGACAGCCGAGCCCGAATTCGTTCGGACTCGGCACGGTTCCCTCGATGGTTGCCAGATCCGCCTTCGGTGTGTGATCGAGTTTCGGAACGCTGGCCAGCAGGAGGGCCGTATAGGGATGCTTCGGCTCACGGAAGAGCGCGTGCACGGGCGCGATCTCCGCGATACGGCCGGCATACATGACCGCCACATCGTCGGCAATATCGGCGACTACACCCATGTCGTGGGTGATGAGTACGATCGCGGTGCCGCGTTCGGCCACCAGCTTCTTCATCAGGTCGAGGATCTGCGCCTGGATCGTCACGTCGAGCGCCGTCGTCGGCTCGTCGGCGACGAGAACGCGCGGACCGCAGATCAGCGCGATCGAGATCATGATGCGCTGGCACATGCCGCCAGACAGTTCGAAGGGATACTGATCAAGTCGCCGCGTCGGGTCGGGAATGCCCACATCGACCAGCATCTGCCGCGCCTTTTCATAAGCCTCGGCCTTCGAGACGCCGTGATGGACACGATAGGCCTCGGCGATCTGCGCGCCGACCGTGGTCAGCGGATCGAGCGAGGCGCTCGGTTCCTGGAAGATAATGGAAATGTCCTTGCCGCGCGCCTTGCGGAACTGCCGCTCGGACATGGCAGAAAGATCGGTATTCTCCAGCATGATCCGGCCGCCTGCGCGGCGGGCTGCCGGCGGCAGCAGGCCGAGCATGGCATAGGAGGTCAGCGATTTGCCGCAGCCCGACTCACCCACCAGCGCCATGACCTTGCCCGGCGCCACGGTAAAAGACACGTCGTCGACCACCTTGGCGCCACCGATGTCGATGGTCAGCCGATCGACGGCAAGCAGCGGGTCAGCGGCAGCATCCATCGCGTCACACCTTCTCGGTGTTGCGCTCTGGGCGCTTGTAGTTGCCGATCGAATTGCCGCCGTCGACGGAAAGAACAGCACCGGTGATGAAGGCGGCCTTTTCCGAGCAGAGATAGGCAATCGCGCCCGGGGCATCTTCCGGCCCGCTGGAGCGGCCGAGCGGAATGTTCTTCAGCATGTTGATGACGTATTCGTCGGAAAGCTCGCTCACCTCGCTTCCCGGCGCGAAGCCCGGCTCGACGACGTTGACGCGGATACCGTACTCTGCAAGCTCCATGGCGAAGCCCTTGGACAACCGTTCAATCGCGGTCTTCGACGTGCAGTAGGGCACACCGTTCTGGGTCATCTTGCGGGCGGCGCCAGACGAGATATTGACGATCGAGCCTTTCCTGCCTTCTGCGATCATCAGCTTCGCCATCTCGCGCGACAGCACGAAGGGTGCGCGAAGGTTGACGCCGAAGACGCGGTCCCAATCGGCAAATTCCATGTCGAGCAGGCTGAAGCGGGTATAGATGCCGGCATTGTTGACGAGGATATCCGGCGCCTTCCATTCACGGCGCACCAGATCGACGAGTTCCAGCATGGAAGCATCACTCGTCAGCTCGGTCGCGTGCAGCAGCACTTTCGAGCGGTCGAGACCGAGCTCCGCCGCCGCTTTTTCCAGCCCGTCCATGCGGATGTCGCTGAGGCAGAGTTTTGCACCCTCCCTTGCGAAATAGGCGGCGATCCAGCGGCCAAAGATGCCGGCAGCACCGGTGATGACCATGGTCTTGTTTTCGAATTCCATAACAAAAAACCTCAACGTGTACGTGAGCGGGGGTCGATTTCGTCACGCAGCCAGTCGCCCAGCACATTGACGGAAAAGACGAGCAGGAAGAGGCAGACGCCAGGGAAAGCAACGATCCACCAGGCCCTTTCCAGATACTGGCGGCCGACGCTCATGATCGAGCCCCAGCTTGCGGCCGGCGGCTGGATGCCGAGGCCAAGGAAGGAAAGGCCCGCCTCCATCAGGATCATCAGACCGAATTCGGCGGTCGCGACGATCAGGATCGGACCGGCGATATTCGGCAGGATATGGTGGAAGAGGATGCGCGTCGCACCGGCGCCGGCAAGTTCGGAAGCCTTGATGAACGGCAGGTTGGAAACCTGCAGCGTCTGGGCATAGGCGACGCGGGTATAGCGCGGCCAGCGCGTGAGCCCCAGCACCAGCACCAGCTTGAGGAAGCCGGGGCCGAGAACCGCGACGGTCAGGACTGCAAGCAGGATCGCCGGGATCGACATCATGATGTCGACGAGGCGCATGATGACGATCTCGACCTTGCCGCGGAACCAGCCGGCGACCATGCCCAGTGTCACGCCGACCAGCGTCGAGACGACGACAGACATGACCGCGACCGAGAGCGACACACCGGCGCCATAGATGGTACGCGACAGGAGATCGCGGCCGAGGTCGTCGGTGCCGAGCCAATAGGTGACGCCGCGCAGCTCGAAGCCCGGCGGTTTCAGGCGAGCCAGCAGGTTCTGCTTGGCCGGATCGGCCGGCGCGACCCAGGGCGCCAGGATCGCGAGCATCACGATCACCAGGAAGATGATCGAGACGATGACGACCGAGATCGGCACGCGGCGAAGGCGCTGGCGAAAAGCGAGGACGGCTGTGTTCATGGGCTGCCTCCTCAGCGGACCAGGCGGATGCGCGGATCGACAAGCGCGTAGACGAAATCGGCAAGCACGCTGGTCAGAACATAGACGAAGGAAATCAGAAGCACGATGACCTGGACGACAAGGAAGTCGCGCGACTGGATGGACTGAATGGCGAGCTGGCCGATGCCCGGCCAGGCAAAGACGGTCTCGATGATGACGGCGCCGGCGAGCAGGTTGCCGATCTCAAGCGCAGCAATCGTGATGACCGGGATCGCCGCGTTGCGCAGCACGTGGCGGAAGACCACCGAGCCGAGCGACAGGCCGCGGGCGCGTCCGGCGCGCACATAGTCCTTGCCGAGCTCGTCGATGATCGAGATGCGGGTCATGCGGGCGAAGGTCGACATGGAGATCGCGCCAAGCGCGATGGAGGGCATGATCAGCGAAGCGAAGTCGCCGGAGCCCGACGTCGGCAGCCAGCGCAGCGTGACGCCAAAGACGAAGATCAGCACGATACCGGAGAGAAAGGTCGGCACGCTCTGGCCGGTGACGACGATCGCGGTCAGGAGCCTTTCCAGCCAGCCGCCGCGGCGCGTCGCCATGAGGATGCCGGCCGGAATGCCCATGCCGATTGCCACGACCAGCGCACCGGCAGCGAGCATGATCGTATAGGGCACGCGCGACAGAACGATATCGAGCGCCGGCACGCGCTGCACGACCGACACGCCGAAATCCAGCCGCCCGAGGCCCTGAAGATAGTCCAGGTATTGCACCCAGATCGGCCGGTCGAAACCGAGTTGGCTGCGCAGCTGGGCGATCATCTCGGCCGATGCGTCCTGCGGCACGAGCAGCAGGGTCGGATCGCCCGAGAGATGCATGACGACGAACACGATGGTGAGAACGCCGAAGATCGCAATGATCGCCTGTATCAAACGCTCGACGGCGTATCTCAACATGGTCCTGCTACCTGTCCTACTGCTGCCAGCTCATATCCATGACGAACATGGCTTCGTTGGCGGTCGGCTGCCATTTCAGGCTCTTGTTGGCACCATAGAGCGCATAGGCCTGATAGAGGCCGATGCCGGGGACGTCTTCGCGCAGGATATCGTAGGCTTCTTCGTAAAGCTTCAGGCGTTCATTCTGATCCAGGATGGTGCGTGCCTTATCGACGGCCGCATCAAACTTCTCGTTCGAATATTTCGCCCAGATGCTGCCGGTGCGGAAGAGCGGGAAGATCACGCCGTCAACGTCCTGGCAGGCGCAGGACCATGCGCCGAAGGCAAGCCCGCCGGCATTGGCCGGATCGCCCTGACGGCGCTTCAGGAAGGTCGCCTGGTCGCTGGAGGAGATTTCCACCTTAAGGCCTGCTTCGTTGACCATCTGCTGGATGGCTTCCACGGTAGCGCGGCTATAGGCCGGCGAGGTCAGGAATTCGACGGTCTGGCCTTCCGCGCCGGCAGCCTTCACCAGTTCCTTCGCCTTGTCGAGATCGTACTCGTAACCCTTGATCTTGTCGGTGTAGCCGAAGACCGGCTCGGCGCCGAGCACCTCCACCGGCTTGCCATACCCTTCGAGCAGCGCCTCGACCAGCGCCTGGCGGTCGATCGCATAGGCGATCGCCTGGCGGACGCGGACATCCTTGGTGGCACCGGCCTGGGCGTTGATGAAGAGATAGCCGATGCGTTCTGTCGGGACCGAGAGAACCTGAGAATTGGAATCGCTCTTGATGCTTTCGGCTTGGTCCGGCGGCACTTCACGGATGAGATCGGCCTTGCCGGTCTTGAGATCCGCGATGCGGGTCGACACGTCAGGAACGGTGCGGAAGACGACCTTCTGGAACGGCGGCTTGGCGCGCCAGTAGCTCGAATAGGCTTCAAGCTCGGTCTGGACGCCCTTCTGCCAGTTGATCATCTTGTACGGGCCAGAACCGAGCGGCTTTAGGTTGAATTCCTGGTCGCCGACCTTCTCGACATAAGCCTTCGGCACGATCGACAGCTTGACGAGTTGGGCGAGCAGCGCCGGATAGGCCGACTTCGTGGCCATCCTCACGACGGTCGGGCTGGTGGCCTCGGCCCTGGTGATCTGGTCGAACTGCGAAAGCTGCGGGCTCTTCAGCTTCGGGTCGATGATGCGGTTGATCGAGAAGGCGACGTCTTCGGCAGTCAGCTTGCTGCCATCCTGGAAGGTGACATCGTCGCGGATTTCGAACTCGATCGTCCTGTCGTCGAGATATTTCCAAGATTTCGCGATCTGCGGCACGATCTCGCCCTTGGCGTCACGGGTCAGAAGATTGTCGAAGATGTTGCGGTAGATCGTATAGCTGTCGGTGTTCCACTGCAGATGCGGATCGAGCGTTGCCGCATCGTTCGGCAGATCGATGGTCAGAGTATCCTTGGTCTGGGCGAATGCGGTCGACGCGGTGAGCGCCAACAGCACTGCGGCTATGGATGCAAATTTAGCAGACATGTTCCTTACCCTCATTGATGTTACTGCTTGATTCAAATGCTTATTCTGCCGGGCTCACGCGGCCGTCTTGAGGCCGGCTTCGTTGGCGCAATAGCGCGCCAGTTCCGCGTGAGTGCAGAACCAGACGTCGCCCTTCGACTGCGCGAGCCGGATGATCTCTTCGAGGATGAAGATGCGCGAGCGATGGCCGATATGGTGCGGGTGCATGGTGAGCTGGAAGAGCCCGCCTTCTTCATAAGCCACTTCGAGCTCCCGGCTGAAGATGTCGAAGACCATCGAAGGGCCGCCATAAGGCCGCGCGCCCGTCATCCGGTCCATCGCCACATAAGGCGCGTCGTCGCGAATCCATTCGACCGGGATTTCGACGACGCCGGTCGGCTCGCCATCCTCCAGAAGCTCGTAAGGCTCCTCGTCGGCCATCAGCGAGGAATCGTAGAGAAGTCCCATCTCGCGGGCGATCTTCAGCGTATAGGGGCTGAAATCCCAGGAGGCCGTCCGCATGCCGACCGGCCGCGCGCCGGAAAGCTTTTCCAGCACATCGGCGGCACGCAATGCGAGATCGCGCTCCGTTGCTTCGTCGAGGCGGGAATTGAACTCGTGGATCCAGCTATGGATGCCGAGTTCATGACCGGCGGCAACGACCGTCTTCACCTCCTCAGCGTTGATCATGGCGGAGACGGCGGGCATGAAGAAGGACGCCGGAACGGAATATTTTTCCAGAAGACGCAGGATGCGCGGCATGCCGGAACGGGCGCCGTACTGGCCCTGGCTCATCTTGCCGAACGAGACGCCGCCATTGCGCAACTCCATCGTCTCGTGATCGGAATCGAAAGACAATGCCACTGCCATGCGCGCGCCGTTTTTCCATCTCTGAGGTCTCAGGGAACGCCCCGCACGCACCTTCCGAACCTTCTCCTGCCAGACTGTATCCGGCCAGGTCCAGGGTTCGGAGACATCGTTTTGCTTATTCGGCACGTTCATGAGATGGTTCATCCTTTCAGCGCGACACTCGAAAATGTGAGTGGCTGCTTTCTAGGCAGAATTGTTATGAGCCGGGTGAATAGTCATCAACGGGGGTTTCGTTCACATACATGAACTCCGAGATAAAAAGCGCCGGCCGGATTCTCGACCTTCTCGAATACATGGCATCCCAGCGAGAGGCGGTTCCGCTTGCCCAGATCATCCGGGATCTCGGCTTTCCCAAAAGCAGTGCGCACGGGCTCATCCAGACGCTCGCGGGACGTGGCCATTTGGTGCGCGATAATGGTGGCCGTTACATGCTGGTGGAAGCAAGCCGACATGGTTTTCCTTTTCGGCGCCATGAGGAGCCGCTGGTGGTGACGGCCCGCCCCTTCATGGAAAAACTGCGTGACGAATCGGGAGAAACGGTGCTGCTCGCGACGATGAACGCGCATTGCGATATCCGGCGGCTGGCGAAATGCGTCAGCCGCCACCGCGTCCGGTATGATGTGAACCTCGACGCGGCGATTGCCGCCTATTGCACCGCGACCGGCCGCGTGCTGCTGGCGCACACGCCGAAAGAGGCCGTGGAGCACTATTTCTCCCGCGTCCAGCTTCTCTCCTATACCCGCTACACGATCACCGACATCGAACGCATCCGCGACATGCTCGTGAAGGTCCGCAGGGATGGCTACGCGCTCAACGACCAGGAATTCGTCACGGGCTCCACCGGAATAGCCGCCCCGATTTTCGATCGCCACGGCGAAGTCGTCGCCGCCATCAATCTCGGCCTTCCGACCGTCCGCTACAACGAGAGGCGTGAGGCCTTCCTGCTCATGGTCCGCAGCGCCGCTGATGCGATCAGCCGGGCGCTGGGATATCATCGCCAAATGAAGGAAAAGTGATCCTGGACCCTTCTCCGTTCCCGAGCTGGATCATCGCTCCGGGGAGCAGGCGATTGCCTGGTTGCGGAAAGGCGAGCGGTCCGGATCGGGGTCCGGCATCGCGTCCAGAAGCATGCGCGTATAATCGCTCTTCGGATGGTCGAATATCTCCGCCACCGGTCCCTGTTCGACAAGCTTGCCGCGGTAGATGACGGCTACGTCGTCGCAGATATAACGGATCACGCCGAGATCGTGGCTGATGAAGAAATAGGTGAGGCCTAGCTCCATCTGCAGTCCGTGAAGGAGGTTCAGCACGTCCGCCTGCACGGAGACATCGAGCGCTGAAGTCGGTTCGTCGAGGATCAGGAATTCCGGCCGAACGGCAAGCGCCCGGGCAATGCCGATGCGCTGGCGCTGGCCGCCGGAGAATTCGTGCGGATAGCGGAACAGGTGTTCCGACCTCAAACCAACCTGAAGCAGCAGTTCCAGTACACGTTCGGTGCGCTGGCGGGCATTGAGGTTCACCACATCGCCGTGAATCAGCAGCGGTTCGGCAACGATGTCATGGATCGTCATGCGCGGATCGAGCGAGGCATAGGGGTCCTGGAAGACGATCTGCAGGCGTGACCTGAGCCGCCGCATCTCGAGCGGCGTCAGCTTGTGGATATCCGCGCCGTCGAAAAGAATGTTGCCCGCCGACAGGCTTTCGAGCCGCAGGATGCAGCGCGTCAGCGTCGTCTTGCCGGAACCGGATTCGCCGACAAGGCCGAAGCTCGCTCCTTTCCTGATCGACAGGCTGACGTCATCGAGCGCCGTGAAGCCGTCCCCCCGACCGAAGAAGCCCTGGCGCGGACCTGGAAAAATCTTGGTGACGTTCCGGATGTCGAGGCTCATGCGGATATCTCCGGCATCACGCCGCTCAAGCCCTTGAGCTCGCCGCGCTTGGTATGGGCGGTCGGCACCGAGTTCAAGAGCGCTTGGGTATAGCTGTGGCCCGGCCGTTTCAGCACATCGCCGACGGGACCGGATTCCAGAATGCGGCCGCGATACATGACGGCGACATGACTGCATATCTGAGCCACGACGCCGAGATTATGGGTGATCAGCAGCACGCCGATGTTCCGCTCGGCGACGAGATCATGGATCAGCCGGAGGATTTGCGCCTGCACGGAGACATCGAGCGCCGTCGTCGGCTCGTCGGCAATCAGCAGGTCCGGCTTGCCGATCATCGCCATGGCGATGAGCACGCGCTGGCGCATGCCGCCGGAAAACTGATGCGGATAGTCATGAATGCGCTCGGCTGGCTTCGGGATGCCGACCTTCTCAAGCATTTCCACCGCGACGCGACGCGCGGCCTTCTTGAGATCACCACGCGAAGCGCCGGCGGAAAGCCCAAGCACGGACGGGTCCGCATGGCCGGCATGGAGCGCCACATCGACGAGCTGGGTGCCGATCCGGAAGGCCGGATTGAGATTGGTCGTCGGATCCTGGAAGATCATGCCGATATGACGGCCGCGCAGCGCCCGCATCTCCCTGTCGGTCGCCTTCAGCATATCCTTGCCCTGGAACTCGATCGAACCGGCGAGATAGCGCCCCGGCGGCGACGCAATGAGCCGCGAGACGGACAGGCCCGTCAGCGACTTGCCGCTGCCCGTTTCGCCGACCATGCCCCATATCTCGCCGCGCTCGATCTTGAGATCGATGCCGTGGAGAATCTGCGTCTCCCCCTCATAGCTCCTCATCGCGAGGTTGAGGTTCCTGATGTCGAGAAGCGTCATCTTACTCTCCCCTATCGTCGGGCCTTGGGGTCGAGGACATCGCGCAACCCGTCGCCCAGCAGGTTGAAGGCCAGCACGGCCAGGAAGATGGCGATGCCAGGAGCGACCGCCGTCCACCAGTAGTCCGGCATGTAGCTGCGGGCGCCGGAAAGGAGCGTCCCCCATTCCGGCGTCGGCGGCTTGACGCCGATGCCGACGAAGCCGAGCGAGGCAACGGTGAGAATCGCAAAACCCATGTCGAGCGAGGCCTTGATGACGATCGGCGAGACGATGTTGGGCAGGATGTGCTTGCCGAGAATACGCGCCCAGCCGGCGCCGAGCGCATGGGCAGCCACGACAAACTGCTCCTCCTTTTTGACGATCACCTCGCCGCGTACCAACCGCGCATAGGCCGGCCACCAGGTGATCGAGATGGCGATGATCATGTTGAAGACACCGGTTCCGAGCGCTGCCGCGACCGCCATGGCGAGGATCAGGCTTGGGATCGTAAGCAGCAAATCGGTGATGCGCATCAGGATCTCGTCGATCCAGCCGCCGAAATAGCCGGCGATCGCGCCAACGACCGTACCGACCACGATGGCGATGAAAACAACCGCAAGGCCCGAAAAGAGCGAGACCTGCGAACCGACCAGCACGAGCGAGAACATGTCCTGTCCGAGCGCATTGGTGCCGAACCATGCGGTCGCGGATGGCGGCTGGAAGCGCGCCGCGGTATTGGTGCCGCCGACGACATGCTCCGGATGCGGCACGATCCAGGGCGCGAGGATGGCGAGCACGATCAGCAGGATGACGATCGCAAGTCCGATGACCGAGAGCCAGCTCTGGCGAAACCGGTAGAAGGCGCGGCTCCAGTTCTCGATCCTTGCGGACCGGGCGCGTTTCGGAATGGCGACGGGAGCCAAGGGCTGGGACTGGGTCATGCGTAGCGTACCTTCGGATTGAAGACGCCGTAAAGAAGGTCGACGACGAGCATGGTGAGAAGATAGATGATGGCGATGACGAGGGTAACGCCGATCACCGGCATGAAATCCTGGGTCAGGATCGCCTGCGTGGCGTAAAGGCCGAGACCAGGCCAGTCGAACACCGTTTCGACCAGAACCGTGCCGCCGAGCAGCCAGGAGACGTAGAGCCCGATCACCGTCAGCGTCGAGGTCATGGCGTTCTTCAGCACGTATTTGAAGAGGATCAGCCGGTTGGAGAGGCCGAGCGCCCGCTCCGTCATCACGTAATCCTGCTGCAGTACCTCGATCGTCGAAGCGCGCATCATCCGCATGATGGTCGCAAGCGGCGAGAGCGCCATGGCGATCGCCGGCAATGCCAGGTGCGACAGCGCGATCTGAAAGGCATCCCGGTCGCCGGCGATCAGGGCGTCGATCGTATAGAGACCCGTCACATGCTCCGGCGGGCTCTCGATCAGCGGATAGCGGCCGGACAGCGGCAGGATATCCAGCCAGGCGGCAAAGGCCATCTGCAGGAGAAGGCCGAGGAAGAAGCGCGGCATGGCGATGCCGCCGAGCGCCACCGTGCGGGTCGCATAGTCGAGCGCCCCGTTTTTGTAGACGGCGGTCAGGAGGCCGAGCGGGATGCCGACGACCACCGCAATGAAAAGCGCGGCGAAGACCAGCTCCAGGGTCGCCGGAAGATATTCCAGAATATCCGCAAAGACCGGACGGCGGGTGAAGACGGACATGCCCCAGTCGCCGGAAACGAGACCGGTGAGATAGTCCCAATATTGCACCGGCAGGGGTTGGTCGAGACCGAATTCCTGCCTCATTTGAGCGATCAGCTCCGGTGTCGCGTTCGGTCCGGCGGCAAGGCCGACCGGGTCACCGGGCAGGATGCGCGCCACGATGAACAGAAGCAGGGTCAGTCCGAACAGCATCGGCACGAGCAGGACGAGCCTGCGCAAAATATATAGCAACATTCGCGAGCTCCGGTGCCGGCGGATGCCTGAAGAAGCAGCCCGCCGGAGAGGAATGCCTCAGGCGATCGACAGGGGCCAGATTTCCATCGTGTTGGCGGCCACGGGACTGAACACATAGTCCTTCACGTTGTCGCGCATCGCGAACTTGCGCAGTTCGAGAATGCCGAAGATATCCGGCGCATCCTCGACAACGACGGCCTGGAATTTCTTGTAGAGCTCGGCACGCTTTGCCGTGTCGATTTCGGCCCGGGCGTCTTCGATCAGCTTGTCTACTTCCGGGTTCTTGTAGACCGGGTTCTGCCATTGGCCGTTGCGCGAGGAATGGTAGGCGGCAAACGCGGTATTGTCCGGGTCGGCGTAGTTCGGCGACTGGAAGATCGAGTAGAAGTCGACCATCGTGTCGGGCGAACGGGCCATCGCAACCGTATCCGGCCAGGTCATGGCACGGATATCGAGGTCGATGTTCAACGCCTTCAGAGACTCCAGCATGATGAGGCACCAGCGGCGCTGGTTCTCGTAGCCGGAGGCGTGATGCATGGAGAGCGTGATGCCGCCGTCCTTGTACTGCGACTTGGCGAGATAGTCCTTCGCCTTCGCCATGTCCTGCTCGTAGCCCTTGAGGTCCGGATCGAAGCCGAAGATGCCGGTCGGCAGCGGGCCCTTCATCAGCTGAGCCGGGCCGGCGGCATCGAGCATGCCCTTGTAGTTGAACGCGTAGGAGACCGCCTTGCGGAGGTTCTTGTCGGCAAGCGGCCCCTTGGCGGTGTTCATCTTGATCGTGAACGTGCGGTAGTCGGGCTCCATGATACGGACGACATGCGGCATGTCCTTGATGGCGTCCATGTCTTCCGCGAACATGTCGAGCGCAAAATGCACCTCGCCCCGCTGAAGCATCAGGCGGGCGGTCGAAGCTTCGCGGACAATCTTCCAGATCGCGCCATCGAGATTGCCGCCCTTATGCCAGTCGTCCTCGACGCGGACGAGCTCGTAGAGATCGCCCGGCTTGACGCGGCCCAGTTTGAAGGCACCGGAACCCGCCATGTTGGCGAGCAGATAGGCCTGGCCGTCATCCGTGCCTTTATTGGCCTCGACCAGTTTCGAATTGACGACGAACATCCACGGCAGGACGGAAAGAAGCGGCGCGAAGGGCTTTTTCAACGTCATCGTCACGGTCATTTCGCCGGTTGCCTTGACGCTGTTCTGGTCGAGGACGCCGGACACCATCCAGGCCGGACCCTTGGCGAGGCGCAGCAGGCGCGCGAAGGAATATTCGACGTCCTTTGCGGTCACCGGCGTGCCGTCCTGGAACTTGGCGTTGCCGTCGAGCTCGAAGGTGTAGACGAGGCCGTCTTCCGACTGGTTCCAACTCTTGGCGAGGCCCGGTGCCGGCACCGGCGGATTGTTCACCACCCGCACCAGCGGATCATAGGTGTTGCGGAAGAGCCATTGCGGCGCATAACCGGTCGCCACATGCGGGTCGAAATTCGGAATATCGACGGTGCTCGCCAGCACCATGATCTTCTTGCCCGCCGCATTGGCGATCCAGGGAAGCGTTGCGGCAGCCGTGACCCCTGCAGCACCGATCAGAAATTGACGTTTATTCAGTTTGAGCATGTCCATTCCCCTTTTTATGTCTGCATTGCCCGTTGTTGATGAAGAGAGCCGATCTTACCGGCTCGCGGCCGGCGAAAGGCGTGCGGAGGCTGCCAGTTCCTTCTTGCGTTCGCTCAAGCGATAGACCCTCTCGGCGGTTTCGGCGCTGACGTAGTCTTCCCTTACGTCCTCCTCGATCAGCTCGACGGAGCGGTTGGCCGGATCACCGAAACCGGCACCGCCGCCAAGCTGCAGCTCGACCACCCGATCGGTGCGGTCGACGACGAAAAGACCGCCGGTGCCGACGTCCTCGATCACATTGCCGTCCTCATCGCGGACATAGCCGTGGGAGAGCAGGCCGTGCTGCCCGCCGAACAGGCCGTCGATCGGAGCATTCACACCTTCCGGAGAGACGAAGACCGTCACCGACGTGCCGTCGTCATAGCGCTTCGCAAGCCGGATGCGCGCGCCGAGACCGCCGCGGAACTCGCCGGCCCCACCGGAATCCTGTACGAAGCCCTTTTCGAGGACGACCACCGGCGAACGGCTTTCGAGAAGCTCGATCGACGAGGTTGCCGCCGAGGTCGGCCACAAAACCGAAGACTTCCCATCCTTGGCGGAGCTGCCGCCCTGTCCGCCGCCGGAAAGCAGGTGGTCGTAGTAGACCTTGCCGTCCGGCGTCTTGCCGTAGACCGTCAAGAGGCTCGGCAGGCCGGTATGGGCGATGACCTTTTGGGGCGCGGCCCCCGAAAGAGCGCGGAAGATGTTCGGCGACGTGTACCAGCCGGTCCGGGTGCGCAGGCTGACCGGCGCCGGCTTGTTGCAGTTCATCACCGAGCCCTTGGGGGCCTTGACCGTCAGCGGTCGATAGCAGCCGGCATTGCCGCGGACCGAAGGTGTCAGCATGCACTTCAGCGGATAGGTGGAATGGGCAGTCGTGTAGCTCAGCGTGCAGTTGATGCCGCCGAGCGGCACTTCCGGCGGCGCGCCTTCGAAATCGAGCTCGATCTCGTCGTCCCTGATCGTCACCTTGACCGGCACGGTCATATGCGTGCCGAGCGGATTGTAGGAGATGGTCGAAGTGTGGACACCGTTCGGCAGCGCCCGGATCGCATCGCGCATCGCCCTTTCGGAACGGGACTGCACGACTTCGGCCAGCGCCTGCAGATCCGAAAGGCCGTATTCCTCCATGAAGGACACGAGGCGGCGTGCACCGGTATCGTTGGCGGCGACCAGCGAGCGGACATCGCCCAGAACCTGATGGGAGTCGCGGATGTTTTCTGCCATCAGCCGGAAGAGATCTTCGTTTTCGACGCCCGCCTTGATGAGCTTCATCGGCGGAATCTGCAGGCCTTCTTCGTAAACTTCCGTCGCCTTCATGCCATTGCGCGTGCCGCCGATATCGCCGACATGTCCGACCGTACCCATGACGGCCACGACCTTGCCGTTGTTGAAGACCGGCGTCATGACCGCAATGTCGAACAGATGGCCGGCGCACAACCACGGGTCGTTGCAGACCAGCACATCGCCCGGCTCGAGGGTTTCGACCGGATAGCGCTGCAGCGCGGCCTTCACGACCATCGGCAGCGTCAGATTGAAGACCGGCATGACGCGGGCCGAATGCGCCAGCGTTTCACCGGTCGCATCGAGGATCGAGCAGCCGAAATCCTGGGATTCCGAGATGATCAGCGAATAGGCTGTCCGGCAGACCGTGTGCCACATCTCTTCCGCGACGGTGACCAGGCGGCTCCACATGATCTCAAGCGCAATTGGATCGGATTCGATCTTTTCGATCGCTTCCAGCTTCGTCATCTGAGGCGTCACGAGAGCCAGCCCCTTGCCGATGGTCGCGATCTTGATGCGCAGGTTGCCGGCGGCATCGACCGTCAGCACGTCGCCGGGCGGAACGATCGTCGTCGACTCACGCTCCTCGATGATCGCAGGCCCCTGAACCGTCATGCCCAATGTCAGCTTGTAGCGGTCGTAGATGCCCGCATCGACGAAACCTTCGCCGAAATAGCACTTGCGGTAGCCCTTGAGCGCGCCGTCGCTAGAGGCCGCGATATCGGCCTGGCGGATCGAGAGCTCGGGTGTCGCACCGCTCACGCGAACGCGGAAAGAAAGGATTTCGAGCTCGGCTTCCGCCGGCACGCGGGTGTAGCGGGCCGCATAGACGTCTTCGAAGGCCTTGCGGATCGCGCCGTAAGCGCCGGCGCCGAGTTCGCCGGCCGGGACCGGCACATTGATCTCATGGAGCTGGCCGACAAGCCGCATGTCCGCAGTGCGTTCGATGATGATGTCTTCAGCCTTTGCACCGGCGGAAAGCAGCTTCGACTTGCCTTCTTCGGCAAGTTCACCGAAGGCGGCGTTAAGGGAGGCCGCATCGAAATCCGGCGAGAGCTCCATCGGCCGCGAGCGAACGAGATCGAAGGAAAGCGGCGCCGTCAGGAAGCCGAATGCGGATGCAGCGCCGCTCGCCTGCGGAATGATGACCTCGGACACGCCGAGAATGCGGGCAACGCGGGCAGCAAAGGCCGGCCCCGCGCCGCCGAAACCGATCATCGAATAGCCGCGCGGATCCTTGCCCTTTTCGACGAGATGGATGCGGGTGGCGCTTGCCATGTTTTCGCCAACCACCTGATGAATGCCCCAGGCGGCCTCGACGGTCGAGATGCCAAGCGGTTCTGCGATCGTCTTCAAAGCCTTCTCGGCGGCGTCGAGATCGAGCGTCATGCGGCCGCCGAGGAAGAAGGCCGGGTCGTAATAGCCGAGTGCAACGCTGGCATCCGTGACGGTCGGCTTGGTGCCGCCGGCGCCGTAGCAGGCAGGCCCCGGAGAAGCGCCCGCCGAATGCGGCCCGACCTGCAGGAGGCCGACCTCGTCGATCGCGGCGATCGAGCCACCGCCCGCGCCGATCTCAATCATGTCCACAACCGGTGCCTTGATTGGCAGGCCGGAGCCATTCTTGAAGCGCCGCATGCGGCCGGCTTCGAGATAGGAAGCAATATGGGCCATGCCGTTTTCGATCATGCAGGCCTTGGCCGTCGTGCCGCCCATGTCGAAGGCAATGACGTTTTCCTGACCGGCGGCCTTGCCGAACCAGGCGGTCGCAAGCGCACCGCCGGCCGGGCCGGATTCCAAAAGGCGGATCGGGAATTCGCGAGCCTCGTCGACCGAAACCAGACCGCCGGCCGAATGCATCAGCCGGAAAGCGCCCTTGAAGCCGCGGGCGGCAAGCTCCTTCTCGAAGCGGCGCAGATAACGGTCCATCAGCGGCTGCACGTAGGCGTTGGCGCAGGTGGTGACGAAACGCTGGTATTCGGAAATCTCGGCCACGACCTCCGAAGAAATGGAAACGGAAATATCCGGATAGTGCTGCCTGATGATCTCGCGCACCCGCTTCTCATGCGAAGGGTTGCGGTAGGAATGCATCAGGCAGACGGCAATCGCCTCGACCCGGTCCGCCGCCAGTTTCTTGACGGCGCGCAGGACCGAAACTTCGTCGAGCGGCTTGATGACGCCGCCATCGGCGCCGATGCGCTCGCAAATCTCGATGCGGCGCGAGCGGCTGACCAGCGGATCCGGGAAAGTCAGGAAAAGATCGTAGATGTCGTAGCGCTGCTCGGTGCCGATCTCCAGGACGTCGCGGAACCCTTCGGTGGTGATGAGGCCGACCGATGCACCCTTGCGTTCGATGACGGCATTGGTGACGAGCGTCGTGCCATGGACGATCTCCGAAAGGTCGGCGACCGAGATTTCCCCGGCCTTCATCAGATCGGCAAGGCCGCCCAACGCGCCCTGCGACGGATCCTTCGGCGTTGTCAGGCACTTGTGCAGCCGGATGGCTGCTGCCTGCTCATCGAACAGGATGAAATCGGTAAAGGTGCCCCCGATATCGACGCCGGCGCGGAAATTCCTGGAAGTCTGGTGCATTCACATGTTCCCCAATACGCAAAAGCCGATGGATCGCAACGGCCCGATACAGCCCACCATTTCCGGCGGCATGCATGGCTACTCATCTCGGGTTCTGTGCGCCCGGCGTGCGAATGGGAAATGCCTCTCTCAAGAGGAATCGATCTGCCGATCTGCCCTGTTCCGCCGCTTTTTTAAGCATGAAGTATTTTGATCTCTTTATAGGCGGCAATTTTCAGGGAGTCCAGAACAAGTTTCATATTTGACAATGAGTTCCAATAATGGAACTATACAAAAGCGATTTCGCGCATAGGATGAAGAATGAGCTCGCTTGAAGACGCCATATCCATTCTCGGTTGCTTCTCGCTGGCCGAGCCTTCGCTGTCGCAGGCGGAACTGGCACGTCGGACCGGCTGTCCGAAGGCCACGGCCTCACGCGTGATGAAAACCTTGCGGGAAAACGGCATCCTCGACTTCGATCCGGTGACGCGCCTCTACACACCCGGCATCCGGCTCTTCGAGCTTGGCCAAATCTGCCGTTCGAACCACAATTTCCTGGATCTGGTGAGCACCGAACTGGAGGAGGTCTGCGCCGTCGGCGGCCACACGGCCTATGTGACGGTGTTCGACGGGCATCAGCTTGTCGTACTGCGCATGGTGCGCGGCTCAAGCCCACTTGCCATCACGTCAACGCCGGGATACCGCGCCTGGCCGCACGCGACCTCCAACGGCCGCGCCATGCTGGCGCTGCTGAACGAGGAGGAATGGAAATTGCGCGTTCCGGATCAATTGCCCTTCGTGACGACCAGGGCTCCGCAAAATCACGAGGAACTGCTGGCGCGCATCCGGACCATCCACGAGACAGGGCGCTCTCATTCGACGAACGATTCTTACGACGGCGTGTCGTCGGAAGGCATCGCTTTCCGCGATCCTGGAACCGGCGAGGTCATCGGCGTGGCGATCTCCTACCCGACTGTCATGGGAACGCCCGAACTGCAGGACAAGATCAACAGCCTGCTCGCGAAAATGAAGGCCAACCTGATGCGACATGCCTGAGCCTGATGAGATGAACCGGCGAGCCTCACGAAGCAGCCGCCGGTTCTTGTCGGGAGACGCATGCCACAAGCTCAACGGCAGGCATGAGGCGAGATCGCACGCCCTCGATCAATCCGACGGATAGACATGCGCCATGGCCGGATCGAACGAAAATTCGATCTGATGGTCGATCGCGAACTCCGCATCCTGAGGAAGAGCGGCAATGACCTTTTCACCGGAACGCGTCTCAAAGCCAATGATCGTCTCGGTGCCGAGCCGTTCGACCATTGTCACCTTGCCGCCGACGGACCCTTGCCCGCCCTGCACCTTGCCGGGTGTCAGATATTGCGGCCGGATACCGAGCCAGACGCTATCGCCGATCGAAAACCCCCGTCCTTTGACAGCAACGGGAGCAATCGATCCAGAAGCCACCCGGACCGTATCGCCATCGGCACCTTCGACCTTCACGGGCAGAAAGTTCATCTTCGGCGAGCCGATGAAGCCGGCGACGAATTTGTTGGCCGGGTTCTTGTAGAGGTCGATTGGCGCGCCGATCTGGCGCACGGTGCCGCCTTCGAGCACGACGATCTTATCGGCGAGCGTCATCGCCTCGACCTGGTCGTGGGTCACATAGATCATCGTCGAACCGAGATCGCGATGCAGCTTGGCAAGCTCCATGCGCATATCGACGCGCAGCGCCGCATCGAGGTTCGAAAGCGGCTCGTCGAACAGGAAGACGTCAGGTTTGCGGACGATCGCCCGTCCGATCGCAACGCGCTGGCGCTGGCCGCCGGAGAGCTGGCTCGGCTTGCGCTCAAGGAGGTGCTCCATCTGCAGAATGCGCGCCGCCTCGCGCACCCTTGCGTCCAGTTCCGCCTTCGGCGTCTTGTTGAGCGAAAGCCCGAAGCCCATGTTTTCATAGACCGTCATATGGGGGTAGAGCGCGTAGGACTGGAAGACCATGGCGATGCCGCGCTCGCGCGGCTGCACCTCGTTGACCAGCCTATCGCCGATACGGAGCTCGCCTCCCGTTATCTCCTCGAGACCGGCGATCATCCTCAGAAGCGTGGACTTGCCGCAGCCCGACGGGCCGACGAAAACGACGAATTCGCCGTCTTTGATATCGATATCGACGCCTTTGATGATGTCGACTGATCCGAAGCTCTTCTTGAGCCCGGTCAAACGCAAACCTGCCATCTTCCTCTCTCTTCTTTCTTCTCAGAGCGATCGCGCTGCCGTCTGGAGCGCTTCGAACGCCGCGAAGCGGCGCTCGTGCAGCGCGGCAATCTCACCGCCAGCCGGCTTGAACTCCGCGGTGATCGCGGACATCGCGGTCATGGCCGCTTCCACGCTGGGATAGGTCTTGCCGGCAACGGCGCCGAGCATGGCCGAACCGAGCAGAACCGGCTCGCTTTCCCTGGAAACCAGTATCGGAAGACCCGTGCTGTCTGCGAGAAGTTGGCGAATGAGCGGGTGCCGTCCTGCCCCGCCGCTCAAGGTGATCGCATCAATGGTCGCACCGCGCTCACGGCTTGCGGCGATGATCTGGCGAAGACCGTAGCCGAGGCTGAGAATGCCGGCGACATACAGCGAGACGAGACTTTCTATGTCGCTTTCCAGGCCAAGACCCGCGATCAGGCCGCGAGCATCCGGATCGGCAAAGGGCGAGCGATTGCCGAGAAAATCCGGTACGACATGGATGGAGCCGGCCAACCGAGCAGCTCCCGAAAAGGAAGGAGCGGCTTTCTTCGCTTCTTCGGCCAGCCATTCGGGCAGAGACATGCCCACGGCCGTAGCCTTGTGCCGGGCGTCTGAGGCTGCCGGATGAAAAGCGATCAGGTGATCGATGGCGGCACCCGCTGCCGATTGCCCACCTTCGCTGAGCCAGAGCCCCGGGACCATCGCCGAATAATAGGGTCCCCAGACACCAGGCACGAAGAGCGGTTCGCTGCTGCTCGCCATCGTGCAGGCGGAGGTGCCGAAGACATAGGCTATGCGTGTCAGGACCGAGCCCTGTCCGCCGGCTCCGCCCGTCGATCCGACGCCGCCTGCATGGGCGTCGATCAGCCCGCTAGCGACCGGCGTGCCGGGCCTTAGCCCGAGTTCTTCGGCCGCCTCAAGCGTCAGTCCGCTCGCCAGTGCCGATCCGGCCTCGACAATCTCTGTGCCGATCCGTACAAAACCGTCATCCGCCAAATCGGCAAGTCCGATCTCCCGGAAATAAGTTTCGTCCCAGCGCTTCTCATGCGCCAGATAGGTCCATTTGCAGGTGACCGTGCAGACGGAGCGCGCAAGGCTCCCTGTCGCCCGCCAGGTGAGGAAATCGGCCAGATCGAAGAACTGCCATGCCGCGTTATAGCTATCAGGCAGGTTCTCCTTGAGCCACAGGAGCTTTGGCGTTTCCATCTCCGGCGAGATCGTGCCGCCTACATAGTTCAGCACCGCATGGCCTGTCTTGTTGATCCGTCGGGTCTGGTCAAGCGCGCGATGATCCATCCAGACGATGATATTGCGCTCCGGGTCGCCGGATGCTCCGACAGGCAAGGGCCGCCCGCCCTGGCCCAACACGACCAGCGAGCAGGTGGCATCGAAGCCGATGCCGCCGATATCCTGGCCGGAAAGGCCGGCGGCATCCAGCGCCTCGCGGACGCTGGCGCAAACCGCCCGCCAGATATCGTTGCTGGATTGTTCGGCGATGTCGGCGCCTTCCCGGTAAAGCGCGATGTCACGCTTCGCCGTCGAGACCATGACGCCATTGCGGTCGAATATTCCGGCGCGGGCGCTGCCCGTTCCCACATCGATGCCAACGAAGAAAGAACTCATGGTCAAAGATCCGTGCTGAGAGGCAGGATGACGAGATCGCGGATGGTGATGTTGCGCGGCCGGGACAGCATGAACATCACCGCTTCGGCGACTTCCGTCGCCTCCATCAGACCTCCGGCGGCGATTGCCTCATCGAGCTTCGCTTGCGGCCAATCGCTGATCAATGCGGTGATGACCGGGCCGGGCGCCACCGCACCGACACGGATGCCATGCTTGGCAACCTGGCGCCGTAGCGTATGAACGAAGGCCTGCACGGCATGTTTGGACGCCGTATAGATGGGCTCCCAGACGACCGGGACGAGGCCGGCGATCGAGCTCGTCATGATGATGTCGCCGGTCTTTCGCTCCACCATGTGAGGCAGGACCGCCTGCACGGACCGGAAAGCCGCATTGACGTTCAGATTGAGCATGCGATCCCAGGCATCGGGATCGCCATCGACGACCTCGCCGCCGATATAGGCGCCGGCATTGGCATGGAAGATATCGAGCTTTCCGAACCGCTCGAGGATCTGCGGCATCATCGTGGAAACGCTCGCGGCGTCGGTGAGATCGACCGCGATCGGAAAAGCGTTCGGCCCCAGTTCGGCACTCAGTGCTTCAAGCGCATCCGTCGCTCTGTCGACAAGCGCGACGCCGACACCTTCACGCAATAGGGACCTGGCGCATTCCCGGCCGATACCCGAGGCAGCGCCGGTAACAGCTGCGACCTTTCCGGAGAGTTCCTGTCTCATGTCATTCCTTGCTCAATTCATGCGGTGAGGTCGGGAGACGCTCTCAGGCGTCTTCCAGCTCCCGGGCGCGCTCGGCGCTGTCCTTGGTGCGCAGATAGGCGCCCTTGGCGATCAGCTGCCGGCGGAGCTCCTTCACGTCGATATCGGCAGGCGCGCGGTTGCCACGCACGGAGATCTTGGCGGCACGGCCTGCGGCCTCACCCATCGCCATGCAGGTCGCCATGACGCGGATCGCGCCCATCGCCTCGTGAGTTGTGGAGATCGCCCGGCCCGCGACGATCAGATTCTTCACCTTGGCCGGGATCAGCGATCGGTAGGGAATGTCGTAGCAGTCGCCGCACCAGATCAGCGTACAGCCGTCGTCGGCCGGCCGGTGGATATCGATTGGATAACTTGCCACCGCGATCGCGTCGTCGAAATGGCGGCAGCCGAGCACGTCCTCCCGTGTCATGACGTATTCGCCGATGATACGGCGCGTCTCGCGGATGCCGAGGAACGGTGCTGTCTTGGTGAAGTAGGCGTTCTCGAAACCGGGAACGTAGTTGATCAGGTAGGTGACGATGTCGTCGATCTGCGCCCGCGCCTCGATCTCGCCCGTCGTCAGGCTCGCCGCCTCGGTGCCGTCGACCCCTTTGACGCGGGTCATGTTGATCCACACCTCGCCGGCTTTGAGCCCGGTGATGATGATCGTGCGCTCATTGGGGATCTTCAGCCCCATCTCGTCTTGAGCCTTGGCGATCAGTTCGCGCAGGCCCACGATGATGAACTGGTTGTTCTGGCCGAAATATTCCGCCGGGATGAAGTCGGTCAGATAGGTGCGGGCCTGCGGCGGCTGGTTGGCGATGCTCAGCCGCAGCTTCTCGGTATCGACGCCGGCAAGGCAGAACATCAACGTCGGCGGCTGCATGCCACCATGCTCATTGCCCTTCTCGCAAGGTACGCCGGCGCGATAGGCGACGTCCGCATCGCCGGTGCAGTCGATCACGACCTTGCCGAGGATGGCGCCGCGGCCGCTCTTGCTCTCGGTGATGATGCCGCGGATCGTGTCGCCATCCATGACTACACCCGCGCAGAACGTATAGAACAGCACCTCGACGCCGGCCTCGGTCAGCATTTCCAGCGCCACCGTCTTCACCGCTTCCGGCTCCACCAGTGTGATGCCCATGTGCAGCGGGCATGGCCGATGCTCGCTCGCGGCATTGCGCACCTTTAACCGGTCGATGAACTTCTGTGGCAGGCCCTCGATGATCTGATTGCCTTTTTGGCCGAGGAAGCCGAGCACCGGCAGGCCGATGGTCATGTTGCCGCCGACGAAGCTGCGGCTTTCGACGAGGCCCACACGAAGCCCGTCTTCGGCGGCCGCAAGCGCCGAGGTCAGACCGGCGGGGCCGCCTCCGACGACAAGCACGTCATATTCCGCCATGATGGGCGTTGCCCGGGCAGGTTCCTGGATCGATCGGGTGGTGGCGTTCAGCATAGTCTGGTCTCTTTCGTGGAAGGGCCATCACGGCCCGTATCGTTCGTGCCGTATTTCCGTCCGGGCGTCTGCCGCGCGGACGGCTCGTTTGGAAATCAAGCCTGGATCAAGGGCTTCACGCGTGTGGCGATGGACGCGACCGCCTCCTTCACCGGTTTGCGGCCGAGAACAGCAAGCTGAACCTCTTCAAGGAAGATCGACTGAGCGCGCGCCGCTTCCGGGAAGGGCGGGAAGGCCCCGCGGGCATTCTTCAGCACGGCGGCCTCGACGGCGGCGACCGGGTTATTTGCGGCGAAGGACTGATCCGCATAGGTCGAGACGCGCACCGGACCATTGCCGTTCTTGGCCATGCCGAGGGTTGCGCGCTTGCTGGATACTTCCTTGATGAACTTCCAGGACAGATCCTTGTCCTTGGAGTTCGCCGGAATGACCATGCCCCAGGCTTCGACGATGGAGGACATCGGCACCTTGCCTTTCAAGTCCGCCGAGACGGGGAACTCGATGGCCTTGATCTTGCCGGGGAACTTGCTCTGCTCCTTGTTGTTCAATTGCGCGAAACGCGCGAACGGCAGAACCGTGAAGGCGGCACGCCCCTGTTGCAGCCAGGTCACCTGGTCGTCGTTCTTGGTGGTCGCGTAGCTGCGCGGCAGATTGCCCGCCTCGAACATCTTGGCCAATACGCTGAGGCCTTTTTCCATCGCCTCTGGATTGGGCAGCAGCTCGAACTTGGCGCTGATGAAATCGCCGCCGAAGGCACGCGCGAACATGACCGGGAAAACCGCGAGATCGCTCGCCAGAACCATGCCGGCGACCGGCGTGCCGGCCTTGGAGGTGAAAGTAAGCTTCTGGGCCTGCTCGACGAGTTCTTCCAGCGTGGTCGGCGGCGCGCTGATGCCCTGCTCTTCCAGAAGCGCTTCGTTATAGAAGAGGCCCTGGGTCGCATGGCGGACGGGGATGCCGGTCAGCTTGCCGTCGACCGTCATGCCCTGAACCAGGCCGGGAGCGACGTCGTCGAAATCCTCGATCGCATCCTTCTTCAGGTAATCGTCGAGCGGCTCGAACATGGCCGCAATCTGCTTGGTCGGCCGGTTGTCGATAATGTAGCCGACGTTGAAATCGGTGGCGTTGAGGCTTGCCTCGCGGAAAAGGCGGTCTTGAAGCGGATTGGAATCGAACGTCGTCCAGACGATGTCCGCATCATTTGACGACTTCCAATCCTTCAGCAGATCGCCGTCGCCGGAGCCGAGCACCGTCTGGTGCACCTTGTGGCTCAGGACGTTGAGCGTCTTGCCGGCGGCAAAGGACGGGCCGGCGGCCAACATTGCCGCACCGCCGATCGCGGTTCCGAGAAAGCCGCGCCGCGTGATGTTGTTCAATACGTTGTCTGACATAATTTTCCTCCCTTGCAGACAGTGTGGCTACCCCTTTGTCGCGCCGGCGGTCAGGCCGGCCACGAGATAGCGGTTCATGAAGATGACGAAGAGCAGGACCGGGATGAGCTGGACGGTCGAGGCGGCAAACAGCACGCCCCAATCGACGCCGTCGATCGATCCGATCATTTCGGAGATCACCAAAGGCGCGGTCTTGGCGCGGGTCGCGGTGAAGATGAAGGCGAACAGGAACTCGTTCCAGGCGAACACGACGACGAAGACGGCCACCGCCAGGATGCCCGGTGCGGCGAGCGGCACGATGACCCTTCTCAGGATCGTCAGGCGCCCCGCCCCATCGATCTGCGCGGCCTCGTCGAGTTCGCGCGGAATCTGGTCGATGAAGGTGCGCATCAGCACCGTGCCGAGCGATACGAAGAAGGTCGCATAAAGCACCATCAGCACGATATGCGTGTCGTTGAGACCGATCGCGTTGATGATCGGGAAGAGCGGCAGCGTCACGACGATCGGCGGGATGAGACGCACGACGATCAGGAACATCACGCTCGCATTGAGCATCCGGCTGCTGTAGCGCGAATAGACGTAACCGGCCGCCGTGCTGGTGGTGATCGCAAGAACCGTCGCGCCTGCCGTGATGATGGTGCTGTTCAAGAGCCCGTCGAAGAAGACGCCCCAGCCGTTCCAGAGTTCGATATAGTGCTGGAAGGTCGGCGAGAAGACGAATTTCGGCGGCACCGCGAAAATGTCCTGTCCCGGCTTGAAGGAGGACATGACGATGAAGGCGATCGGAAACAGCGACCAGGCGAGGATCACCACGACGGCGACCGTTTTTCCGAAACCGATGGCGAGCTTGTCAGTGCGCATTGCCGGCCACCTGTTTGCGAAGAAGGAAGACATAACCGGTCGCCAAGAGCAGCGACGCGAGCACCATGATCCACGCGGTTGCGGCAGCGGTGCCGAACGCATTGAAGCTGAAGGCTTCCTGGTAGAGATAGACGGCGACCACTTCCGTCGAGCGGGCCGGCCCTCCCTGGGTCATCAGCCAGACTTCGGAGAAGATCCGGAAGGCGAAGATATAGCGGAAGAGGAGCGCCACCACGATCGCGGGGCCAAGCAACGGCATGGTTACGCGACGGAAAGCGGCGAACGGCGTCGCGCCGTCGATGCGGGCGGCTTCGTAAAGATCCTTCGGGATTGCAAGACGCGCCGCGTAAAGGATGATGAAGGTGAAAGGCAGATGCAGCCAGATCGTCAGAAGACCGATCATGATCAGCGCATGCGACGGCTCGAAGGACCAATCGAGCATCGGCAGGCCGAGTGAGGTCAGAACGGCCGTCACGGGGCCGACGTCGGGATCGAAGAGGAAACGCCACATCGCAACCGCGATGACTTCGCTGACCGCATAGGGAGCCAGCACCGCGACGAGCAGGATGCGGCGGCATGGCAGGCCGCTTGCGAAGAGCAGCGCCATCCCAAGCCCGAGCGCCAGTTCCAGATGCACGGCGAAAATAACGATCAGGACCGTATTGCCGAGCGCCAGCATGAAGGCCGGGTCGGTCAGCACCTTGATATAGTTGTCGAGCCCCACGAAGGCCGCCGATTGGCCGAAGCTGGAGGCATGGAGGCTGAGCCATACGACGTAAAGCGACGGTATGACGATGACACTGAGGATCAGTATCTGCACCGGCGCGAGGAATGGCACCGCTTCGGTGATCTTGTTCAAACGCAAAATGCTCCTCCCATTCGGATGTGTTTTTGCTGGCGCTTTCTCGTCCGGCGCCTAGTGAATGCTGTTCGGCCGGTCCTTGACCGCATCTGCTGCAGGGTCGGCACCCTGCTCTTCCACTCCCTTGAGAAGCTCCTCGGCGGGAGATGGAACGAGCCGGCGCGTGGAATCCCGGACCTGCAGGCTCGTATTCAGAATGCTGGGATAAGGATCGGCAGCGTCGCCGGCGATCCGCCTCTGCAGCCGCTCCCACGCGACGCGCGCAATCTCATCGACCGGTTGACGGATGGCCGTCAGCGCCGTCTTGCGGGCGCTCATCCAGGTGTAATCGTCGAAGCCGATGACCGAGACCTGGTCCGGAATGTCGATCCGCTGTCGGGCGAGCGCCGTCAGCACCGCGAGCGTCGTAACGTTGGTGAGCGCAAAAACCGCCGACGGCAACGGATGACGTTCGAGCCAGTGGGTGAAAAGTTCCGCACCGCGTTCGGCATTCGAGCCCAGTCCGATCGCCGCGGGCGTGCGACCGAGCATCTGTTCAACGACCAAGGTCGCGCCCCTTACGCGCTCCCGGATCGGTGCGATATCGAGATGGGAGGCCGCAAGGATGATATCCGAATGCCCCATCTCGACCAGATAGCGGGCGGCAATCTCGCCCGCCTCGAAATTGTCGATCGTCACGGTGTCGGCAGCGGCCGATTTCGGCATGACGCGGTCGACGAGAACCATCGGCAGGTGGCCCACCTCACGCGAAAGGATGGCCGGCACCGTATCCGAGCACGGCACGGCGATGATCCCCGAGGGCCGCCAGCCGAGCAGCGTCTGCAGCCGCGACTCCTCCAGTTGCTTATCGTCACGGGAACTCGCGACGATGACATCATAGCCGTCTTTCAGCGCCATCACCTCGATGCGGGAGATCAGCGAGGTGAAGAACGTGTCATCGAGATCCGGCACGAGCACACCGACAACCCTGGCTCGGCCCGACTTCAGCTGCGAGGCCGCGCGGTCGACCTGATAAGACAGCTCCTTCGCGGCCTTCTCCACCTTGATGCGCAGATCGTCGTTCACCGGCTTTCGGCCGCTGAAGACGTTGGAGACGGTGGCGATGGACACACCCGCTTTCTCCGCGACTTCCTTCAATGTGGCTCGCTTTCGGCTCACCGTTGCCCCGCTGTTAAACGTTTTACCGTTAAACGTTTAACAGCTTCGGCAGGAAAATCAAGGGACCTTGATGCAGCATTCGCGACAAGATTAGATCAGCGAGAGCGCATCTTTGAGACCCAGGCCCTGCTTGGGCTGAAGGTCGAGATCGGCCTCGATATGATCGATGTGATGGACCATCAGTTCGGCCGCCCGTCCGCCCTCCCCTTTTTCGAGAGCTTCGAGAATGGCGAAATGTTCCGAATGCCCGCAGCTCGACACGCCGGACCTGCCGTAGAGCGCGATGACCAGTGAGGAGCGCGCGACGAGTTCGTCCATGAATTTCTGCAGGATGACGTTGCCTGCGACCGAGGCCAGCATGAGATGAAAATCGCCCGACGCCTTGATCTCGGCGCGCCGCGCGGCGGGGCCTCGCTCGTTCATGTAGCGCTCTTCTTCCTCGAGCTGGCGGCGGAACTGTTCGATGTCGGTGGAGGTGATGCGGTCGATGGCCGCCGCGACGATCCCTGGCTCGATCAACCGGCGGGAAGCGAAGATCTGTTTCGCCTCCTCCGGGGAGGGGTTGGAAACGAATGCGCCGCGATTGCGCTCGGTTCTCACCAGGCCTTCGAAGGCAAGCATCTGGAGTGCAGATCGTGCGACCGTGCGGCTCACGTCGAAAAGAGAGCCAACCTCGCTTTCGGAGAGCTTCGTTCCCGGCGCCAGGCGGCGATCGACAATCGCGTTGCGAAGCGCTTCCCGGATCGCCAGCGAGCGGTCCTCGGATGCGGTCTCGGTAAAGATGATTTTTTCATTGATATTCATGGTGTGATCCGCTGCGGGACCTTTGTACCCTGAGTGATCACAAAAAGCCAATAGAGTTGTCTTTGATCGAATCCAGGGATTGCATACGATTTACCCATATCATCGAAAACGATCGCACGATTTTTACGCATTCCAGCGGGCCCGCGGGACGTCTATGGAAATAAAGGCCAGTATCGTTAGAGGTTTAGCGGAACTGGCACGCCTGATGCATTGCAATATCCGACGCAAGGGAGCGCCGGATGAGCAAAGCTGCCGAAATCGACATTGTCTCTGTCTCCAAGATCTATGGTACGACGACTGCCGTTCACTCGATCAGCCTGAAAATTCCTGCCGGAACCTATTGTTGCCTGCTCGGCCCCTCGGGTTGTGGCAAGACGTCGACGCTGAGGATGATCGCCGGCCACGAGAGCCTTTCCTCCGGCGATATCCGTCTGGGCAACGCGGTCGTGACCGACCTGCCGCCCGCCAGGCGCGGCACGGCGATGATGTTCCAATCCTATGCGCTCTTCCCCCATCTCGACCTTGTCGACAACGTCGCCTTCAGCCTGAAGATGAAGGGAGTGGAAAAGGACGAGCGCCGGGCCAAGGCGATGGACATGCTGCGGCTCATGCAACTCGAAGCCTATGCAACACGCCGCCCGGCCCAGCTTTCCGGAGGCCAGCAGCAGCGTGTGGCGCTTGCCCGCGCCCTCATCACCGATCCGGAAGCGCTGCTCCTCGACGAGCCGCTTTCGGCACTCGACCCGTTCCTGAAGATTCGCATGCGCGCCGAACTCAAGAAGCTGCAGACATCGCTCGGCATCACCTTCGTGCACGTGACGCACAGCCAGGAAGAGGCGATGGCGCTTGCCGACCTGATCGTCGTCATGAACGACGGCCGCATCGAGCAGGCGGCGCATCCGCGGATGGTGTTCGAGAAGCCGGCCACCGCCTTCGTCGCCCGCTTCATGGGCGATCACAATGTCATCTCGGGCCGCGTCACCGGAAGTGACGGCAACGAATTGAGGCTCTCCGTGCCGGCCGGCGGTGAATTCCTCGCGACCGGCGGCAACGCGGCGGGCCTCACCGATACGGCTGACATCGCCATACGCACCGACCACGTGTGCATTGGCGAGCCGCCGGAGAAGGGTCTCGGCTTTACCGGATCGGTATCCAACATCGAGTATCGCGGCTCTTCGGTGAAGCTGAGCGTCAACGGCGCCGGCATCGAGGATTTCACCGCCATCCTCAGCGACACCGCCTTTTTCGCCAATCCGGTCAAGGTCGGAGAGGCGATCCCGCTGTCCTGGGGCCGCGAGGACGCCACCGTCCTTGGCCGCCTCAAGCATTGACGTCAGCCACAAAATCTCAAACCAGAGGAGAACAAGGCAATGACCGAGACCAAAAAGACGACCAAGGGAATTTCACGCCGCAACCTGCTGAAAACCGCGTCCGCCGCGGCCGGTCTTGCGGCCGGTTCCGGCGCCATCACCGGTTTTCCGACCATCTGGGCGCAGAACCCGATCACGCTGCGCCAGTTCGGCACCGGCGTTTCGAACCTCAATGCGATTGCCGAGAAGTGCAAGGCCGATCTCGGCATCACGCTCGAAATGACGGCGACCGATTCCGACGCCGCCGCCCAGCGCGCCGTCACCCAGCCGAACTCCTACGATATTGCCGACATCGAATACTGGATCTTGAAGAAGGTCTATCCGGCAGGCGTCATCCAGCCGATGGATACCAAGAAGCTCAAATACTACGACAAGATCGTGCCGCTCTTCAAAACGGGCAAGCTGAAGCCGGACAGCGTCATCGCACAGGGCACCGCGCCGCATACGGTCGGTTTCGTCGAAGGTCCCGGCGTCAAGACCTTCGCGAAGGGCGAGACCCAGTGGTTCACCATGGTTCCGACCATCTACAACGCCGATACGCTCGGCATCCGCCCGGACCTCGTCGGCCGCGAGATTTCGACCTGGGCCGACATCATGGACCCGAAATTCAAAGGCAAGACCTCGATCCTGAACATCCCGTCGATCGGCATCATGGACGCCGCGATGATCATGGAAGCCATGGGCAACATCAAATATGCCGACAAGGGCAACATGACCCGGGAAGAGATCGACAAGACGATTGATTTCCTGATCAAGGCCAAACAGGACGGCCAGTTCCGCGCTTTCTGGAAATCCTTCGACGAGAGCGTCAACCTCATGGCTTCCGGCGAAGTCGTCATCCAGTCCATGTGGTCGCCGGCCGTCGCCGCGGTCCGTTCCAAGGGTATCGCCTGCAAATACCAGCCGCTCAAGGAAGGCTATCGCTCCTGGGGTGGCGGCCTTGGGCTGGCCGCACATCTCTCCGGCGCGAAGCTCGATGCCGCCTATGAATATATCAACTGGTACACGTCGGGCTGGGTCGGCGCCTATCTCAACCGCCAGGGCTACTATTCGGCGGCCATGGAAACCGCCAAGCAGCACATGAGCGAAGACGAATGGGGCTTCTGGGTGGAAGGCAAGCCGGCCAAGGGCGATATCGTCGCCCCGGACGGCAAGATCATGGAAAAGGCAGGTGCGGTTCGCGACGGCGGTTCGTTCGAAGAGCGCATGGGCAAGGTCGCCTGCTGGAACTCGGTCATGGACGAAGACCGCTACATGGTCCGCCGCTGGAACGAGTTCATCGCGGCGTGATCAATTGCCCCTCACCTAACCTTCTCCCCGTCGCGACGGGGAGAAGAAGGGCCCGGCAGGGCGGATGAGGGTTAAAACCACCGGAGAAGCCGGACAATGGCGACGATGACATCCTCGGAAACGGACAAGATCGAAGATGCGCGGGCGAGAAGCTTCCGCGTGCCGCCGGCGCTGATTTCCTACCTGCAGGCAGCGCCGCTGACGTTGATCCTCGGCGGCTTCCTGCTGGTGCCGATCCTGATGATCGCCGTGGTCAGTTTCTGGGATTACGACTTCGCTCAGATGTACCCGGATTTCCTGACGATGAACTACACGGAAACGCTGGGATCCTGGGTCACCTGGAAAACCTATCTCAACACGCTGAAATTCGCATTTCTCGTCTGGGCGATCACGCTTTTCGTCGGCTTCTGGGTTGCCTATTTCCTGGCCTTCCACATCCGCACCACGGCCATGCAGATGGTGCTCTTCCTCGTCTGCACCGTGCCGTTCCTGACCTCCAACATCATCCGGATGATCTCCTGGATTCCGGTGCTCGGCCGTAACGGTCTCGTCAATTCGACGCTGATGAATGCCGGCATCATTTCCGAACCGGTCGAATGGCTGCTCTATTCGGATTTCGCCGTCGTGCTCGCCATGGTGCACCTCTACACGCTGTTCATGGTGACGCCGATCTTCAACACCCTCATGCGCATCGACAAGTCGCTGGTCGAAGCCGCTCGCGACGCAGGCGCGTCAAGCTGGCAGATCCTCACCAACGTCATCATTCCGCTGGCGAAACCCGGCATGGCGATCGGCACGATCTTCGTGGTCACGCTGGTCATGGCGGATTTTTCGACCGTGCAGGTCATGTCCGGCGGCCAGAGCGCCTCGGTGGCGCTGATGATGAAGAACCAGATGTCGCTCTTGCAATATCCGGCCGCAGCGGCGAATGCCGTCGTGCTGCTGGTCCTCGTTCTCCTGATGGTCGCGGGCATCCTGCGCATCGTCGACATCCGCAAGGAACTCTGAGATGCACCCCGAAAAACGCTCCCGCGAGTTCTACATTCTGGCGCTCTTCTTCGCGGTTTTCGTGCTGTTCCTCTACGGTCCGCTCTCCGCGATCCTGATCCTGTCCTTCCAGGGACCGAACGGCGGGCTTACCTTTCCGCTGAACGGCGTGTCGCTGCGCTGGTTCGCGAACCTCTTCGAAACCCAGGCGGTCGGCGATTTCGGCGGCTCCTTCCGCCGTTCGCTGGTGCTGGGGCTGATGGTGATGATCGTCACCGTGGTCGTCTCGCTGCTCGCAGGCCTTGCTTTTCGCCGCCGCTTCTTCGGCTCGACCGCCCTCTTCTATCTGGCCGTCGCCAGCCTGGTCGTGCCCTCGATCATCATCTCGCTCGGCATCGGCGTGCTCTTCCAGCAGATAGGCCTGCAACCTTCCTGGTATTCATCGGCCTTTGGCGCGCATCTCACCTGGACACTGCCCTTCGGCGTGCTGATCATGTTCGCCGTCTTCAACCGCTTTTCGCCGGTCTATGAGGAAGCCGCGCGCGATCTCGGCGCCACCTCCTGGCAGACCTTCCGGCATGTCGTGCTGCCGATGATCGCGCCGAGTCTCGTTGGCGTCGGCCTGTTCGGCTTCACGCTTTCCTATGACGAATTCGCACGCACGCTGATGACGGCGGGTACGTTCAACACCCTGCCGCTCGAGATCTACGGCATGACGACCAATGTCACGACCCCGGTGCTTTATGCGCTGGGCACGGTGACCACTGTCTTCTCTTTCATGATCATTGCCGGCACGCTCGGTCTCATCATCCGCCTCAACCGGCGCCGTCAGCGGTCCTGAAGCGATGCGCATCCTTGTTGTGAACCCCAACACGACGGCCGGCATGACAGCGACGATCACCGATTCCGCGGCGAGGGTCGCCAATGCCGGCACGGAAGTCATGGCGGTCACATCCTCCATGGGTCCCGCTTCGATCGAAGGTTACTACGACGAAGCCTTCGCCGTGCCTGGCCTGCTGATGGAGATCGCCAAGGGGGAGAAGGCAGGTGCGGATGCGGCGATCATCGCTTGCTTCGACGATACCGGCCTCGACGCCGCGCGAGCGCTCGCAAATATCCCGGTGATCGGCATCTGCGAAGCCGCACTTGCTTCGACCGCCTTCATCGCGCAGCGCTTCACCATCGTGACGACCATGGAACGCTCACGCCTGCCGATCGAGCATCTGGTCCACCGTTACGGCATGGCCGCTCACGCCAAGGTACGCGCCGCCGATATTCCGGTTCTCTCGCTCGCAGATCCGGATTCCAATGCCCGCGACCGATTGCGCAACGAGATCGCCACAGCGCTGCGCGACGACAAGGCGGAAGCAATCGTGCTCGGCTGCGCCGGCATGGCCGACCTCACCGCCGATCTTCGCGCCGAATTCGGCGTGCCGGTGGTGGATGGCGTTGCGGCAGCGGTCAAGCAGGCGGAAGCGCTGGTGACCCTCGGACTTTCCACCGCCAAGCGCGGTGCTTATGCTTCTCCTGTTTCGAAACCTTATAAAGGGATGCTCGAAGATTTCGAGCCCCGGAAGCTCACCGCGTTATGACCGCACTTCCTCTCGTCCGCCCTTTGACACGCGGTGAAGTCGAAACGCTGATGGACTGGGCGCGGGTCGAGGGCTGGAACCCCGGCCTTGCGGATGCTTCGGCCTTTCATGCCGCCGACCCGGAGGGGTTCATAGGCTGCTTCGTGAATGGCGCGATGGCCGCCGGCATCTCGGCCGTCCGCTACGGTTCCGATTTCGGCTTCATCGGCCTTTATATCGCGCATCCGGATTTCCGAGGCAAAGGCTATGGACAGACGGTGTGGGATGCCGGAATGGCGCATCTGGAAGGCCGGACCATAGGCCTCGACGGGGTACCGGAACAGCAGGCGAACTATCGCAGCATGGGATTTGAGCCGGTCTACGAAACCTTTCGCTGGAGCGGCAGTTTCGCAGCCGGTGCGACGAACCGCGTCGTCGATATCACGCCGGACCTTATCTCTGTCGTCGTCGATTACGATCGAAAGTTCTTTCCGTCGCAGCGGGACGCATTTCTTGCCTAATGGCTGAACCCGCCGAGATATGCCAAAGCGATCGTCGAGGACGGAAAGCTCAGCGGCTATGCCGTCTGTCGCCAATGTCACGACGGCTATAAAGTCGGCCCGCTCTTCGCTGACGACATTAACCTTGCGGTCCTACTGCTAAGGGCCAGCCCGGCCGCTGCCGGCGGCGAGACCCTCCACATAGACGTCCCTGCCTCGCAGGCGGAGTTTTCTGCCCATCTCTCCGGCCTCGGCTTCTCGAAGGGCTTCACGACGGCGCGCATGTATCGCGGCAGGGCTCCCACGGTGCAAATACAGGGTATTTTCGGCGTCACGACGCTCGAACTTGGCTGAGCCTGGGAAAGGCTCGATTCACATGTCGCGAACGATCTCGGCGGGCCCGGAACCATTACGTTCGCGCAAGGCGGTTGGTTTTCCGGAGGCCTGACAAGCCTCCAGAGCTCTTCATGCCTGATCAAGAATCTATCGTCAGCAGCCGAATCTTGGAGGTAGCCTCACGATAGTTCCGGGTTCTCCGCCGCCGCTCGAAGCTGGAGGATTGGGCAAGTTTTTTGAGGCTTCCGGCATGGAATATTTGCGCGCTGTAAGCATGTTGGAA